>CADBTR010000026.1 GCA_902797675.1 uncultured Lachnospiraceae bacterium
CGGCAGCAATTCCCGTAGGTCGGAGATTCAAACTCCCACCTACGTAAGTTTCCTTTCTTTACTCACCACCTATAGCGGTGGGAGATTGAATCGGAGTGCCGTTCAAAACCCCGGACTCGAGTTTCTGCGGAATAGTTACAGATATTTTTTTAAAAATTGTCCGGTGTAGGATTTTTTATTCTTTACGATTTCTTCCGGCGTACCTTTCGCGATCACCGTTCCGCCCCGGTCGCCGCCTTCCGGACCGATATCAATGATATAATCCGCAGTCTTGATCACATCGAGATTGTGCTCAATGACGATCACCGTATTTCCTCCCTCTGACAATTTCCGCAAAATATCCACCAGCTTGTGTACGTCGGCAAAATGAAGACCGGTGGTCGGCTCATCTAAGATATAAACTGTCTTTCCCGTACTTCTGCGGCTCAATTCCGTCGCAAGCTTCACTCTCTGGGCCTCACCGCCGGATAATTCCGTTGACGGCTGCCCAAGCTTGATATAAGAAAGACCTACTTCTTTCAAGGTTGAGATCTTTCGGTAGATAGACGGCACATTTTCAAAGAAAACACATGCCTCCTCCACGGTCATATCCAACACATCATAAATATTTTTTCCCTTATATTTCACTTCCAGCGTATCCCGATTGTAGCGCTTTCCGCCGCAGACTTCGCAAGGCACATAGACATCCGGCAAAAAATGCATCTCGATCTTGATGATACCGTCACCGGAACATGCCTCGCATCTTCCGCCTTTTACATTAAAACTGAACCGGCCTTTGGAATATCCGCGCATTTTGGCGTCTGCGGTGCCGGCGAAAAGATCCCGTATCTGGTCAAATACTCCCGTATAAGTTGCCGGATTGGAGCGGGGCGTTCTTCCAATCGGCGACTGATCGATATCGATCACCTTATCCAGCTGCTCCATACCGATGATCTTTTTATGTTTTCCGGGGATCACATGGGCGCGGTTTAATTTTTTCGCCAGACTCTTATAGAGAATTTCATTGACAAGGGAACTTTTTCCGGAGCCGGAAACGCCGGTCACCACCGTCATAATTCCCAATGGAAATTCTACATCAATATTTTTCAGATTATTCTGGGCGGCTCCGCAGACTTTCAACCAGCCGGACGGCTCCCGTCTTACCTGCGGAACCGGTATTTTCATCCGTCCGCTTAAATACGCTCCGGTAATGGAGTTCTCATTTGCCATGATCTCCTGCGCCGTTCCCGCTGCCACCACCTCGCCGCCGTGTTCTCCGGCGCCGGGACCGATATCTACGATATAATCCGCGGCAAGCATGGTATCTTCATCATGCTCCACCACCACTAATGTATTTCCCAGATCCTTAAGCCGCATCAGGGCGCCTAATAATTTATCGTTATCTCTCTGATGCAGACCGATACTCGGCTCATCTAAAATATAGGCAACTCCCACCAGACCGGAACCGATCTGCGTCGCAAGGCGGATCCGCTGCGCTTCACCGCCGGACAATGTCGCCGTGGCTCTTGAAAGAGAAAGATATTCCAATCCCACATCCGCGAGGAAACCGATTCTTGCCCGGATCTCCTTTAAGATCTGCTCGCCGATCAATTGCTGTGTTTTGGAAAGTTCCATATTTTGCAGATAGTTCCGCAATTCCACGATCGACATATTTGTCACTTCATAGATATTCTTATCCCCCACCGTCACAGCCAGGGATTCTTTCTTCAAACGCTGTCCCTTGCAGACACGGCAGGGAGTGATCTGCATATATTCCTCATACTCCTGCTTGGTGCTCTCCCCGCTTGTCTCACGATATCGCCGCTCTACATTTTTGATCAATCCCTCAAAAGCAACATCGTACACACCTTCTCCCCGCTGTCCTTTGTAGTGAACTTTTACGGAGTGTCCGTCTGTACCGTACAATAAAATGTGTTTGATGTTCTCCGGATATTGTTCAAACGGCGTATCCAGATCAAATTGATATTCTTCACAAAGCGCCTGCAAAAGCGAGTTTGAAAAACTGCCTTCTTTATTTGCCGACTGCCAGCCCAATACCACGATAGCGCCCTCGTTGATGGAAAGGCTCATATCCGGTATCATAAGATCCGCATCAAATTCCATTTTATATCCCAGTCCCAGACATTCCGGGCAGGCTCCAAAAGGATTATTAAAAGAAAAACTTCTCGGCTGGATCTCGTCAATGCTGATCCCGCAATCGGGACAGGAGAAATCCTGACTGAAATTCATCGGCTCCCCGTCTATGACATCCAGTGTCATAAGCCCTTCGGAAATCTTCAACACATTTTCGATGGAATCGCTGAGCCGCTTTTCGATGCCCGGCTTGATTGCAAGACGGTCTACCACGATTTCAATGGTATGCTTGATATTTTTATCCAGCGTGATCTCCTCGGTCAATTCATAAATATTCCCGTCGATCCTGGCGCGTACATATCCGCTTTTCTTCGCCCGATCCAGAACTTTTTCATGGCGCCCTTTTCTGCCTCGCACAACCGGTGCCAAAAGCTGCACCTTTGTTTTCTCCGGCAGTTGCATAATGGTATCTACCATCTGATCGACAGTCTGTCTTGCAATGACCCGACCGCAATTCGGACAATGGGGAATTCCCACCCTTGCATAAAGCAACCGGAAATAATCATAGATCTCCGTCACGGTTCCCACCGTTGACCGTGGATTGCGATTGGTAGATTTTTGATCGATGGAGATTGCCGGAGAAAGTCCCTCGATACTCTCCACATCCGGTTTTTCCATCTGCCCCAAAAACTGTCGCGCATAAGAAGACAGAGACTCCATATATCGTCTCTGTCCCTCTGCATAGATCGTATCAAACGCCAAAGAAGATTTTCCCGAACCGCTCAGGCCCGTCAGCACTACAAATTCATTTCTCGGAATATCTACATTTATTTTTTTTAAATTATGTTCATTGGCTCCCCTGATCTTAATATATTTTTTCTCACTCATCACTGATTCCTTAATTAAAATTCATTTTTAATCGAGCGCGCAAACAACTCGTTTAATGCCTCTTTTGGATCCCTTTTGTTGTACAGCATCTCATAGACCGCCCTGCTGATCGGAAGGTCCACGCCGTAATTCTTTGCCAGATTCATCATGGCGCGAACCGTATAATACCCCTCCGCCAGCTTGTCATACTGCTCTCCCCGGATAAACATCTCACCAAATCTCCGGTTGTTGCTGAATTGGGAAAAGACGGTCGCTTCATAATCTCCCAGATGACACAATCCATAAGCGGAGAGTTCATTTCCTCCCATAGCCTTGATCAGTCTTGATACTTCTCTTGTTCCCCTTGACATCAATGCGCCTTTTAGGGAAGACAGTCCCAGACCGTCCAGCATGCCTGCGGCGATACCGATCACATTCTTGGCAGCCGCTCCCACTTCATTTCCGATCAGATCCTGACCGTAATAGATACGGATCAGGTTGCTGTTAAAGGTATTTACCAGTCTTTTTTTGACGGCTTCGTTGTTGCTGTCTATGACCATACAGTTTGGAATTCCCTTGTATAATTCCTGCACATGCCCCGGTCCGATCCACACTGCCGCCTCATTGGAGAAATCCATATTGTCATTCACGACCTGGGTCAATCGTCTTCCGGTCGTGATCTCGATTCCCTTCATGCAGAGAATAAAGATCTTATTCCGCAGATCGTATGGCTTTAATTCATCCATCAACGACTGCAATCCCTGTGAGTTAATGGAGATCACGATTGCCTCCGCATCTTTTACCGATCCAAGATCGGTAGACAGCTTGACGGATTTTGGCAATTCCAGAAAGTCATTTTTTCTCTCGCTCAAAAAACGCTGCATATGAGCAGAATTTTCCCTTCCATAAAGCGTCACGTCCATATTGATATAATCCAGATACCAGGTGATCAAAGATCCCCAGCGTCCGCATCCGATTACTGTAATTTTCATAGTTACCTCGTTTTCTATAATTCCCTGATTCTTTTGAGATTGAACAGTATACATTCTTGTAACTATTCAGAACCCCAAACTCGAATTCCTGCGGAATAGTTACACATTCTTTATCATCATAACATAAAATCAGGGTCCTTGCAAGGTAACGTTTAAATTACATTCTTATTTATCCCCACGTAAACAGCGGTTGTCCAGTCTTCCTCATTGTCACTGCCTGCCGTTGTAACGGAAAAAGGAAATGTCTGCGCTTTCCATCCTTTTGCAATCCGGTATGCTTCCAGCTTATCATACAGATCCTGCAGGGAATCGATCTTTCCTTTTTTCTCGATCTTCAAGGCATGATAAATACGGACTTTCTCTTTATAGCAAAAATCTTCTTCCGGCGAAATCTCACGATCCAGAGGAAGATAGATCTCTCCCTCATAATAGCCGTCTTCTTCGTGATAGAGTACCGTCACAGGAAATCCGGTCGGCTCTGCTCCCCATTTTTCCACCAGTGTCATCATCCGGTCGATGAGTTCCCCCAGCTTATATTCCATAATCTCGCCATGGTAGTACAGAACATGGTCTAACGCAAATTCCTGTTCTTCCATGATCTCATTCTTTTCCACCGCCTCCCGGTATAATTCTTCCATGCGCTTTTTTCGCGCCTCTTTCTGTTCCTTTGTCTCCAGTTGCTTCAACATAAGTTCCATATAACTGTCCATATTTCTCCCTCTCTTTCCGGCTTGTCGCCTTCACATGAAAAGAGCCGGATTTCTCCGACTCTTCTCAAGACACGATATCATACATTATGTCAACCTAAGAATTTACCGTATCTACTGCCTTTATCATTTTTTTCATCCCCGAGTACACCTCTACGCATGTAAATACAATAAAACTTTTGTACTCTACACTTCGTATCATACCATGATTACCATGCAAGTGCAAGTTTCTAAACATGATTTTTTCTCACTTTTTCACGAACGACACGTTTTTTGCGTGAACGACATCATCTTCAAAGATTCGATTGCGAACTTTGGTCTTAATGAACTCCTGATACGCCCTCTGTAAGTTCTCCCGATATTTTCTTCCCACCGGAATGATTTTCTCCGAATTACGCAATAAAACTCCCCGTTTTATGCTTAATACATTTTCCAGATTCACCATATACGAGCGATGCGTCCGCACAATCGGCATCTCCTCAAACTTTTCCTCCCAGTCGCTCATGGTTGCCGGAACATACATATATTGCTCCTCCCCGTTTTCCGTCTGCATATTCTGAAAATATACTCTGGTATAATGTCCGTCCGCCTGTATATAACTGATATCCTCAAGAATCGCCTCTTCTTTTTCTTTACAGACGGCAGATAACCACCGGAATAGTTCCTCTTCGGATACCGGTTTTTCCAGAAACCCCATGGTTTTAATCCCGAATGCTTCCCTCATCGCCTCCGGATGATTGGAAATAAACAGGATCCTCCATACATGTGAATCCTTGCTTAGCCGCTCCTTGACTTCGATACCGCTGATCCCCTCTAATTCAATATCGAGAAACAAAAGATCCAATACTTTATCTTCTTCTTCACAATATTGGAGCAGACTCTCTCCCGACGAAAAAACGCAGATTTCCCCCTCGATTCCGCTTTTTTGAAAAAAATTCTGACACATCTGTCTTATTTCCGAAAATTCTTTCTCTTCATCTTCACATATTCCTATCGTAATCAATTCCGTTCCTCCCGACATCCTATTGTCTATATAATTACCCCTCAGACTTGTAGTTTCATTATATCCTAATTTGACAAATTTTGCAATCCGTTTCATTTTCTGTTGCTATTCACAGCTGTCACTGATGAGCGGGCGCCCCAAAACCCAGCCTTGAATGTCGCATGGCTTTAGCCCTGCGACCTACGTAAGTTTCCTTGCTTTACTCACCACCTATAGAGGTGGGAGATTGAATCGGAGTGCCGTTCACAAAAAAAAGCCGGATTGCTCCGGCTTAATTGTTCATGGCATCACACCCCTTATGTTTTTATTTTTATTTTTTACTTTTTATTACCGAACAGAAGCCGGATTAAATATTCAAAATTTACTACTGCTAACATCACATTCCTCCTTATCTGCAAGCCAATTTGTTGAGTAAGAGCTTGCAATTCCATATTAAAGAATGTGATGTTTCCTTTCAATCTGTCTTTCACAAACGACAGATTATCTTCACGAACGACATGTTTCGATACGGACTCTGATAATTTAAATCAGAATTTCCACGGCAAACCGTCCCTGCTTATTGATGTATTCGATGCTGCCCTGATATTTTTCTACAGTTTTCCGGATATTTTCGCTTCCCAATCCATGATTCTTTGTATCGCTCTTTGTCGTCTTTATTTTCTTTCCGGATACTTTAACCGGATTTGCAATGGAGTTCTCCGTATAAATATAAATATTTTCATTATAGGGATATACGACAAGAAGAATCCTGCGTTCCTGATCCTGTGCCAGTTTCTCACAGGCTTCCACGGCATTTCGCATAAGATTTGATATGATCGTGCAGATATCAAATACCGACTGTTCGGTCTGTGCAGGCAGTTCCCCTTTGAATTCAAATATGATTTCACATGATGCCGAGCGTTTTAATTCTTCCCTGATGATCGCGTCCACCGCCTTGTTTCCAGTATAAGTTTTCACATCATGGATCGCGGAATGATCGGTCATATCCTCCAGATAACGGCGTAGCTGCGCGCTGGATCCTTCTTCCGAATATGCGGATAAAGCACGTATATGCGCCTTGATATCATGGCGGAAGCTGCGCATTTTCTCGTCCTGTTCAATAATTGCCTGAATGCGGTTTTCCTGAAGACGCATATATTCTTCATACAATTCCGTCTTTTTACGATATTCTTCTTCGCGATACATCACAATTCCCTGCCAGATACTGTTCACAACATAGATCAGACACAAAAGCGATGTGGCAAGCCCCGCTACATTCCTCATATTGTCATCCAATGGCTTATCTGTCATCATCTGCATAAATGCTATGATCAGATAAGCACAGATTGCTCCGGTATAAAATATGATATATTGACGCCTTCCGATTTTTAATTTTTGAGCTTTTACGGGACGGATTTTTTTCAAGATAAGAAAGAACAGCAGCAACACCACCGGTATGAACTGGCAGATCACCACATAAACGGGCGTATAGATCAGCTCATGATTCGTCATATTCAGTGCCAACGCCAGAATAAACGAGGTGCAGACTGCTGCAATGCTGTTTCCCATTGCCACCACCGGATACAGAAAAATCCAGTGAGTCTCTGTATTTTCCAATAAAAAGAGCGGGATCAAAATAAGAAAGAACAGATTGACGGTCTGCACCATAAGAAAGTCAGCCGATATGCAGATGATGCCTTGCAGAAGAAGCACAAATACTCCACAAAGCAAAAATCGTTTTTTGTCTTCGTGAAGTTTCGCTTCAAATATAATGGTATATGCTAACAATGTGCATAAAAAATCACTGGTTACATAAAGCAGTGTATATATCAGATCTGTCATAACAATCGTTTCCTTATCTTTTCCTTGATATATTCCTGATACCGTTCTCTTACTGTATCCCGATAGGTACGTCCCACAGGAACCTTGCGACCGTCATTCCGGAAATGAATTGCTTCTCCGATCGCTGCCACATGCATAAAATTCACGAAATAAGATTTGTGAACCTGAATGATTGACGATCTCTGTTGTTTCCACCATGCGATATTTCTTGATACATAATAGTATTCCCGATTCCGTTTTCTCTGACTGTCAAGATGCAGATATACTTTTGTAAAATGAGAATCAGACTGGACATACAATATTTCTTCCATGGTCACCGTCACAGTTTCTATCTCAACTGCATCGGAGCCCAGATCCACTACATAGTTTTCTTCTTTTTCCGCAGCAACCACTGCAATCCATCTGTCGATTCTGCCAAATTTCACAGGCTTTTTCTCAAATCCAATCGTCTTTAATCCAAAAGCCTCCTGCATCTGTTCGCTGTGATCGGAGACAAATACGATCCGACGTATTTTATCTAAACGAAGTGCCTTTTCTTTGACCTGTATTCCATTAAGTTTCTCCATTTCAATATCGAGAAATAACAAATCTATGGTCTTCGTTTCCTTTTTCTCACAATATTCCAATAACTGTATTCCATCGCAAAAACAAAGTATATCCCCCTCCATACCAAAATCCAAGAGAATTTTTTCACAGAAAAATCGTAATGTTTCTCTGTCCACCGGATTATCATCGCAAATGCCGACTTGTATCATACGTTACTCCTTATCTTTCATTTGAACTGCTTTCCGGTAACAGACATTCTTATCATAACACAATCCGATTGGAAAAGGAATCGAATTAGTCTATTTTTTTTATTATATAATCCAGCATACGCTCTTCTCCGACTATACTTCCCGCCTGAGACAGCATGCCGTTCTTTAATTTCCCCTCTCTGCCGTCTTTTGTTTTTAAGAAGATATCCTCACAGGAAACTTTTGCAATATAATAAGATTGTCCGCTTCCGGAATCCCTCCTGCTGTCCGGTGAAATATTTTGAATTTTACCGGTTATGTAGCCATATTCGCTTGCAGGATAAGATGCCATCTCCATCCGTACGGTATTTCCCTCTTTGATTTTCCCGATATCTTCGTTGGTGATAAATAGTTCCGCATAATATGCGCCGCTTTCTTTCGGCAGGATCTCACATAACGTCTCCCCTTTTTCAACAGCACTCCCCTCTCCGATTTCTGTATTTGCGGTAAGATATCCGTCTTTTTCAGCAGATATTTTAACGTTTTTATCCTGTCCCTGTACCGAAAGCTCTGCCAACAATTCCCCGCTCTGTACATATTTGCCTTCTTCTATATTGCTCCCCTTGACAAATCCGTCTACACTGCAACTTACCACATAAGGCTGTTCCACCTGCCGCAAAATCCCGCTTGCGGTTACTTTTGTATCCATTTTAAAATAATAAAGAAACAGAATCGCTGACGCGAGAAGTCCCAAAACAAGATAGATAAACACAATATAAAAAGGATGCGGTCTTTCGCTGTAAACTCTTGCGCTGTCCGATAATTCCTCCATATCCATCAAGATCGGTTTCATGTCTGACCTCCTGTGAAAATAGTTTCCTTTGACCTGTTTTTCCGTGTTTCCGTTCTATGTTTCTGTTCTATATTTTTGCTCTGTGATTCTCCCCTGTTCCACACGAAAGATCCGGTTGCAATATTCCAGCATTCCCTGTCTGTGTGTAATCACAATGGTCGTCCTGTTTTTTGAATATTCTTTGAGCATCCCGTCGATCCGCCGTTCTGTTTCCACGTCCAGATTTCCGGTGGCTTCATCCAGAATCAGGATATCCGGATTTTTTAACAACGCCCGCGCAATAGACAACCGCTGTCTTTGTCCTCCGGACAGATTCTGCCCGTTTTCTTCCAACACGGTCTGATAACGATCGGGAAGACGGTTGATAAATTCATGCGCCTCTGCTTTCTTTGCCGCTTCAATAATCCGATCCGGATCCGGTTCATCCATTCCGAGACTTAGATTTTCCATGATCGTTCCGGCAAATAAAAAGGTTTCCTGTGATACATAGGCGATCCTGTCACGCAAGGTTTCGATCTGAATATCCTGAATATTATTGCCGTCGATCGTAATCTCTCCTCTTTCCGGCTGATAAAAATTCAGCAATAATCTGGCAAGGGTGGATTTTCCCGATCCGCTTTCCCCGATCAGCGCTATGGTTTCTCCCTCATGAATCTCCATATTGACTTCTTCCAAAACCGCCTGTCTTGTGCCGTATCGAAATGTCACATCATGAAATCTGATATCACCCCGAAGTCTTTCCGGTTTCAATTTCTGCCGTTCCTTTTCGGTCATCTCAACTTTCAGATCGAGGATTTCTCCCAGTCTGTCTGCCGCGACTACCGCTGTCTGAACCTGAGGTTGAAGGTCAATGAGATTCTTCACCGGATCCAGAAAATAAACAAGCAATGCATTAAATGTCACTAATTCTCCGATGCTCATCTGCCCGTTCAATACTCCTGCCGCTCCTGCCCAGATGATCAGAATTTCTCCTACGTATTCCGTAAAATTCTTAATGCTTTCCTGAAGATTTCCCACACATCCAAGCCGGAAAACGCTTTTTAAAAGGCTTACGAATTTCGTTTCGGTTTCCATTTTGATCTTGCGTTCCGCATGGTAGGCTTTCACAGTCTGAATTCCTCTGAGAGATTCTACAAGATATGACGTCAATCCGGAATTGTCTTCCATCTGCTGTCTGTTGATGTCATCATAACTTTTGCGGAATGCCGCCACAGTGATAAGATAGATTACAACGATAATCAATGCAATTCCAAACATCCGGGGATTTTTAAAGTAGAGAAGGATTCCTCCCGCCGCTGCCATTACAGTGTCCAGCATAATGGTTAATGTTGCCCCGGATATAGCTTCTCTCACGTTTGCCGCATCCTGAAATCTGGAAATAATTTCTCCGATTTTTCTGGTTCCGAAGAAATTCATGGGCAGATCTGTTACGTGATTGTAATATCCAAGCATCAGCGGGATATCCAGTTTCTGGCTTAAATAGAGCAGCAACTGTTGCCGAAAGGCATCCAGTAATACTTTAAATATATTTAATACAATGATCCCTACGGATAATACGGTCAGCGCATGCGCCATATTTCCCGGCAGTATGTCATCAATCAATAATTGAAAATAAAAAGCTCCCAGGATCCCAAGGACCGTGTAGAGCATAGACGCCATAAATATATGCAGCAACAACTTTCTTTGCGGTTTCAGCAGATAAAAAAAGCGACCTATGATTCCTCCGGTCCCTTTCTGTTTCTGAAATGTCTGTTTTTTTGTCAGTAATACCAGAACGCCTGTCCACCGATAATAGGGTGGATTGCTTTCACTTCCGTCTTCCCCGAAAAATTCCAAGGGTGTGACTGTACATATTCCTTTCGCCGGGTCCGCAAGGATGATTTTATTTTTTGTAATTTTATGTATGACAACATAGTGCTGTGTTCTTCCGGCAACCATAACATGGGCAATACACGGCAGCGGGAATTCCGTAAAGAATGCTTCTTTATCTCCTTTTACTCCCTGTGCCTCAAATCCAATTTCCTCTGCCGCCTTGATCAGACCGTAGACATTTGTTCCCTGTCTGTCCGTTCCGGCTGCTTCCCTGATCCTGGAAATACTGATCTTACTGCCGTTTTGCTCTGCTATGGTTGCCAGACACGCAGCTCCGCAGTCTGTCATATCATGCTGCATGACGCAGTAATACTTCATAACTGCTCCTTAGTTTTGCGTTTGCATATACTCTCTGCCCGTTCCCCCGGAGACAGAGATTTTGGGTGGGGTTATTTTTTCTTTTTCTTCCAATACTTGTTATATAACCAATTAAAAACGCCATCTACAACATCAAAAGCCCAATCTCTACCACCAGCATTAATATTTCTCTTTTCTATTTCTGTTAAAGTTTGAAAAGATTTTTGTTTTTGCATCTTTTTATCCTCCTTACAAGCAACACTTTATCAAAATCAAAAATTTTTTCAATACCTTGAGGATATTCTGTTCTTTTATGGTGATATTTGGTAATATATTATCATTAATTGTCGATACTATATTTGCTGATACACACATATTATTTACGAGGTCTTATGGTTATTAATTATTTTTTTAATCTAACTCGATACATATTATCCTTCTTAATATTAGATGATTATATTAAATTTCATTGTCATGATTACAATTATAAGAAGGCTTTTAAATACAAAACAATTTTTATCGGGTTAAACTTTTTCTTTGAGTTTATTGATAATTTAACTATATTTACCACCGATCTTTTATCCATCATAATTGATTTTATTTACATTTTTATTATTACTAAAGACAACTATAAAAACAAAATTATATTATTTATAGAATATTTGATATTTAATTTGCTTGCAATGTTTCTAATCTATATTTTACACTCTTTTGTTACAACAGATTTTACATATGCACAACAAAATATGTTATACAAATCCTACAAACGCATCACCTGTACCTTCCTGATTTACGTTGCCCTCACCATCTACATCAACATCAAATCCCAACGCTATAACCCCAAAGAACGCAAGACCGTCATGGGCTTTAATCTGCTGATCCTGTTTTTAAGCCTGTTTATCTCGGTTGTGCCTTTGGTATTAAAACTGGAAAGCGAAAAAGCCCAGAATTTTCTATTGATTACATTCACACTGTTGATGCTCATAATTCTTATCATGCTCAATCTTCATAAAAAGCTTTTAGAAGTCCTGCATGAAAACCTGCAGACAAAGGTAGCGCTGGAAGCAAACAAGCTGAAACAGGAATACTCGGAATGTCTGACAGATAATATCGTACATTTGCGGAAGCTGCGCCATGACATGAACAACCATCTGGTCATCATAAAAGGTTACGCCAACCAAAACAATACCGACCGGATCATCCGTTATATCAATCATCTGACCGAAAGCCTGAAAGAACAAAACGTAATTGCCACTCCCTCTGAATTCCTGTCTTCAATCCTGAATCAGAAATATCTGATCTGCAAGGAAAAACAGATTACCTTTCACTTTAAACAGCAATTTCAGGAACTTTATTGTGAGGACTTTGATCTGATCACCATCGTGGGAAATATGCTGGATAATGCCATCGAAGCCGCCGAACGGTGTGAACCGGGCGTAATTGATCTGCATATTTATCAGCAACATTCCTACCTGTTTATAAAATGTGAAAACAACTACGCCGGGGAAATCCGGGAAGAAAACGGCCGTTTTCTCTCTACAAAACAGGATCCGCTGAAAGAGCATGGATATGGAATTGAGAATATCCGCCACGCAGTGAAACGCTTAAACGGAACGGTTCAGATCAATTATCACGATCATACCTTTTGCATGACGATCGCCTTACCAAATTATCGATAAAATATCCCGAATTCAAACCCGATCACCACTCATTTACATGATCATCTTTCTATTCGATCCGATCTATGGTATGATAAGAAAAACTACAAACTGACTCAAAGGGGACATTATGCGAGAATATAAAGTTGCAATCTGTGATGATGAAGAATTTTATCTGGAAGAAATTGAGAAACACGTCAGTGTATTCGGGAATGAAATGGAACTGTCCATTGTATATCGTCTGTTCGCCGGCGGAGACGATCTGATGCAAGCGATAGCTGACGGAGAGCTGTTTGATTTCTATCTGCTGGATATCGATATGCCTGGGATCTCAGGTATCGATGTTGCGGAACAACTTCGGAAAACCGAGAAACACCCGACCATCTGCTTTATCACAAGCTATGAGGATTACACCGCAAACGCCTATCAGGTCAAGGCAGAAGCCTATATCATGAAACCCGTAAAATATCTGGACCTGAAAGAAGCGCTCTCTAAAATGCTGATTCTTGCAGATTACAAGAAGAACAGCGAAGAAGCGAAAAACCGCTATCTCCGCCTGAAAACCGGAAGCGGATATACCACCATCAGCATACAGCGTATTCTTTATATTGAAAAACGCCGCAACCAATGTATCTTCCACATGGTTGACGGCGAACTTACCTGTTATGAAACTCTAAAAAATATTTATCCCAAGCTGAATCCCGGTCAGTTCTTTTTCACGCATCAGGGATATATTGTCAATATGGAACACGTAAAGGAAGTGGATAAAGAATTCGTCCACTTAGGGAACAACATCGATGTTCCTCTCAGCAGAAGCAGAATAAAAGAGATGAAAAGCAATTTTGAAAAAATGCTGCTCGGCGGCATCTCCTATTAAGTTGCCCCTTGCCCGGCTTTTATCTCGCCGGCTCGTATTTTTCCTTGATCTCTAACATCTTGTCACGCAGCTGCGCAGCCACCTCAAAATTCAATTCCGCAGCTGCTTTCTCCATCTCCTTGCGCAACTGCTTAATCAATTTCTCTATTTCCTTCGGACTCATGGATTCCGGATCTTTCTCAATGGTGCTGATCGTCTTTTCCGCAGCCTTCGTAATACGGATCAGATCACGCACCGCCTTCTTGATCGTCACCGGCGTAATGCCATGTTCCTCATTATACTTCTCCTGAATCTCACGGCGCCTGTTGGTCTCATCGATGGCTTCGCGCATGGAATCCGTGATAGCGTCCGCATACATAATAACGTGCCCTTCCGCATTTCTTGCCGCCCGTCCGATCGTCTGGATCAAAGAAGTTCTGGAACGCAAAAAACCTTCTTTATCCGCATCTAGGATCGCTACAAGAGAGATTTCCGGAATATCCAGTCCCTCACGGAGAAGATTAATTCCCACCAGCACATCAAAGACATCCAGACGCATATCACGAATAATCTCCGTCCGTTCCAGCGTATCAATATCCGAATGAAGATACTTCACCCGGATTCCCGCCTCGTCCATATAATCCGTCAGATCTTCCGCCATTCTCTTGGTAAGCGTTGTCACAAGCACCTTATTTTTCTTTGCGGTCTCCTTATGAATCTCCGATATGAGATCATCGATCTGCCCCTCCACCGGCCGCACCTCCACCTTTGGATCCAGAAGCCCCGTAGGACGGATGATCTGCTCGACCCGTTTCAATTCATGTTCATCCTCGTAAACATTCGGCGTTGCGGATACGAACATCATCTGATCGATCTTACTCTCGAATTCTTCAAAATTAAGCGGGCGGTTATCCTTTGCGGACGGAAGCCGGAAGCCATACTCCACCAGCGTATTCTTTCTGGACTGATCTCCGAAATACATTCCCCGCACCTGCGGAATGGTAATATGAGACTCATCCACAATAATCAGGAATTCATCCGGAAAATAATCCATCAATGTATGAGGCGTCGCACCCGGCTCCAATCCCGCCAGATGTCTGGAATAATTCTCGATTCCCGAACAAAATCCCGTCTCACGCATCATCTCAATATAAAAATTCGTCCGTTCGGAAATCCGCTGCGCCTCCAACAGCTTATCTTCGCTTTTAAAATAGCGCACCCGTTCCTCAAGCTCTTTTTCAATGGATTTTGCCGCAAGTTCAATCTTTTCCTGAGGTACGACATAATGAGAAGCCGGAAATATGGCGATATGTTCCAACCGGTTTTTCACTTCTCCGGTCAATACATCGATCTCTGTGATCCGGTCGATCTCATCTCCGAAAAATTCAACCCGAACAGCCAGATCATCATAATTTGCAGGGATGATCTCCACCACATCACCATGCACCCGAAATGTTCCCCGCTTAAAATCCATCTCATTCCGGACATATTGCATATCCACCAGTTTTCTTAATACCTCGTCTCTCTCCCGCTCCATTCCCGGCCGCAAAGACAGCATCATATTCCGATAATCCACCGGACTTCCCAGACCGTAAATACAGGACACGCTGGATACGATAATAACATCCTTCCGCTCTACCAGCGCAGCCGTCGCTGACAAACGCAAGCGATCAATCTCATCATTGATCGCCGAGTCTTTTTCAATATAAGTATCCGTAGACGGAACATAGGCTTCCGGCTGATAATAGTCATAGTAGGAAACAAAATATTCCACTGCATTTTCCGGAAAAAATTCCTTAAATTCGCTGTAAAGCTGCGCTGCTAACGTTTTATTGTGCGCAATAATCAGCGTGGGTTTTTGTAATCTTTCTATAACATTTGCCATCGTATAGGTCTTTCCGGAGCCGGTCACCCCCAATAATGTCTGAAACTGATTGCCCTCCCGAAAGCCTTTCACCAGTTCCTCGATCGCCTGAGGCTGATCACCGGTCGGTTTATATTCGCTGTGAAGTTTGAATTCTCTTTGTTCTCTATTTTCACTGTTCATATTATTCTTATATTATCAATCCTGTTGTATAATTTCTGCTCCTACCTTTTCCTGATCATCGGATTCCTCATCCCTGCTGAATAATCTCCGATACCACTCCAACGCATCGGTAAATGCCTTATATACCTCCAGCGATCCAAGATTTTTCTCCTTGATCACCTTGTCCACATTCTCCCAGTTGGCATTCTCATAATCCTGCATAAAATGATAGAGTTCAGCAAACGGACCTGTCCCCTTCGTCAGAACCTCGGTAATATCCCTGGACAATTTCAATTTTTCCAGAGCTTCTTCCATAGGCAATCCCAAAATCAGATCTAAAACAGAAAATAATCCCATCAGAAACAATTCACCTGATTGAGAAGCCAGATCAAAATCCTTTGCAAGATTTTCGGCGAATTTCGCCCGCAGCAGCGATAATCTCGTGATCTCATTCGGCTTATCGGAATACATCTCACCCACCACAACGGTGTTGATAAATCTCCTGAGTTCTCTCTGTCCCAGCATGGCAGCCGCATGTTTGATCGATACGATCTCCGAATTTCTCGCCATCCGGTTTACAACCTTCAACAATGAAATCACAAGCGCCGTATCTCTGGAAATGACCTCTGCTGCTCCCTGCAGATCATAATCATTCTTATTCACCATATTCAACAGCTGGATATAATTGACCTCCAACGGTTTCACTTCATGCTGTCCGTGGGTGATCGCGGTACGATAAAAAGGTCCCTCAAAGAAGTGGTAACCTCCTTCTTTTTTCAGCTTCTCAAAAGTTTCGTTGCTGTCAAGATTGCCTGCACACAGCTTGATCGCCGGAAACATCTTGGTAAAAAACAGACGTCCGCTGCTGATATTCATCTTTTTGTGATCAAAGAACATATAATCCGCCATGGACAAAATCTGATTATATTGCTGATATTGCCGTACCTCCAGCTTTCGGATCGCAAGTTTATACCCCCTTGACTTCAATTCCTGCAATCTCGCGATACAATTACTGTCCGTAGGAAATGTATTATCAATGATAAATACAAGTCGCTCCGGTTCCAGCTTACAGTCTTCTTCAAAGGGCGTATACAGTGAAACCGGATTCAAGGTGACAAATATCTCCTTATCCTCACCAACCAAAGTCTCCGCCCCTACACTTCCGATGATATCCAAGCCCTCAATTTCCGCACTCCGCTCCACCGCCTCGTCTGTGTGAGTCGGATTATAAAAGTAATGATCGCGCTGTGTAAACAATGAGTAAGCCTTGACCATCATGTTTTCATCAAACAACGGTATTAAAGTCAATAACATGATAATCCCTCCTTTTGCTATTCGTCTGACCCCGGATCTTATCACCGGTCTTCCCCGCGCCGGTGCTAAGCAATCCCTTAATTCTGTACCGGATAATCTTTAAAGTGAAATTGTCTTCTCCCCTCGGCATAATCTGCTACAATATTACCATTGCCAAACAACTTGTACTTGTAAGTGCATAACCCCTCCAGTCCCACCGGACCTCTGGCATGAAGCTTACCTGTACCGATTCCTACTTCCGCTCCGAAACCATAGCGATACCCGTCCGCAAAACGGGTAGAACAGTTTCTGTAGACGCCTGCTGAGTCCACATCTCTCATAAATTGTTCTGCCGCCTTGTCATCTTCTGTCAGGATACAGTCCGTATGATGAGAGCCATAGCGATTGATGTGGTCGATCGCCTCCTCGATACTGTCAACAATCTTCACAGAAATGATCAGATCCAGATATTCCGTCCGGAAATCTTCCTCCGTTGCCGGCAGGCACTCAATGATTCCGCGCACCTTTTCGGTTCCCCGCACTTCCACCTGTTTTTGCGCAAGTGCGCGATTCAGAACAGGAAGTAATTTCTCTGCGGCATCCTTGTGCACCAGCAATGTTTCCGTGGCATTGCAGACCGCCGTATATTGTGTTTTGGAATCAACGATGACAGGAACCGCCTGTTCCACATTGAGATTCTTGTCCGCGTAAATATGACAGATCCCATCTGCGTGTCCCATCACCGGAATCTTTGTGTTGTTCATAATATATTGTACAAAGGCGTTGGACCCCCGCGGAATCAGCAGATCTACCGATTCATGACAATCAAGCAGCTCTGTGATCTCACTTCTTGCCTCCACCTGTACCATGCAATTCTCAGGCATTCCCGAAGCAACCGCAGCCTCATGGATCGTCCGGAATACCACTCGATTGGTATTCATGGCTTCACTTCCACCCTTTAAGATCGCGCAATTTCCGCTCTTTAAGCAAAGCGTTGCGATCTGTACCAACGCATCCGGACGCGCCTCAAAGATGACGCCGATCACACCGATCGGACAGCTCTCCCGTATCAACAGCAGATCGGAATCCAATTCTCTCCGCAGCTGCTCTCTTCCCAGCGGATCCGGCAGTGCGATCAGATCTCTGATTCCCTTAATCACATCCTCCATCTTCGCCTCATTGAACTTCAATCGTTTTAACACCGGTGCTTCCAAACCGGACTCTTTTGCAGCTTTCAGATCTTTTTCATTTGCCGTCAGAATTTCTTCCTTATGCCCGTACAATGCTTCGATAATATTCTCCAACGCCCGATTTCTGCCGTTGATATCAACAGCCGCCATCTTCGGGCTGTCTGCTTTCATATTTGCTGCCTGCTCTTTGATCGTCATTTCTTTCTCTGTATCCTTTCTTAATCTGTCCTATAACCTGCTGTTCTATATCTTTTTCTCACGACTTTACGAAATATACGCCTTCCATTAATAGGAATCGCCGACAAACAACTGATCCCAGTAATAATTATATCCGCCCTCTGTTTCGCAATATCCGACGCCAATCTGATTATAAGATGCATTCAGGATATTCCGCCTGTGTCCCTCTGAATTTATCCAGCTTTCCACTACCTCCGCAGGCGTTGCCTGACCGGCGGCGATATTCTCACCGTAAGACCACCATTCAACTCCGTATTCATCGATGATTGAATTTGCTCCGCTGCCGTCCGGTCTTGTATGAGAAAATACAGTCGTCAATTCCCTTGCTCTTGCATTCGCCGCCTGACAAAGCGTCTCGTTCTTCGCAAGAGGCGCGATATTATTTTTCGCTCTCTCAACATTCACCAGCCTGATGACTTCATCTATGTAAGCCGTATTCGATGTACTTCCGTTCTGCGCCTGTTGCGCTGCTTCCCTTGCTGCCTGCTCTGCTGCCGCCTGTGCCGCTGCTTCCCTTGCTGCCTGCTCTGCTGCCGCCTGTGCCGCTGCCTCCCTTGCTGCCTGCTCTGCTGCCGCCTGTGCCGCTGCCTCCCTTGCTGCCTGTTCCGCTGCCGCCTGTGCCGCTGCTTCTCTTGCTGCCTGTTCCGCTGCCGCCTGTGCTGCTGCCTCCCTTTCTGCCTGCGCCGCTGCTTCTCTTGACGCCTGCTCTGCTACCGCCTGCGCCGCTGCTTCTCTTGACGCCTGCTCTGCTGCTGCTTTTGCTTCCGCTTCCTTTGACGCCTGCTCCGCTGCCGCTTTTTCTTCGCTTGTCTGTTCTACGGTTGTCTCCTGCTGTGCCGCATTTGTCTCCGTCTCCGTTGTCTCCCCATTCTTTTCTGAAACTTTATCTTTTTGATTCTTCCCTGTTTTCTGATCGGATATGTTCTCTTTCTTCTTCCCCGCTGCTTTCCCGTCAGTGTCCGTTGCAGCATCGGTCAATGTGGCCTCCGATGCCGTTTTCTTTGTGGAAACACTTTTATTTTTTCTGCCTGCTTCCCCTACAGCTAACGCAATGATCAATACAATCACAATTGCGACGGCAATTATAATCAACATTCTCTTTTTCTTCATATCTTTCTTAAATTCCTTTCACGAATTTGTCTTTCACAACAAATCTCTATGTTATCACTTGATTATACCACACATTTCTCAATATTGCACATTTTTTTGTGAGAAAATTATACAATTTTTCAACTCTGATTTTATGCATATATGAGATATTGTTCATTTTGATTGTTTTTGTTGATTAATCTTCTCTTTTGTTGTATAATTTAGACAAATGTGGTGGAGTATGCTTTCCACCGAATATTTTTATATGCGTCCGACGCATAAACAAAAAAACTAAAAAGGAGGTACGATAATGCCTGAAAACACACAAACAACCGTTCCCGGCAAGGGAACATTCAGGATTACGATCCGCTTGAAGATTCTGATCCCGGTTATCATTATGAACGCCTTGATCGGTATCATCTTAAGTTCAATCGTCCTAAGTGAATTCAAAAACGGAGCGATTGAATCAGGAGCTTCCGGCGCATTATCCGTTGTCACCCTGGCAAAAGCGAGAATCAGCGGTGACACCATGAAGAAAGTGGCGGCAGACGGTCCTGACTCTGCCAGCTACATGATCGTTTACGACTCTATCGTAAATGTCATAGAAAGCGAAGGCGTTGACCGGATCTATACCGTAGGACTGAACGACAGCGGCAATCTTTGCTATCTGACAGATATCGATAAGGATCTGAAATCCACAAAAACGACCGGTGACAGTCTGACGGATTTCGACAGTCTGACTGCAAGAGTCGCCATGAGCAACAACATTCCATTTTCCTATAAGTCCATCTATGCAGAGGACGGAAAACAGGTCATCGTGGCTGTTGCGCCTGTGGCAACCAAGACCAACGAAGTGGTAGGCGCCGTATTGATCGAATACAATGCCGAAAGCCTTGAAAAAACCATTTCCACAACCACAACAAAGGTAGCGGTCATCGCAGTGATCATTGTTATCATCAGTTCTGTATTGATGTTGCTGATCCTGCAACAGATCCTTGTAGGTGTAAAGAAAGTCAACAGCAAGATCCGGGATATTGTGGAA
The DNA here is from genome assembly GCA_902797675.1 of uncultured Lachnospiraceae bacterium. GTDB lineage: Bacteria > Bacillota > Clostridia > Lachnospirales > Lachnospiraceae > CAG-303. Next base: position 20,611 of record CADBTR010000026.1, read on the forward strand.
GCCGACGGCGATCTGACCCAGAAAGTTCAGGTATCCACCAACGACGAAGTCGGTGAGATCTCCGGAAATATCAATTCCCTGCTGGATTATATCCACACTGTAATCACCAACATTTCCGATAATACGAATACTTTGAACACCTATTTGAAGCTCAGTCAGGAGAGTGCCGAAGATTCCAGTGCCAAGATTACAGATATTTCCGATAATATCATGCAGATCAGTGCCGCAATGGAAGAGACAACGGCCAGCGCACAGGAGGTAGACGAAGCTATGACGCGAATGAACAGCTATGTTCAGGATGTGGATCGCAGCGTGACCGAGGGAACAACCCTTGCTTCTTCTGTTGACACCAGAGCTTCCGGTCTTGTCAAGGAAACCGAGCGCAAGACCCATCTTGTTCGCGCCCGCGCGGCAGAGATTGAAAAGTCATTAAAAGACAAACTGTCCGATTCCAAGAAAGTGGAAGATATCCGGCAGCTCACCAACAAGATCCTTGAGATTTCCTCCCAGACGGAAATGCTCGCATTAAACGCCAACATTGAAGCAGCAAGAGCCGGTGAGGCAGGAAAAGGATTTGCGGTTGTGGCAAGTGAGATCGGAAAACTTTCACAAGACACCGCAGACAGCGCCCAGGCGATCCAGGGTATCAGCGAGCTCGTCCTCTCCACAGTGGCTGCTCTTGCCGATGAAGCCGAAAATATGATGAATTTCATGAACGATCAGACCATTGCAGGTTATAATCAATTGATCGAGACCGGCAAACAATACAGCAGCGACGCCAAGAGTTTCCATACTGTCATGCAGAATTGCCTTGACCAGGCAAATCGACTTGCTTCCGAGCTTTCCATTGTAAAGGACTCCATGTCAGGGATTCTCTATGCCGTTGAGGACAGCAATAACAGTATTGACAGCGTGACCGAGAGCGTCGGCATTCTGTCGGAAGATCTGCAGGCAAATAAAGAACAGGCGGACAACAACCTGATCGCCACCGCAAATCTTGAGGCGGAAGTTCGTAAGTTTATAATATAGAGAAAGGACACATTAGCGTATGAGAAAAAGATTATTGGCGGCACTGACGTGCAGCATGATGGTGCTTGTGACCGGATGCGGGAATGACGATATGACCGTCCTCACCCCGAACGGACCTGCATTGATCAAGGATGACGGTTCCGGAAGTTCTAATTCCGTTTCTACGAAAGCAACACAAAAAACTACTACAACCACAAAAACAGACACAAAGAAATCCTCCGGTTCCTCCGATCTGGTTCATGTCGGATTCGCCCAGGTTGGTTCCGAATCCGACTGGCGTCTCGCGCAGACCGACTCCATGAAGTCGACTTTCACGGAAGGAAACGGATATCAATTCGATTTTGTTGATTGTAACAACGATCAGCAAAAACAGGTGGAGACCATTCAAAAATTCATCGATGATAAAGTGGATTATATCGTATTGGATCCGATTGTGGAGGACGGATATGACGATGTATTAAAAAAGGCGCAAGATGCTGGGATTCCCGTAATCGTAGTCGATCGTAACATCTCGGCTTCCGACAGTCTCTACACCTGCTGGGTAGGTTCAAATTTTGTAAAAGAAGGCGAAGACGCGGCAAAATGGCTGAAGGAATATCTGGCTTCTGAGGGAAGAGATTCCGAGTCCCTTAATATTGTCACCATCAGCGGTACCACCGGTGCTTCCGCACAGCTTGGACGTTCCGAAGGCTTTAATAACAATATGGCAGGCAATTGGACGCTTCTCGACGAGCAGAGCGGTGATTTCAACGAAGACGGCGGACGGGCTGTTATGACCGCATTTCTCGCGCAATATGATGATATCGATGTTGTCGTATGCCAGAATGATAACGAAGCCTACGGTGCCATCGACGCTATTCAAAATGCAGGAAAATCCTGCGGGCCGAACGGAGATATGATTATGATCTCTTTCGACGCCACAAAGGGTGGTTTTGAACGGATGGTCGCAGGCGAGATCAATGTGGATGTAGAGTGTAACCCGTTGGAAGGTCCTCTGGTTTCCGAATTGATCCAGAAGCTTGAAAAAGGCGAGACTGTTGACAAAATCCAGTATGTAGAAGAGGGTGTTTACCCTGCCGATACCGCTGCGGACATCATCGACAGCAGAGCTTATTAAAACTCGTATTTAAATCTATACCAAAAGCCCGGTCTGCAAGCCAGCTTGCACCGAAAAAGGGCGTGCATTCCGGAATTTCCGGTCTGCACGCCTTTTCTTTATTTCTATAAAATCGTTACTGAGCGTCTGAGCCTGTGATCATACTCTCTATATATTCCACCGCCGCAATTTTTTGCGCATCATACTCATCTTTCAGATATCCCTGCTCATTATAGGCTTCTTCCTCTGTCGGCATCTCCACTGCCTCATCAGGATCAATTCCGTTGTCTGTGAAATTTCTTCCCAAAGGGGTGAAATAATTCGCCACCGTAAGCTTCATTCCGCTGCCATCCTCAAAAGGGATCATATTCTGAACGACGCCTTTCCCGTATGATTTCGTTCCGAAAATCTTTGCCCTCTTATAATCCTGCAGCGCACCGGCAAATACTTCCGAAGCGCTGGCGCTGTTTTCATTAATGATAACCGCCATAGGTATATTTTCGTCTATACTTCCCTCTTCCGTATAATAATTTTTCCGGTTCTGGTATTTATCTTCCATATACAATACCAGCTGTTTCGATAATAACTGATCGGATATATTGACAACCGTATCCAGAAGGCCTCCACCGTTGTTGCGGATATCAAAGACAATTCCCTTTGCGCCCTGATCCAGCAGGCTGTTTAAGATCTTCTCAAATTGCTCATCCGTATTTTCATCAAAGGAACCGATCACGATATAAGCGATATCTCCCTCTAACAGTTCTCCTTTGACAGACGGAATATCCACTTTCTTTCTGGTGATCTCCACCTCAAATTCTTCCTCGCCGCGACGAACCTGGAATGTTCCCTTGCTTCCTTCCTCGCCCCGCACATAGGTGATCGCCTCGTCAAGCTCCATATCCGCAAGCAATGTGCCATCCATGCTTACTAGCACATCTCCCGGCTGCAAACCGGCTTCCGCCGCCGGTGAATTTTCGTATGGCATGACAATCACGATCTCTCCATTGTCTGACTGTGTCACCACAGAGCCGATACCGCAATATTGTCCCTGCAACTGCTCCGACATGGATTTTAACTCCTCAGCGGTATAATATGTGGTATACTTCTCATGAAGCGCAGCCACATAAGCCTTGTATACTTCCTCGCGGATCTCGCTGTCCTCTACCTCAGCGCCGTAATAATATTGATCAATGATCCCGTCAATATAATTTAATTTTTCCGAGATTTCCGCAATATTTGAACCCCCGGTTTCCTGCTCCTCATCAGAAATCTGTTTTTTCTGCGTCACTTCATCCTGCTTCCACAGGCAGAGCACCAGCAAGGCTGCAATGGCGCAAAGCAGAACTCCCGATAAAAAGCCTTTCAGAAAGCCATCCTTTCCCTTTACCGGCTTCTTTTCTTCTTCTAAATCCATTTTTATACTCATCCTTTTAAAACAATCTTATTTTCCCTTAAGGTGATACATAATTGAGCGGATCCACATACGTTCCGTTCAAACGAATACTCAAATGCAAGTGAGGACCGGTTGATCTTCCGGTACTTCCCACAAGTCCGATGGTCTGCCCTGCCGATACATAATCCCCCTCTTTGGCGATCAGGTAAGACATATGCATATATACGGAATATACGCCATTTCCATGGTCAATACCGATCCAGTTACCGGCGGAAGCGCTTGTATAAGCCCACGCCACCTGACCGCCAGCCACTGCATGAACCGCTGTGCCGGTAGGCGCCGGAATATCGATTCCATTGTGGAATTCGGTGTTCGTTCCGCCAAACGGATTTTCGCGCATGCAAAAATGAGAAGAAATATACGAATAATCCGAAAGCGGCCATTGAAACTTTTCTCCGGAGGTCGTATTTCCGGTTGATTTACTGCTCTTGGTAGTTTCTTTCTCAATATAGGTTTCTCCCCGCTTCTCGGCTTCCGCCTTCTTGCTTGCCTCCTCTGCTGCAATTCTGCTGGCTTCCTCCTCGGCAAGCCGGATAGATTCCGCCTCAGCCGCAAGTCTGGACTGCTCCTCTGCTGCTCTTCTCGCCTCAATAGACTCCATCTCCGCGATCAGACTTTGCTGCGCTGCAATATCTTCATGCAGAGTTTGAATCTTATTCTGAACGTCGGTGATCGAATTATTGATCGCTTCCACCTCGGCGTTCTTTGCCGCCAAAAGCTGCTCTGTCGCGGCTTTTTCCGTCTCCGCATCCGCCTGCAATGTCTGTAACTCCGCAAGCTGAGAATCCAGCACCGCCTTTGCCGCCTCATTTTCATTCTTCTTCGCCTGCAATTCATCCAGCATCTGGCGGTCATAAGAAGTCAGCTCCCCGATGTACTCGGCTCTGTTCAGAAAATCTCCGATACTTTTGGAATCAAAAATCATCGCAAGATAGGAAGCATTTCCGTTCTCATACATAAATTGTATTCGCAACTTCATCGCTGCATACTGCTCATTGATCTCTTCCTGTGTTTTTGCGATCAATTCCTGCGTCACCGTGATCTCCTGATTTTTTGCATCGATCTGTGTCTGGAGATTATAGAGCTTTGCCGCGATCTCCGACATCTGATTGTCCAGTTCTTTCAGATACGCCTCGCTGTCGCTTTTCTGCGCCTCCAATGCCGCAAGAATCTGCTCTACATTGGTACGCTCGCTCTCCATCTGCTCCAGACTTTCTTTTTCGGCATCCACATCACCGTAGGTCGTTGAAAAACGGAACGCTACCATTCCAAGCAGAAGAATCGTAAGCCCCACGGCAAATACTATATTCTGAATATTCTTCTTCATCGCATATCACCTGTTTCCCTTACACATTCAAATGTTTCCGGATTGTAATCATACTTCCGATAAAACCGATCCCTGCTCCAATCAACAGCGCAAACGGCACTAAAACCCGAAATACCTGTCCCTCAGACAGGAATATGGTAAATGTGGATATCTGCTGAAATTGCGACAGGATATAAACCACCACTCTCTGATACAGCACATACAGTACGCCCAGCGGAATGATCGCTCCGATCAGTCCGATCATAAGACCTTCCACCATAAACGGCGCGCGAACAAAGATATCTGTTGCGCCCATCAATTTCATGATCCCGATCTCCTCCCGTCTGACGGTAATTCCCATGGTGATGGTATTGCTGATCAAAAATACTGCCACCGCAAAAAGGATCGCGATCAACGCCACCGAAACATATCCTACCAATTTTCCGAACTCACTGACTGTAGATGCCGTATTCTCCGAAGAATTGACCTGTCGGATTCCTTCCTCCTGCAGGCTTTCCAGATAAGAAACCAGTACATCCTGCATAGAGATATCATTCAAAAAGATCTCAAAGGACGCGGAGTTCGCCAATGGATTATCATCCTTAAAACCTTCGGCAAGATCCATATGATCCCCAAAATAAGTGGTCTTAAAATTCTCCCATGCCTGTTCCGCCGATGTAAAAGTCACCTCTTTGACCTCAGCTCTGGCCTCAATCTTAGAACGCAGGGAATTGATCTCCCCCTCAGTAATCCCGTTCTTGAAGAAAACGGTGACACTGATCTGCTCCTCGGCTTCTGTAATCATATGGTTAATATTGATAAATACGGAATAAAATAAGCCGATCAAAAAAATACAGATCGCGATCGTCGCGATCGACGCCAGTGAAAACAGCTTATTTCTCTTGATATTTACAAATCCCTGACGGATACTGTATATCCAGGTACTAATTTTCATAAAGGTAACCTCCTGCCTTCACGTCACTGATAATGACGCCTTTCTGGATCGTTACCACACGTTTCTGCATGGCATCCACGATCTCGCTGTTGTGGGTAACCACAACGACAGTCGTTCCCCGATTATTGATTTCTTCCAGAAGTTTCATGATTTCCCATGAATTCTTGGGATCTAGATTTCCCGTAGGCTCATCTGCCAGCAAAATCGGCGGATTGTTGATCAATGCCCTTGCTAACGCCACACGCTGCTGTTCACCTCCGGATAATTCCTTCGGAAATGATTTATACTTCTGGGCAAGCCCCACCATTGCAAGCATTGCCGGCACTTTTCTCCGGATCACCCGATTCGGCACCTCCACTACACGCTGGGCAAAAGCCACATTATCGTATACATTCCGATCCTTTAAAAGGCGGAAATCCTGAAATACAACTCCGATATCCCTGCGGAGCAAATGTACCTTTCTATGCTTTATCTTTCCCAATTCTTTGTCATTGATACGGATTGTTCCCGTAGTAGGTTCCAATTCCTTGAGCATCAATTTTATCAAGGTGGATTTTCCGGCACCGGAGTTACCCACAATAAATACGAATTCTCCTTTATCAATATGCAGGTTAATGTCATTCACCGCAGGCGCACCTGCAGAATATGTCTTACTGACATTTTCCAGGTCAATCATAACAACTTCCTCTCAATCCAAGCGCAATGTGCTTTCTTTTAGTCTGTAGCGAAAATAAACTAATACTCTGTTCTCCCCATATACTTCATATATTTTACAACCATTAACGCAATCTTAAAAGTAATGGCGTCCTCAAACTTTCTGATGTCCAGTCCGGTGCTCTTCTCCAGCTTATCCAGCCTGTAAACCAGCGTATTCCTGTGGATATACAGCTGTCTGGATGTCTCGGACACATTCAGGCTGTTTTCAAAAAATTTATTGATGGTTGCCAATGTCTCTTCATCAAAATCATCCGGCGACTTTTCCCCGAATATTTCATTGATAAACATTTTGCAAAGCGGCAGCGGCAACTGATAGATCAATCTTCCGATCCCCAGATTATTGTATGGGATAATGCTTTTTTCACTATAAAAAATCCTTCCCACGTCCAGCGCCATCTTTGCTTCCTTATAGGATCTGGACACTTCCTTGATCTCATTGATAATGGTTCCGTAAGCGATACGGGCAGAGGACATTGCCTCTGTATTCAACATATCAAGCACCGTATGCGCAATCTTCCCCATATCCTCATACGTCTCTGCCTGTTCCATTTCCCTTACGATAATGATATTTTTCTCATCGACAGCCGTCACGAAATCTTTCGTCTTCGTGGCAAACAATGTGCGGATAATCTCCAGTGCTTCGTTGTCCTTCTCCGTTCTTGTCTCAACAATAAACACCAGTCTTCTCGCCTTAAAATCAATATGCAGCTTCTTGGTGCGATTGTAAATATCTACAAGGAGCAGGTTGTCCAACAGCAGATTCTTGATAAAATTATCCCGATCGAATCGTTCTTTATAGGCTACGATCAGTCCCTGCATCTGGAAAACCGCCATCTTCCCGATGGTATAGATCTCCTTGCCGGTACCCTGCACTAAGAGTACATATTCCAGTCGTCCTTCTTCATTCACTTTAAAGAACTGACAACCCCTTGCCTCCTGATTTTCCGCATCCGATTCCGAAAAGCTTCCCACAAAATCCTCATACTCCGAGGCTCCCGAAAATGTGGATATCAGCAATTTTCCGTCCACATCAAAAACACCCAGTTCAACGCCTGCAATACTTTTCACACCTTCTATAGTATTTTGTAAAATCTGGTTTGATATCATTCGCCACACTCCCTATCCGGACTTTTCGCCCACGCATTGCATATAAACATACATATAGTTATTCTATCATAAATCAAGAGACTGTTCAATAAAAAATTTTTGGTACCTTGTCCGCTACGCGGGCGCATTCACCGACAGGCAATCGCTTCTTTTATGTGACTCTATGCATAAGAAAGAGCGGAATCTTCATAGATCCCGCCCTGTAATGCCTTATATTGCCATTAATTTGCAATTACCTTCTCTGTCTCTTTATCAAATACATGAAGTTTTGTAAGGTCAAATGCGAACTTCACAGTATCGCCGATTCTTGCTGTCGTACGAGGATTTACTCTCGCTGTGCAGTCTGTTCCGGCAATATCGAAATACAGGAATACTTCTGCACCTAAGAGCTCATATAACTTGATCTTTGTCTCGATCACAGCCTCAGGCTGGCTGGAAATCATGATCTCATCATCATGAATATCTTCCGGACGAATACCCATCACAACCTTCTTGCCGACATAGTTGCCATCTACCAATGCCTTTGCTTTCGTCTCAGGAACGGTGATCTTGTCCTGACCGAATACCAGCTTGATAGTACCTTCTTCTTCCACAACATCCGCATCGATGAAATTCATCGCAGGCGATCCCATAAATCCGGCTACGAAAAGGTTGGTCGGATAATTGTATAAGTTGATCGGAGAATCACACTGCTGAATCAGACCGTCTTTCATAACAACAATTCTGGTACCCAATGTCATAGCCTCTGTCTGGTCATGTGTTACATAGATAATCGTAGATTCCAGTCTCTGATGAAGCTTGGAAATCTCAACACGCATCTGTACTCTGAGCTTTGCATCCAGGTTTGACAAAGGCTCATCCATCAGGAATACCTTCGGCTCACGCACGATCGCACGTCCCATGGCAACTCTCTGTCTCTGACCACCTGACAAAGCCTTCGGCTTACGATCCAGCAAATGCTCCAGATCGAGGATCTTAGCCGCATCATGTACAAGTCTGCTGATCTGATCCTTCGGTGTCTTTCTTAATTTCAGACCGAATGCCATATTATCAAATACAGACATATGCGGATACAACGCATAGTTCTGGAATACCATCGCGATATCTCTATCTTTAGGCTCTACATCGTTCACAAGTTTGTCCCCGATATACAGTTCACCGGAGCTGATCTCCTCCAGTCCTGCGATCATACGGAGCGTCGTAGACTTACCGCAACCTGACGGTCCTACGAAGATGATGAATTCCTTGTCTGCGATCTCAAGGTTAAAATCCTTAACAGCCACAAAACCGTTCGGATATACCTTACTGATATTTCTTAAAGATAAACTTGCCATATTAAATTGACCTCCAAATTATGTTCTTGTTCTTTACCTATAAATTTTATAACAAATGTCTGAAAAATGCTATATCACTTGTGACGAAATGGCTCGAAAGATTTTAGTTATTTTGTACAAGCCAGTCATTTCCTTACTTCAAGCCGATTGCTTCGATCTCGATGAGAACATCTTTCGGCAATCTTGCGACTTCCACGCAGGATCTTGCCGGACAGTCTTTGGTAAAAAATTCCGAATATACTGCGTTTATCTTTGAGAAATCATCCATATTCTTGATAAATACCGTTGTCTTCACTACATTTTCCGCTTTCACACCGGCTTCCGCCAGCAATGCCACGAGATTTCCGATAGCCTGCTTTGCCTGTGCCTCGATGCCCTCCGGAATCTCTCCGGTTGCAGGAACTACCGGGATAACCCCTGATGTAAATACCATATTGCCGACTTCAATCGCCTGTGAATACGGTCCAATTGCTGCCGGTGCCTTGTCTGTACTGATAATTTTTTTCATAATGATACCTCCTGATATAACAATAATATATTATCTGATTTGAATGTCGCATGGCTTTAGCCCTGCGACCTGCTTGCTGCCAACGGCAGCAATTCCCGTAGGTCGGAGATTCAAACTCCCACCTA
>CADBTR010000027.1 GCA_902797675.1 uncultured Lachnospiraceae bacterium
GGCACTCCGATTCAATCTCCGACCTACGGGAATTGCTGCCGCCTCCAGCAAGCAGGTCGCAGGGCTAAAGCCATGCGACATTCAATGTCGCTGTGAAGAAATGTTATTTCATCAATTCATTTGTGATTTTGCCGAGAATAAGAAATTTTTCATCGTTGTCAGACTTGTGAAAAGGAAGATTACATTTTCGGAAATAAGCAGTTAATTCGAGGATTGTCTGCTTTTGCCGTTCTGACATACCTTGCAGGGATATGGTTTCTTCGCGAGAGATTCCGCACAGGGTATCCATAGATACATGAAATGTAACAGCGATTGTGCGAAGGGCTTCAAAGGTCGGCATTGCAGTGTTGCTTTCATATTTGCTGATCGTAGATTCTGTGACATCTAAAATCTTTGCAAGCTCTTTTTGCGTCATTTTCTGGCGTTTTCTCAGATTCTTTATTGTCTCACCAAGTTCATAAGCCATGAGAATACTCCCTTCTTTTTTATAGTTACCATTCATAGTAACTTTTTGTAAAGTATATCCTTTAAAACTTGCATAATAAGAATGTAAAAGGTATAATACATGAATAATATGAAGAATATTTCAGCGAAATTTATATTATTCATATTAATAATAAAATACTTACAAGGAGAGGAAAATGGTTGAGATATATCATGCTTTAAAGAAAGCCAGGTTTTATATTTCCCATGACAGCAGAAACTGGAGCGCAAGCGATAAAAAGGAGATGTTAGAAGCCCTTGATACTGTATTGAAAAGAGAGTTCAAACACTCATCAAAAAAACAGATCATGGTGGATGAACTTGAACTTCCCGCGAGGGTCGTCAATGCCCTGACAAGAGAAAAGATAACCACCGTAGAACAACTGGCGAAAATGATGCCGGATGATATCCGTAATATCCGGAATATCGGAAAAAAAGGGATTGATGAGATCGCAAAAGCGCTGGAGCGAAAGGGCATTGTCTGACGCGGGGAGAGCATCGGGTAGCAGGCAGTGAAAAATCCCGTTTATCGGCTTGTGAAATTTCCGAACTTATGATATACTGATAATTAAAAGAGAATCAGTAATACGGAGGTATAAAATGGCTGACAAATATGTAGCGTATGTGGGTTCTTATACTCATGGAAAAGCAAAAGGAATCACAATCTGTGAATGTGATATTGAGGAGGGCGTCTTCTGTCCGGTCAAGGAAGTGCAGGTGGCAAACGCTTCTTATATGAGACTGGCGTATCAATCGGATTTTTTATATTCGGTTTCTGACCTTGGAATTTCATCTTTTAAGATTCTTCCGGACGGAGATCTGGAGTTTATCAATCTGGGCTCTATCAACGGAATGAGAGCTTGCCATATCAGTCTGACGCCGGATGATAAATTTATCTTTACAGCAGGTTATCATGACGGAAAAGCATCGGTAGTGCGGATCAATCCGGACGGCAGTGTGGGCGAGATGACAGCGGAGGTATACCATAAGGGTATGGGTTCCATTGCCGAGCGGACCTCAAGACCGCATATTACCTGTGCGAGAATTACTCCCGACGGAAAGTTTTTGACTGCCAGTGATGTGGGACTGGATCAGGTGAAATTATACGGCTTTGATCATCAGACAGGCTCTATTAAACTTGTGGATATTTTGCGATGTGAACTGGAATCTTCTCCGAGAAGCATGATCTTTAGTCCGGACGGAAAGTTTGCATATCTGATCTGTCAGTTGAAGAATTGTGTGAATGTATACAGTTATAACGGAGATGACGGAGTTCCTCATTTTGAGCAGATCCAGCAGATCAGCACTCTCGGGGCTTCTTACAACGATAAGAGCGCAGTGGCGGCTATTAAGCCATCTACGGACGGAAAGCATATCTTCTGCTCCAATGCCGGAGATAACAGCATCGCATTCTTTACCAGAGATGAGGAAACCGGACTTTTGACAAGAAATTGCGTATTGCCGATCAGCGGCGATTATCCGAAGGGAATGTGTGTATTTCCGGATAACAAACATATTGCATCTTTGAATCATGAATCAAATGAAATTACATTCTTTACAATCGATTATGAGAATGGACTGCTGATCCAGCATGGAACACCGATGAAAGTGGAGACACCGAATTGCGCGGTTATCAAGAAACTGAATGTATGATGAAACCGGGTGAGATCACAGAGCAGATGGATTATTGGAATCATCTGCCGAAACAGGGTATAAAACTGGGACTTGCGAATCTTCATTTTTTTATGAATACCATCGGAGCTCCGCAGAATCAAACAAAAGTAATACATGTGGCGGGGACGAACGGGAAAGGTTCGACTTCCGCCTTTCTTGCGAATATCCTGCAATGCGAGGGATATTCTGTGGGACGTTATTCCTCGCCGGCAGTGATCGATCCCTTTGAGGTTATTACTTTTCAGGGAAAGCCGATTACCAGAGAGGAATATGCAAGAGAGATTCGGGATCTTCGGCCGGCAATCGAGCAGGCACAGAAGGAGAATCGCCTGCCCACTGCTTTTGAACTGGAGACAGCTCTGGCATATCATTATTTTGCGAAACAAAAATGTGATTTTGCAGTAATAGAATGTGGTATGGGCGGTGACGAGGATGCCACGAATGTGACGGAGGCCACATGCCTTAGCGTATTGACATCCATTGGGATGGATCATATGAGCTTTTTGGGGAATACGATTCAGAAAATAGCGGGACATAAAGCAGGAATTATAAAAGCCGGAATACCGGTGGTTACCGTAAAACAGGAAGATAGGGCACAGGAAGTGATCAGACAGAAAGCGGAAGATTGCGGAAGTCTGCTTGTGACGGCAGATTCCAAAAAAGCAGTGATTATAGATAAGAATCTTTCAAGGCTCATATTTTCCTATGACATTTATCGGGAAATGTCACTTTCCATGACAGGCAGCTATCAACTGGAGAATGCGGTATTGGCGTTGGAAGCGGTAAATATTTTAAAACAGCGGATTCCCATAAGTGATTCAGCAGTCAGACGCGGGTTGGCGGAAACAAAACTTCCGGGCAGATTTGAAATTATGAACCGGGAGCCGTTAGTCATTATCGACGGTGCGCATAACCCTGCCGCAGTGACAAGATTAAAGGAAACCATCGAAACATACCTGAAAGATTATTGTAAATTATTTGTTGTGGGGGTATTTGCGGATAAGGATTATGAGGCATCCTTGGATATTTTGAAGGATACAGACGCCTGTTATTATACCGTTCCCGCAAAGGGAGAACGAAGCCTTTCCCCGGAAATTCTTGCCGCATCCATACGCCGTCGCCAAAAAACGGCGGAGAGTTTTTCTTCGGTTTCGGAGGCATTGCAGGCTGCAAAACAGTGGGAATGCAGTGAAGTTGCAAGTGATAGAAAAAAAGTGATCCTTTGTTTTGGTTCGCTATCTTATTTAAAGCAGGTGAGGGAGTATTATGTTCATTAATAAACACGAGTTTGATGTTACAAAAGGTTATATCATGGGAATCTTAAATGTGACGCCGGATTCTTTTTCGGATGGTGGAAAATATTGTAAAATGGATGAGGCACTGTACCGCGCAGAAGAGATGATCGAAGAAGGAGCTGCCATACTGGACGTTGGCGGTGAATCTACGAGACCCGGATATACGGAAGTGCCGGAGCAGGAAGAGATTGAACGGATCGTTCCGGTCATACAGGCGATCAGAGACCGGTTTGATATTCCGGTTTCTGCGGATACCTGCAAGGCGAAAACGGCGGCAGCGGCCGCAGAGGCAGGTGCCGGTATGATCAATGATATCTGGGGGTTAAGAAAAGATCCGGATATGGCGGATGTTATTGCAAAGAAAGAACTTGTCTGCTGTCTGATGCACAATCGGAACAAAGAAAAAGACCCCTATGTTAATTTGATCGATGACATAAAAACAGATCTGCAGACGTCGTTAAAACTTGCAGAGAAGGCAGGTATTCAGAAAGAAAAAGTCATATTGGATCCGGGAATCGGATTCGGAAAAAATACCGGAGAAAATCTGAAAGTCTTACAAAGATTAGGTGATTTTCGAGAACTTGGATATCCGTTTTTGCTTGGAACATCCAGAAAATCTGTGATCGGAAATACTCTGGGACTTCCGGTAAATGAACGTCTGGAGGGAACAATTGCCACAACTGTGCTGGGCGTTATGGAAGGGTATATGTTTTTCCGGGTGCATGATATCAGAGCAAATTACCGGGCCATGAAGATGGCAGAAGCAATCAGGGAGGTGAGGTAACATGAGAAAAAAGAAGAAGCTGATCATAATTATTGTGGCTTCCGTACTTGTTATCGGTATTGTCGGAACTTTTGTCGGGCTTCATATATATAATAATCGTTTTATTTATAACAAAAAAGACGCTGTTGGCAATACTACGGGAAATCTTTATAACGGAGGTATGTTTTGCGTTTATGACGGGTATGTTTATTTTTCAAATCCGGATGATAAAGGCAAATTATACAGAATGAAAGAAGACGGTTCCGAACTGGAAAAAATACATGATGACAGTGTGTCAGGTCTGAATATCAGCAATGGATATATTTATTATGTGAAAGATAATATGGCGGGTGACATCGCCTTTATTTCTCCGGAGATGTCTAATGGAATCAACCGGTTGAAAATCGGGCAAAAGAAGACGGAAACCCTTCATCAGGGAGTGTCAGACGCTTTGTTAATGTATGGAAATAACCTGTATTATCGGGCGTATAATGAAAACACAGGAGCTTATTATATCAGGAAGGCATCTACAGACGGAAAGTCGGATGAGTCCTTGTTAGAGGATCCCTGCCTGCTCCTTGATGCGGCGAATGATAAGATTTTTTACGCCAATACGGTGGGAAATCATAATCTGATGTATTATGATCCGGATGAGAATCAGAGCAGAATAGCATATGCCGGGAATTTTTATATGCCGGATTTTGCAAAAGACTATATTTATTATATTGATCTGGATAATAATCACAAAATCACGAGACTGGGATATTTTACGTTGGAGACAGAAGTATTAAGCGATGACTATGCAGTAAAATTTAACGTAAATGAAGCGACAGGGGATATTTATTATCAATGCGAAAATACTGATAAAAGTCATGCGCTGAAAAAAATGAAAATGGATGGCTCCGGTCAGGGTGTCGTATCAAAAGGCTCGTATACAAATATTAATTTTACGGAGGAGTATGTGTATTTCTACAGTGTGGAATCGGGGAGTGCGGAACTGTATCGATCCAAACTTCCGGGCGGCGTGCCGGAAGTATATCATCCGGGAAAGAAGAAAAATAGAAATTAACAGAATGGAAAAGGGCAAGGACATGGATCAGATTTCCATGTCCTTGATTCTTTTGCCTAAGATCGGGTGCAGGAGGTTTGGCGCGATTTCCTTTAAGGGGCGAAGAACAAAATCGCGATGCTCCATATCAGGATGAGGAATCACCAGATCATCATCGGTGAGGCAGAGATCGTCATAAAAGATAATATCCAGATCGAGGGTTCGGGGTCCCCAGTGGATTTCTCTTGTTCTTCCTGCCTCCTGCTCCAGTCTGTGTAAGGTATTTAACAGTTCGTGAGGAGAATCCAATGTTTTAAGATAAATGGCGCCGTTTAGAAAATCAGCCTGTTCCGTATAGCCATAGGGCGGTGTCGTGATATATGAGGAAGTGCGTATAATCCTGTATTGCTCCAGGGATTTTAATTTTGCAATGGCCTGATCCATATATTCTCTGCGATTTCCGAGGTTGGAGCCGATGCTTAAATAAACCTTGTGCCAGCTGCGGGATAAATCTAACCGGATATTTTCCAAAGGCAGTTCTACGGGAGCATGGGGCTTGGAAAGTGTTAAATCCACCCGGTCCAGTTTGTCGTATTTGAGCATAAGGCGGTGCAGAACGTATTCTCCGGCAGCTTCAATCAGGTGAAATGTTTTTTCTAACATACATCTGGTTACAAAATGACATACATCGCCGTAATCGATGGCGTCTTTTAAATTATCGCTCATGCCTGCAACAGAAGTGTCAAAATAAAGTTTTAATGTCAGATAAAAATCCTGACCGGTTGCTGTCTCTTCGGGGTATACGCCATGATAGGCGAAGACTTTCAGATTTTCAATGGTAATCGTATTATTCATAACATAGCCTCCTGTTTTTTGTATTTATCATACACCTAAATCAGAAAAAATGCAATTCCTGTAAATAATACTTTACAACTTGAGGGGTTATGTTATACAATAAAAGCAATTGCTATCTGACAAGAATCAGATGCATACGGAGGTATCAATGGAAAACAAAAATTTTATAGAACAAATTATTGAAAAAGATCTTGAGACGGGGGCATATGACCATATTACGACAAGATTTCCGCCGGAACCTAACGGATATCTGCATATCGGACATGCCAAGTCGATTCTTTTGAATGAAGGTCTTGCGAAAAAATATAATGGAACTTTCAATTTGCGGTTTGATGATACGAATCCAACGAAGGAAAAGACAGAGTTTGTGGATTCCATCAAGGCAGATATTGACTGGTTGGGAGTTGATTATCACAATGAAGTATTTTTTGCTTCTAATTATTTTCCGCAGATGTATGAGGCGGCGGTTAAGCTGATTAAGAAGGGAAAGGCTTATGTCTGTGATCTTACGGCAGAGCAGATCCGTGAATACAGGGGAACCCTTACGGAGCCGGGTAAGGAAAGCCCGTACAGAAACAGAACAGTGGAAGAAAATCTTGCTTTATTTGAGGAGATGAAAGCCGGAAAATACGAGGATGGAGCCAAGGTTCTTCGTGCAAAGATTGATATGGCATCGCCGAATATGAATATGCGGGATCCTGTTTTATACAGAGTAGCACGTATGACACATCACAATACCGGAGATTCCTGGTGTATCTATCCGATGTATGACTACGCTCATCCGGTAGAGGACGCCATCGAGGGCATTACCCATTCTATCTGTACACTGGAATTTGAAGACCACCGTCCGCTTTATGACTGGGTGGTAAGGGAACTGGAATATGAAAAGCCGCCGAAGCAGATCGAATTTGCAAAGCTCTATCTGACCAATGTCGTGACCGGAAAGCGTTATATCAAAAAGCTCGTTGAGGACAAGGTGGTAGATGGCTGGGACGATCCGCGCCTGGTCTCCATTGCAGCGCTTCGCCGCCGCGGATTTACGCCGGAATCCATCCAGAAATTCGTTTCCCTCTGCGGAGTCTCCAAGGCGGACAGCTCGGTGGATTACGCGATGCTTGAGTATTGTATCCGCGAGGATTTAAAACAGAAGGCGCCGCGCTTCATGGCAGTGACCGACCCGATTCGTCTGGTGATCGATAATTATCCGGAGGATAGTATTGAGTATCTGGACGCTCCGAACAACATGGAGAATGAAGCTTTGGGAAGCAGGAAGCTTCCGTTTGGAAGAGAGCTTTACATAGAGAGAGAGGATTTCATGGAGGAGCCGCCAAAGAAGTACTTCCGGCTGTTCCCGGGCAATGAGGTCCGCCTGATGAACGCTTATTTTGTGAAATGTGTTTCGTTCGAGAAGGACGAGGCCGGAAACGTGACAGTAGTTCATTGTACCTACGACCCGGAGACCAAGGCAGGCAGCGGTTTTACCGGACGGAAGGTCAAGGGAACCATTCACTGGGTCTGTGCGAAAACGGCAATCGAGGCAGAGGTTCGTTTGTACGAAAACATCATTGACGAAGAAAAGGGTGTCTATAACGAAGATGGAACGATGAACA
>CADBTR010000028.1 GCA_902797675.1 uncultured Lachnospiraceae bacterium
AGCTCCGATCCTGCTTCGCACCTCGGAAATATATTCAATTGCCTCATCACAGATCGTGATTCCCTGCGATGCGCCGGTTCCCGTATAAGCGCGTATTTCATCAAGAGCCATCATCTCGCTGTCTACCCGCGGAATATCAATATCGATATCCTGTCCCTCATTGGCTCCCAACTGAACCGTCATGGCTCCCACATCTGTCACATGGGCGATGATACGGTCTCCGTCGATCTCAGTTCCGATATTCACCCGCATCTTAAATCCGCTGTTATCTGTAATTACCAGCTTATTTCCGTCACAAGCAGCCGTTGCATTTGCCGAAAACCGGCTGGTTCCGTAATCAATCAGAGAAACCTTTACATCAGTTCCCGTCGTCTTAATCGGCAGACCTGATAATCCCAGGCTGTCCGCAAGCTCCGGATCATCGCATTTAATCTCTAATGACTGACGCAAACCATATAATTCAGAAGTATAAGAAAAACTTCCACCGTTATTTTCAACCACAATTCCCGTCTTGTCTGCTGCCGTTCTGATCTTTTCATAGATCTGATCCACAGAATCCGTCTCCAGAATAGAGACGCCTACGCCGTTAACGCTCATGGAACCGGCTGCTCCTGTTCCCACATTTCCGGAAGTATATTTCGCCTGTGTTGCTTCCTCCAGAATATTGATCTCATATTCTCCTGCCGCAACCTCAGGCGATGTATAAGTAATCTCAACGCCCGCGATATTTGAATAAGTTTTTCTGCCCAGATCGCCGTTCAACAATCTTTTCGTATTAAAATCCGTATCTTCCGAGATCCGGTCAATCTCTGTCCGAAGCTGCTTCACCTCATCCATGATCGCATTCCGATCTTCATCGGTATACGTATCGTTGGCAGCCTGCACACAAAGTTCACGTATTCTCTGTACCATGGACTGTGCCTCTCCGAGAACACTCTCGGCTGTCTCTATTACCGAAATACCGTCTGCGGTACTCTGCGTCGCTTTCTCCAGATTTTTCAACTGTGACTTCATCTTAGAGGAAATCGCGGCGCCCACCGGATTATCTCTTGATGAATTGATCTTATAACCGGAAGACAGTCTCTGAATGGATTGAGACTGCTTACGGTCTGAAACCGTAAGATTCCGGCTTGCCGTAAGAGCTGTAATATTTGTATTAATTCTCATGCTAAAAACCTCCTGCTTCTGTTCTTGTTTCTGTTTGTTACTATTCACAGCCAATTTCTGCTTATTTCTCATTTTCCACATCTATAAACTTTATCGGTTATTCTCCAGACATTCTTTAACCGTTTTAATAAAGCTCTTGGACAACTGATACAGCTCCCGGTTCTGTACACGGCGCTCCTGAACATCTTCCTCGCGATCCCGTTCTACCTGCGTCCGCCAGCTCTTCGTCTCCTGTTCATTTGTGCCCTGATAGACTTCAAAGGATACCTTTCCGTCTCCAAGCACCCGTTCCATATCCGTAATAAACGCATCGTGATACTCCTTGATTGCATCTGTGCCGGTAGTTTTTTCACAATACACTTCTGCGTGGACAAAAACCTCCGATTCTTTACTCTCCGTCTGCAGACTGCAGGTCACCATGCCGAATTCCAATGTATTCAAAGAAATTCTCGCATGTCCGGCGCCTTCCTCATGCACCAGAGACACCCTGATATCCACCGCCTCTCCTGATATCTCCACCGGAATATGATAACTTTCCTGTCTTGCACTCTGCACCATAAACCTCACGTTCCGATTGATATCCGATATCTTTTTTACCTGATCATAAGAACGGTCGATATCCGCATTCATGACATCATTCATGATCGCCGTATCTTTCAAGCGGTTGACCGCTTCCATCTCCTGCTCGCCGCTCTCCAGGTTTTCTAAAAGTCCTTCGGCAGCCAACGCCACTTCTTCATTGCGCTCCCGATCCAGGAGATATTTCCGGAAATCCGAACCCGGCGTGGACAATTCCATGGCGGAAATAATATTTTCCATCGTTGCCCGCTGACCACCCTCTAAGAGCGTAAGCACCGTATCTTCCGTGATTCCCTCCGAATTTGCCATACTTAACCGGCTTTCCATCACCTGCTTTGCATATTCGTCATTCAGCATTTTATTATTTCGCAAAGATTCCGTCTCGCTGACGATATCCACAAGATTGCCGAGACTGAGTTCCTGATATCCACCTTTTCGATATACTTTTTCCACATTTTCCGCATTCAGGCTGCTCTTGATCTTCTCTGCCAGTTTCTTGACAAAATTTCCTATTTCTTCATATTCCTCCGGTTCACTTCCCTGCGCCTGCAAAAAGCCAAAGGAATCATCGACCTTTACGTCCATATTTTCCTTTTGTCTGCTCTTTCCCGCAGCGATCAGATTTCCCAATGTGAAAGAACCGTTCATCGCAGTCAGCGCGCCGATTGCCTTCGCATCCGACTTTTCCACCATATGGAGAGTGCGGTACATCTCGATATATGCCTCCCGATCCTCCGCCGAAAGATTCTGCGCTTTCTCCAATTTCCACAAATATTTAGCGTAATCTTCATTTTCATCTGCGCCGATCATCCCGTTGATGGTCATCAATTCCTGATTCAATTCTCTGATATCCGTATCAAAAATATTTACTTTATTTTCAGCCAGTAAAATCGCCGTTTTCGGCGTCAATGTCTCCTTCAGATAATCCAGTTCTCCCATCATGGATTCCATGGAGAGAACGGACTCTTTTGTGATCTCCAGCTGATTATATCCCAAAATCCTGGCTGCCCTTCTGGTACTCTCATTAACATCCATTCCGATTTCCTTAAGAATACCGTCAATGCTCTCAAAAGCTTTCCCGATATGATCGCCCAAATCTCCCCGTACCTGCGTTCCCACCGCTTCATAAGTCATCTCCGCTTTTGCATAGGAAGCCGTAAAATTCCCGTCTTCGCTGTTAATGGAAGAAATGGTAAATTTCGCCTTTCCGGAATAAATATCTCCCATTACGGAATACGACACGCCTTTCATGCTCTGCATGATCTCCATCAGTTTATTTGCCGTTCCCGTTGCCTCCCCGCTGATCCCGCTGCCGGATAAGGCTTCATAATATCCCTCGTCCATTTGCTTTGTGGCGGAAATCATCGTGGAAATTTCCGTATAACTGATATTGATCCCCACCTTTTGCATTGCGATCAATGAACCGGAGGTCATCACAAGTCTTGCCTCCACGATCATATTTTTCGCTCTCACAAAAGAGGCGTTCTGATAATTTCTTTCTTTTCCCTGTTCCGGATTTGCGCTGCCCTGTCCGCCGTTTTGCCGGTCATTCTCCTTTTCCTGATACTTTTTTAAATTCGCTCCGTTGATGACAACCTCATCCTCAGTCATCTCATACAGCGCTTCATCACTTACATTCAGGATTGCTTCTCTCGTCTCCTGCACCTGTGAAGGCTCTATCCAGTTCTCCGTTACAAACGCCTGCGTTCCCTCCATCCCGAACATCAGCGCATATGCGATATTTGACTGTAATTTAACGGAATTATTAAGATTCACCTGATTCAATTCTCCGAGCTTTAATACATTCTCCACCGTAACCGGAATTTGCCGCTGCATCAGCCATTTTGCCTGATCCATCTGTTCTTCCGTAGCTTCCAGTCCGCCTTTTTCCAATACTTCCCGGATCTGCGGCTGCAAAGCCTCCCAGTCATCTCTGCTATATGTAATCACGCCGTTTTCTGCGCCCTGCGCGCTGCTGTGGGTTGCCATATATACATTTTCAATCGTCGGCTCCAGATCATTCTTTAACAGATACGCTTTCGCCGAATCCCCGAAGGTTCCGGATTCCTCCGCCATATTTACCGCATTCGCCATGGCTTTTGATCCCAGCACCTTCTCCAGTTTCTCGCTATTGATCCCGTCCGGCGCCTGATAATCATCGCAATAAGCCGCAAGCTGGATCTGGATCCGTTCATATACTGTCACCAATGTATCCGGCGTTTCCTTATCAGGCGCCAGTCCCAATTCACTCATAGCCGAATAATCTTCATCCGTTACAAGTTCATTTAATTTATTAATATTCTCATTAATATACGCCATGACATCTGCTTTCGCCGGCTTTTCCGGCAATGCGGTTCCGCCCGCCTCCTGCCCGTTTTTGCCATAAGATGTATAATGGTTCTCCGCCGGTTTTAAAAGTCCCGCTTTTTCCATGACAACGCCAAAAAATCCCACCGTCTTCTGATTATCCCCATCGGTGGTTTTCGTTGTATTTTCTGTTCCCGTCCGCATCTGTCCGGACGATTGTAATAAATTCACCTGCATATTCATAATCTCAACCTGCCTTCCTTATATCACTTATTTCGGCAATTCTCTTCACTTTCTTAACGCAATTCCTCTTTTGCCGGTTTTCCCTGTATTCACAAAAAACTATGTTCATTTTCTCCTTCCTTGTTCATATATGATAACTATTATTTACAATCAATTTTGTTTCTAAAAAGTTTTTTAATTTTATTATTGACAGTTATTAATATTTGTGTTATATTGTATTCACCTTATTAAATCAAATCATAAATCAGCGTTGGATTTCCGTATTCCTTCAAAGGAGGTTCCCTTGAAAAACGGAGTCATCGCAATTATTGATTCTGAAGCGGATTACGCTTTAAAACTTGCGGAATACTTTAATCTGAAAAGCGGATTACAGTACTCTGTCTCGGTATTCACCGATTATCAATCCTTACAAAATTACTTATCGGAAAATGTCGTTGACATTCTTTTGATCTCGGAAGATTACGCGCCTTATGTGAACGGGATCACAAACGCCGGCAATATTTTTATCCTGACCGAGGGAAATGTAGATGCGGCATTGAGCGAATATCATTCTCTTTATAAATATCAGGCCTCTGACTGCATTTTGAGAGATGTTATGTCGTGCTATGCTTCATACCATTCATCCGGACAGACATTGATCACTTCCACAGTACCTGCTAAGATCATCGGAGTTTATTCTCCGGTCAAACGCTGCGGAAAAACATGTTTTGCCCTCTCTTACGGCTGCATTGACGCCCTGTCGGAAACCTGTCTGTATTTAAATTTTGAGGAATATCCCGGATTCTTCTTTTTCAGTGAGGAAAACGGAGTGGGAGATTTATCCGATCTTCTCTATTTTTACCGTCAGAATCCCGGCAATCTGGATAAAAAATTAATGGCTCTTTCAAAATCGTATCACAATCTGAGTTATATTCCCCCCATGCAGTTCAGTTACGACATCAAGAATTTAGAGGGAGAAGATCTCGCCGGATTTATTCAGGCGATTGCCCGGTCTTTGCGTTTTCAGACGCTGGTTTTAGATTTGTCAGACTCTCTGAAGGATGTACCTTCTGTTTTAAAAATTTGTGACAAAATCTATATGCCCACCATTGACGACGCCGTCTCCGAACATAAGATCACACACTTTTTTGAAAATGCTCGCGCGATCTGCAAAGATGAGATTGAAAAGAAATGTGAAGTATTAAAACTTCCCTATCCGGAGGAATCACTTTTTTCACCGGAATATCGCGACAGCGGAAATTCTTCCGTTTTCCTGGAAAAATTGCTGTGCAGCTCTTTTGGCGCCTATGTCAACCGTCTGTTGACACCAAGAAAAGAATTTCCGTTGGGAGAAGAGTTATGACCGACTCACAGATTGAGGAAATGCGGAATCACCTGATTGATAAATTTGATTTGACAAGGGACTTATCCGATGAAGAAATTTACAGCTTTATCGATGAGGAGATCATTGAAACAGGAAAACGCCGGTTTATCTCTCTGACGGAAAAGGAGCAGCTGCGACGTAAATTATTTAATTCCATTCGCGGTTACGATATTTTACAGGATTTTATCGACGACAAAAGTATTACCGAGATTATGATCAATGGATATGACAGGATTTTTATTGAAAAAAACGGAATTCTGACGGAATCAGACCATCATTTTTCCTCGCCGGAAAAATTAAAAGATATTATTCAGCAGATCGTTTCCCATGTGAACCGTCGCGTCAATGAGGCTTCGCCTATTGCGGACGCACGACTCTGCGACGGCTCCCGCGTAAACATCGTGCTGGATCCCATCGCTTTAAACGGTCCCATTGTAACGATCCGGAAGTTTCCGGAAAAACCGATTTCCATTGACGACCTGATAAGGTACGATTCCATTACCAGAGAAGCCGCAGATTTTTTAAAAAAGCTTGTCATTGGGGGCTACAACATATTTGTCTGCGGAGGCACCGGATCCGGAAAGACCACATTTTTAAATGTGCTCTCCAATTTTATCCCGAAAGAAGAACGGGTGATCACGATTGAAGATTCCGCGGAATTACAATTGCAGAATATCCGCAACCTTGTCCGCCTTGAAACAAGACAGGCAAATACGGAGGGGAAAAATGCCATTACGATTCGGGATCTGATCCGGTCGGCTCTCAGAATGCGACCTGACCGGATTATCGTGGGAGAAGTCCGCGGCGGGGAAATCATGGATATGTTAAACGCTATGTCGACCGGACACGATGGCTCGATGTCAACGGGGCATGGCAACAGCACCAAAGATATGCTGCGCCGGATGGAAACCATGATGCTGATGGGCGTCGATATGCCGGTCTCCGCAATCAGGGGACATATTGCTTCCGCCATTGATATCATGGTATATCTCGGCCGTTTGAGAGATCATTCCAGGCGTGTTCTGGAAATCAGCGAAATTACCGGTCTCCTCCGGGATGAGATCACATTAACCCCCCTGTACCTTTTTCAGGAGCAGGGAGAGAACAAAGACGGCAGGATTTCCGGTTCTCTGGTTTCTACCGGCCATGCATTAAAAAATACCCGCAAACTGGAAATGGCAGGACTTCTAAAAGGAGGTGCATCCTGTGAATCTGAATAAAGAACGGTTATCTTCCGGTGAAATCATCCTGTACGGAGGACTTTATCTTGCAGGCGCCCTTATTATCTCCTTTTTATTTTACGATTCCCTCATTCCCGCTTTTCTTTTCTGCCCGGGATTAAAATTCTATTTTAAGAAGATCAGAATTTATCTCATGCAAAAACAGCAGCAATTATTGCTGACCCAATTCCGGGATATGATGAGCGCGATCTGCGCTTCTCTTCATTCCGGCTATTCCATGGAAAATGCGGTTCGGGAATCTTATAAGGAGTTGCGTGTTATTTACGGGGAGAACTCCATGATCTGTCTGGAATTAAAAACAATGGCGCAGCGGTTGAATGTAAATATCCCCATAGAACAGATCTTTCAGGATTTTGCCCTGCGAAGCGGCTGCAATGATATCCTGATGTTTGCGCAGATTTTACTGATCGCAAAACGAAGCGGCGGCGACCTGATTTCCATTATAAGATCGTCCTCTGAAACCATCGGAGAAAAGATTTCATTAAAAAAAGAAATACTGACTGCGACTTCCGCAAAGCGCATGGAACAGATGATCATGTTTTTTATGCCCGTGGCCATTATGTTTTATATCCGGCTGACATCACATGATTTCTTTGACAGTGTATATCACAATGCCACAGGCATGGTGATCATGACAATCTGCCTTGTAATCTACGCAGCCGCAGTCCTTCTTGGATTTAAACTGTCGGCAGTTACTGTCTGACTGAGAATTGAGGTGTACTATGACCATATTGATCTGTTATTGTATTGCTCTTGGAATTATTATTTTATTTCTTGTATTTACATCCGGATATAAAAAAGAAATTACCGCCCGGTTGGATAACAAAAAATATCCGCTAAAATTTTTATACGGCACTGCTTTTTTTATCCTCGACCATGTTCGGAATCTGTTTCGGAAATTATTTCCAAACCGGCCTGTACAGCAGACGACCGTAAAAAAATCCCTGGAAAAACTATATGTGGGAGAAGATCCGGACCGGATGGAATATTTATTTCAGGCAAAGCGGATCGCTTTCTCTTATCTGTTTCTGCTTGCAATATTATTCTTAGGATTTGCTTTTTGCTATAACGGAATTCAGGATTCCAAAAAGATCAAAAAACTTTCCCGCGGAAATGAGGAAACTTCTTATTCTCTCGAAGTGAAATTATCGGAAGAGGAAACGCAGATCATCGACGTGACTTTACCTGCAAAAGAATTTGACTTCAAGGAATCTCTGGATCTGTTTGAAAAATATCGCAAGGGCATTGTAAAAGAATTATTGGGCGAAAATCCGGATATCGAACATATTCAAAAACCGCTTCATTTTATTTCTGAATATGGAGAGGAAGGACTGTCTCTCACCTGGGAACCGGAAAATGAACTTTTAATTGACGCTTCCGGGCAGGTTTATCCGGAGAATATTGAATCAGAAGGGGCTTTTACATCGGTGACAACCGTTATGACTCTCGGCGAATATACAACTTCTCTGACGATTCCCCTGATTCTGGTCCCCTAGGAAAAGATACACCGGAAGCGCTGCAAAAGCAGGTCGAGAATTATATCTCCGACCACAGCAGTCCCTATGATTTCGATGTATCTCTCCCTGAAACATTGAACAATAAAAAAGTATCCTTTCATACCGTTTCCGATCCCCCGAATCTGATCTTTTTGTTTGCCGCGATCATCATTTCCGTTCTAATCTTTATTTTGCAGGGACATGATTTTGACCAGGCTTTGAAAAAACGGGAAGAACAGCTGTTGAGAGATTATCCTGAAATTGTTTCAAAGCTTCTGCTTTTGCATAATGCCGGACTTACCCTTCAAAACAGCTTTGCCTCGATCTTAAACGACGCAAAAAAAAGCGGGGAACAAAACCATTATATTTTTCTTGAGGTAGAACGCATGCTGAACCGCTTAAAAAGCGGTATGCCGGAATCGGGCGCTTATGCGGAGCTTGGAAGACGTTGTAATCTGCACGCTTATATCAAACTTGGAAGTATTTTGGAACAAAACAGAAAAAAAGGATCTTCCGATCTTTCCTGTGCCCTTCAGTCCGAAGTTCAGGAAGCATTCTCCGATTACAAGCGAAACGCTCTCCGGGCAGGAGAAACAGCCGGAACGAAAATGCTGATCCCGATGATGCTGATTTTTCTGGTTGTTATGCTTATTATCATCATACCGGCATTTCTTTCCATGAACGCCGGACAATAATTTTTATTTAAAAG
>CADBTR010000029.1 GCA_902797675.1 uncultured Lachnospiraceae bacterium
ATTCTCGGCAATGGAAATGCTCGCCGTTTTCTGCCGATCCTGCATCAGGATTATCACGAATTCATCGCCGCCGATTCTGGCAACAAAAGAACCCGGCACCGTATTTTTGATCTTGGTGGTGACGGCGATCAACAGATCATCACCGGTACGGTGCCCGTAGGTATCATTCACTTTCTTAAAATTGTCAATATCTATAAACATGACATTGATCGCCTCGTCTTTTGCAAGCGAAGCGTAATAGTCATAAAGTCCTCTCCGATTGGGAAGCCCGGTCAGATAATCGGTGACAGCAAGCTTTGCATAGGTATCTGCTGTGTTCATATGGCGTTTCCTCCTTAGAATCTATCATACAGTATATATAAAAACAGAGAAAATTTCAATCGTTTATGATAATTTTTTTACCGCCTACTCGTTTTTCGCGCCTGCAAACAGCTAAAGCTATGCCTCTCGCTGTTCTTGTGGGCATCTAATGCCAGCTTGTGCAAGCACATCTGGCACTGATGCCCTGTTGCTACAAAAAAGGACGCGCTGCCGAAACAAGATGTTCCGCAACGCGTCCTTTTCATTGTTGTATAAAAGCTATACCGCTTCTTAAATTATTTTCTAAGCTGGATTCCCATATCATCCAGATCTTTCAGGATCTTCTCCATGATCGGCGTAATATCCTTATCTTCCAATGTGCGGTCCTTTGCCCTGAAGCTCAGGGAATAAGCAACGGACTTGAAGCCCAATGCAATCTGAGCGCCCTCATAGACATCAAACAGATTCATGGATTCCAGCAATTTTCCGCCGCGTTTTTCAAATACCTTCTCCACATCGCCTACAAGGATATCTTTCTTCATCACCATACTCAGATCTCTTGTAACAGCAGGATATTTGGCGATTCCTTCATACTTGCGGTCAAAAGTTGCCTTCTTGGTCACTTTCATGATATCCAATACCGCCACATACGCCTTGTCGCCGATCCCGTAGTTGTCGAGCACCTGCGGATGTACCTCGCCAAGATATCCGATCACCTCTCCGTCATAGATGATATCCGCCTGTCTTCCCGGATGAAGATACGGTTTCTTATCTTCCGGGCTGTACTCCGTCTTTTTCCGCATTCCGATCTTCTCAAAGAATTCCTCCACAACGCCTTTCATCGTAAAGAAATCTCCGTCGCCATACATGCCAAGCGTGAACATCATGCGCTCGTCCGGAAGTTCCGTCACAGGCAGTGCCTTTGGAAGATAGACATTTCCAAGTTCATATAACTTCGCGCTCTTATTTCTGCGGTTGTAATTCGTTGCCAGTGAGGTAAGCATTCCATTTAACGACATGGTTCTCATGACGCTGAAATCCTCTCCCAGAGGATTTGAGATCGTCACTGTCTTTCTCAATTCACTGTCAGCCGGCAATAATAATTTATCAAATACTTTCGGACTCTCGAAGGAATAAGTCATACCCTGAGAAAATCCGCAGAATTCCGCGATCTCCCTTGCCACATCTTCAATTCTCATCTTGAAGGATTTCTTTCCCGTGGTTGCTTCACCGGAAGGCAATGTCACCGGAATGTTATCATAACCATAGAATCTTGCCACTTCCTCGGCAATATCGGCGTCACATTCCAGATCCTGACGAAATGTCGGTATGATCAGTTCATTATTATCCACATCATATTCAATTTCCAGACGTTTGAAATAATGAAGCATCTCTGCCTCGGAAACATTGGTTCCAAGCAGATGATTATATTTCCCCGGCTCGAAAGGAATCCGTTTTTCCGTCACTTTCTCCGGATAAACATCCACGATACCGCCTACCACTTCACCGGCGCCCAATTCCTCGATCAATGCGCAGGCTCTGTTGATCGCCGCCTCTGCATTGTTCGGATCCAGACCTTTTTCAAATTTTCCCGATGCATCGGTGCGAAGTCCCAGTCTTTTTGCGGAAAGTCTGATATTCGTTCCGTCAAAGCAGGCTGCCTCAAATAAAATATCTTTCACATCGTCTGTAATCTTGGAATTCTCACCGCCCATGATTCCTGCGATTCCAACAGGTTTTTTGCCATCGCAGATCATTAAGATATTCTCATCCAGCGTTCTGTCCTGACCGTCCAGTGTCTGAAATTCCTCGCCTGCCGCAGCTCTTCTTACAACAATCTTCTGATCCTCGATGGTGCTCAGATCATAGGCGTGCATCGGCTGACCGTATTCTTCCATGACATAATTCGTGATATCCACAAGGTTATTGATCGGACGGATTCCGCAATTTGCCAGTCTTCTCTGCATCCACTCCGGTGAAGGACCGATTTTTACATTTCTCACCGCTCTTGCGCAATAACGTCTGCAAAGATCAGCGTCCTTGATCTCTACCTGTACAAGATCATTTACATCTTCGCTGTTTCCCGTTTTCGGAACTTCCGGCTGAACAAAAGGCTTTCTGAACGTTGCCGCAGCCTCTCTTGCAATTCCGAGAATTCCAAAACAATCCACACGGTTGGAAGTGATCTCATACTCCACTACCGTATCATGAAGCCCCAATGCTTCGATCGCGTCGGCGCCGACAGTCGCAGTGTCCGGGAAAATATAGATTCCGTCTTCTGCCGCTTCCGGATAATAATCCTTGGAAGAACCCAGTTCCTGAATGGAGCACATCATACCGAAGGACTCCACACCTCTTAATTTTCCTTTCTTGATCTTCGTGCCGCCCGGAACCTTTGCGCCCGAGTGATCGGTCGCCACACGACCTCCGTCCAGTACCACAGGCACCTTTGCGCCCTCGAATACATTCGTGGCTCCGGTAACGATCTGAATCGTTTCCGTTCCGATATTCACCTGGCAGACAACCAGCTTTTCCGCATCCGGATGCTTCTCGATCTTTGTGATCTGTCCGATGACGATCTTATCAAGATTTTCATCCAGTCTCTCATAATTTTCTACTTTGGTGCCGGAGAGCGTCATCGCATCCACGTATTCCTGATCTGTGCAGGA
Source organism: uncultured Lachnospiraceae bacterium (assembly GCA_902797675.1). Classification (GTDB taxonomy): domain Bacteria; phylum Bacillota; class Clostridia; order Lachnospirales; family Lachnospiraceae; genus CAG-303. The sequence goes on from CADBTR010000029.1 coordinate 2,970, forward strand.
AAGCTCCGGTACATATGCTTTAATCCATGATATTGGCGTATTCATGTTTTTCCATCCTCCTGTTTTTAGAACTGTTTTAAAAATCTGACATCATTTTCATAGAGCAATCTCATGTCATCGATCTCATATTTTAACAATGCGATCCTCTCCAGACCGATACCAAAGGCAAAACCGGTATATTCTTCCGGATCAATGCCGCTCATGCGAAGTACCCTCGGATGCACCATACCGCAGCCTAAAATTTCAATCCAGCCGGAACCTTTGCACATTCTGCAGCCTTTTCCCTTACATTTAAAACAGGTCACATCCATCTCTGCGCTTGGCTCTGTAAATGGAAAATGATGCGGGCGGAATTTTACTTTCGTATCCTCTCCGAACAATTCCTTCGCGAACTGGGCAAGCGTTCCCTTTAAATCCGAAAATGTAATATTTTTATCGATCACAAGTCCCTCTACCTGATGGAAAGACGGCGAATGAGTGGCATCCACTTCATCGGAACGGAATACACGTCCCGGAGCGATCATCCGGATCGGAAGTTTTCCTTTTTCCATGACACGCACCTGAACCGGCGAGGTCTGAGTGCGCAAAACGATCTTGTCATTGATATAAAAGGTATCCTGCTCATCTTTCGCAGGATGGTTCGCCGGGATATTCAGAGCCTCAAAGTTATAATAATCATATTCCACTTCCGGTCCTTCCACCACTTCATAACCCATGCCGATAAATATTCTCTCCAGTTCTTCCAAAGCGATGGTGTTCGGATGACGATGTCCCACATTGTTTTTCTTAGCCGGAAGCGTCACATCGATCACTTCCGCTTTCATCTTTTCCTCACGCATTTTATCTGCCAGAGTTTTCTTTACTTCCTCCAGTTTTTCTTCAATTGCGGCTCTTGTATCATTGACAAGCTGACCGACTTTCGGTCTGTCCTCGGCAGCCACATCCTTCATTCCCTTCAATACCTCGGTAAGCGCACCCTTCTTTCCCAAAATGGAAACCTTGATCTCATTCAATTTGTCAAGATTATCAGAATTCTGAATGCGCTCCAGCGCCTCTTCTCTGATTTTTTGCAATTTCTCCTTCATGCTTTTATAAGACCTCCTATAAAATTAATTATGTTGTTCGGGTGCCATAAGTAAAAAAAATCGCCCCTAAAAAAGGGACGAATCTATCTTTATCCGCGGTACCACCCAGTTTTCTTATCTCTAAGACACTCTTTTGCGTAACGTGCAACTGCCCGTCATTTCCTACTGATCATCAAAACCATGTATCCCGTTCAGAAATGCAGCTCCTGTGTGAACTTCGTATATCTGCCTGAACTATGGGAAGCTCTCAGCCGGTGACTTCCTTCTCTGTATAGAAAACAGATCACTACTATGCACATTCATAGCCTTTTTTCTATCCAACTACCAGGCACAGCATTCATTGTCTCATGCCGTCAGGCTTACGACATTGCTGACCTTAACGAAATTAATTCTAGCACTTCCAAAAAATCATGTCAACTCTTTTTTTGATTTTCGGGTTTTTGCGTATTTTTTGATTTCCAGACTTTGCGCATATTCCAAAGCATCATCAATGTTTACTCTGAAATGATCCGCTCCCAGTCTATCCACAAATCCGGCTTTCTTCATGACTGCCATCGGCTGTTCATTTACGTGGGAAAATACCAGTGTAATATCATTCTTCCGGCAATTATCCAGAATTCCGTCCAGAGTATGCATAACGGTTGCATCCATAGCCGGAACGCTTCTCATTCTGAGAATGATAATATCTTCATCTTTCTGATCAAGAATGGATGACAATTTATCTGCCGCACCGAAAAAAAGCGGTCCCGTGATTTCAAATACCAGCGTATTTTCCGGTACGGATTTGTATTTAATGTTATCCGGATCGGAATCTTCATCATACGTATCATTTTCATTGCTGACCCGGTTATAATCGTCAATATACTCCCAGCCTTCCACGCTTGTGACATCGGACATTCTCTTCATGAATAATAAAGAAGCAAGCACCAGACCAATGACAATGGCGTAGACAAGATCCAGCACAACGGTCAGCACAAATGCAGTAACCATAACCGCAGTATCACTTTTCGGCGCACGTTTGATCGTATTTAAAACAGCTCTCCAACCACTCATTCCATAGGCAACCATAAAAAGAATCGCTGCGATACAAGGCATCGGAATCAATTCCACTAAAGGCATCAATACAAGCAGCATCAGCGCCAGTACGATTGCATGGACGATTCCCGCCACAGGCGTGCGGCCGCCGTTTTTCACATTTGCCGAAGTTCTGGCGATAGCACCGGTTGCAGGGATTCCTCCGAAAAATGCGGAACCGATATTTCCGCACCCCTGGGCGATCAATTCCATATTCGTTCTCGTTCTGCTTCCGATCATACCGTCGGAGACGACACATGATAACAGCGACTCGATTGCCGCAAGGATCGCAATGGTAAAGGCATCCGGCAACAGTTCCCGAAGCATCGACCATCGAAATCCGTCGAAGGAAATCAGTCCCGGAAGTCCCATAGGAATCTGAAAAGAAGTTCCTATAGTCTTTACCGCAGGGACTTCTCCCTTGGACATTCCCGCTGCATATACAATGATTCCCGTCACAATCACGGCGATCAGTGACGGCGGGATCAATTTATTGATCTTTGGCCATAAAACAAGGATTACAAGAGCGATCAGTCCGATCAGCAATGCCTGTCCGCTGATCCCTGTATGAGCGATACCGTAGCACAATGCCCGGATCTTTCCGATGGTATCGATGGTCTGGCCCTCATAACCGGCTGTAGATGTACCCACAAAATCCTTGATCTGTCCGATCAGGATCGTAACCGCGATGCCCGCGGTAAATCCGGTGGTAATGGTA
>CADBTR010000030.1 GCA_902797675.1 uncultured Lachnospiraceae bacterium
ATCTCCCACCTCTATAGGTGGTGAGTAAAGAAAGGAAACTTACGTAGGTGGGAGTTTGAATCTCCGACCTACGGGAATTGCTGCCGCTGGCAGCAAGCATGTCGCAGGGCTAAAGCCATGCGACATTCAATTATTGACTTTGACAGGAAGGAGAGTTTTATATGGATCATGAACATGAAATCGTCCTCTACCAGATAGATGATACCAATGTCTGTGTAAGCGTATATTATGAAAACGAGACCTTCTGGCTTACTACGAAGGCCATGGCAGAGCTCTTTGATGTAAATACACAGGACATCACGAAACATCTTAAGAACATCTATAAAGAGGAGGAACTGATCCGGGAGGCAACTTGTTCCAAAATGGAACAAGTTCAAATGGAGGGTAACCGGGAGGTTCGACGGAATGTAGATTTTTACAATCTTGATGCCATTATTGCAGTAGGATACCGTGTAAATTCAAAGAAGGCGACCCGATTTCGTCAATGGGCGACTAAAACCCTGAAAGAATATATCACAAAGGGCTTTGTCTTAAATGATGATATGCTCAAAAACGGAAAACCCTTCGGAAAAGATTACTTCGATGAGTTGCTGGAGCGCATCCGTGAAATCCGCGCAAGTGAACGTCGTGCTTATCAGAAGATCACGGATGTGTTTGAACAATGCAGCTATGATTATGACAAGAACAGTGAGATTACAAGGGCATTCTACGCCTTTGTCCAAAATAAACTTCATTTTGCTGTAACCGGTAAAACAGCCGCCGAACTTATCCACGAACGTGCAGATGCAGATAAGCCCACTATGGGACTCACGACATGGAAGGATGCTCCGGACGGAAAAATTCTGAAAAGAGATGTTGTAGTTGCCAAGAATTATCTCAACGAAAAGGAATTATCAAAGCTAAACAGACTTGTGACTATGTTCATTGACTACGCAGAACTTATGGCAGAGGACGAAGTCCTGATGAGCATGCAGGACTGGGTGGATCAGACTGATCAGTTCCTGAAAAACAACAGGAGAAATGTCTTACCGGATAAAGGCAGGATCTCCCACGATGAAGCGGTAAAGAAAGCCACAAAAGAATATGAGACATTCCGCATCAGGCAGGATCAGGAATATGTTTCGGAGTTCGATAAACAGACCGAAAAATATTTCAAAGGCGAATGATACGAGCCGATGGGGTAACAAATCGTTACTTCATCGGCTCTTTTGAATTTTAGATATTATGTTTTACTCTGTGACCGACTGCTCTGCTCTTGTGATGATCAGCTTGCCGTCCTCACATTGAACAGAGATCCGGGTTCCTTCCTGGAAGCCCCATTCCTTGAGCCACAATCCTTTGAGCATAATCGCCGGTGTTGTCTGATAGCGATAACCACTCTGCTCATAGACCTTCATGTTCCTGCATCTTTTAGCTTTCATAGTGCTGTCCTCCGAATTCTTAGAAGTCTCAAAGGGGGTAGCAATTCGTGACACCCTTTGAGCGTTGTCTGCGTCATACCGCTTGAAGACGTCAGATTCAACTGTTTTCTAAAAATCCCTTAGACGCATCACCATTTGCGGTGCTTTTGTTTATATCAGCGAAAAATCCGAATCCTTTTTTCTATCAGTTTTGCAAATTGTTCTTTCATTTTTTCAGGAAGCATCGATTGCATGCACATCTCTATATAGTTATCTTTGAAAGAAACCAATTTATCGATAATTTTAAGGGCTGTTTTTTGAGAAATATTACATTTTTCTGCAAGACAGATAAAATCCTTTTTTCTGATATTTCTTTTTTTGCCATTTAACATCAATGCTGTTTGCTCTGTATCTTCCGGCAGTATGAGATTTACCGGCAGAAGGTCATATGCCGGTGATAAAATATATTCATTGCTTTTTTCATATGTTTCGATCAGAGAAAAGTTTTTAAGATGCATATCTGAATTTCCGACAATAAAAGAAAAAACAATTCTCATAAAGAATTCCGACATATCCAGCCCCTTTTGTGACGAGTATCTGTCAATAATTTTTGCGCATCTCTCGTAGGACCCCTTATATTTATCTTGCGTAAGTCTCAAATCAAGCTGGCAAAAATCCTCCATAGCCAGTAATTTGACAGAACCGTCTGCAAAGACTCTGTCAGCCCGTTTGGTAATATATGCAAGATGCTCACCACAATAAATAAGGGCATGTAAAACTGTCCTGATACCTGCAAGTTCAGCCATACTCATCACCAGATGTTCCGATTCGGGAAGTGAAATATATTCATCTACCTGCGGCTTTAAAATATATCCTGTAGGATAGTCAACAATGGTAAGCTTCGGAATTCCGCTTTCGGAAAAAAGATGAAGTGATAATTTTTTTTGCACTCCCGGAACTGTATAACCCATATTTGTACATTGCTCAGCAATGAGTTCCATTTTTTTTTCATCTAAATCAATCAGCGGCAGCGTAGTTTCATTAAAAAATTTCCTGATGCATTTTTTGTGCCAATTGTTTTTTTTAGATTCAGAATTTATTGGTTTTCCGCAGCACAAACAATTCATTTATCCACCTCCATTATCCGAACGTTCCCTATGGTATCTTTACAGGCAACCAAAAGAAGACCGAATCGATCATTGATGTCTATTTTCCAATTACGAACAACAACGTTAAGAAGCCATCCTTCGGGAATCAATCCGTCAAAAAACGGAAATAAAACTTTGGATAGATATGCTTCCTCCCGCAATGGTATAGTCAGGGAAACGGGACTTGGACTTTCTGATGTCAGGTAATTTTTATTATATTTAAAAATATATCCTTCATCATTCTCTGATATGACTCCTGCCCATTCATTTCTGATATATACATTTCCTTTTCTAAATTCACTCATCACTTATTCTCCCCGGAACCGCTTCCATATTGAACATCGCAAGCGCAACATTTACCTTATCCATTCTGACGGTTTCTTTTCCCTGTTCAAGTTCACGGACAAATCGAAGACCAAGACCAGAACGAAGTGCAAATTCCTCCTGTGTGAGTCCTGCTGCACGTCTGCTTTTTTTGACGAATTCTGCTATTTTATTCATTGCAGCCTCCCAAATCTTTTTTTATATATTATACCTTTTCGGGTATATAGTCAAGCCTGATAAAAAAAATATACCCGAAAAGGTACATTTTTTGTTTACAAAAAAACAGATGTGAGATATAATCAAGCCAAAAAGTTATGAACAGAGCGGTGATATTGCAGGGCACTATCGTATCAGTGAATAAGGAAAGGCTTTGTATGGCAATGTCTGTCAATACAGATTTATGTTGAAATTTTGCCCAAAATAGATTAAAATGAATGAAAGAAAATTCAGGTTGAAGTAGTTTGTTTCGGATAAATGAAAAGATAAGAGTGTGAAAGGAGCAAAACATGGATTTAGTCAGAGGATTTCGTTGTAAGCTGGAAGAATATCTTGACCTGCAACAGTCTTTTCAGGTAAAGATGGAAACAGTGGGAGATGGGGTATATGATACCTGTTGTTTTGGATTGGATCAGGGCGAGAAGATATCCGATGAGCGGTATGTTGTATTTTATAACCAGAAATTTTCACCGGAGCGTGCGATCGGAATGGAAGAAAATGGTGATTTTACAATAGAACTCTCGAAACTTCCTCGAAAGATCGAAAAACTTGCGTTTACTACAAGCATTGACGGTGAGGGTACGCTGGGACAGATACGGGAATATAATTTGACCATATCACAACATAACACAGAAATTATGAAATTGCACTTGACAGGATCTGATTTTCACAATGAAAAGACGATGATTGGAATTGAGATCTATCGGAAAAGTGTTTGGAGATTGGGAGTGACAGCCAATGGATTTGATGGCGGTCTTGAAAGATTATTGACACATTACGGCGGAGAAATGTCGGGAGATGACGAGAGCACAGCACTGCAGCCACAGGAAGAATCACAGGATTTTCCGCAAGCGCAGGAAGAACCACAGAGAGATTCACAGCCACAGGAAGAATCACAGGATTTTCCGCAAGCGCAGGAAGAACCGCAGAGCGATTCACAGCCCCGGGAAGAATCACAGGATTTTCCGCAAGTGCAGGAAGAACCGCAGAGCGATTCACAGCCCCGGGAAGAATCACAGGAGCTTCCGCAAGTGCAGGAAATATCGCAGAATAATTCGCAATCACAGAGAATACCGCAGAATCTTCCGAAGGTGCAGGAAGAACCGCAGTATTTTCAACAGAGTCAGGGGAATCGTCCGGTCAGTTTGCAAAAGGGTCAGAAGGTCGTATTAAAAAAAGCAGATCAGTCCGTTTTGCATAAAGTGACGGTCGGACTTGGATGGGATATGGCGAAAACAGGTACTCATATTGACTGTGATGCATCGGCATTTCTGTGTGTAGATGGAAAACTTGGCGGAAGCAGCGATGTTGTCTGTTATGCGAATCTGAGACATGTCAGTGGAGCAGTCAGACACAGGGGAGATAACCTGACAGGAGCCGGTGACGGAGATGACGAACAGATCGTGGTTAATCTGGATAAACTTCCGGAGAGATATGACAGGATTGTTTTTGTGGTAAATATCTTTTGGGCAGGGATTACCCGTCAGCATTTTGGAAAGATCAGGAATTGTTTTATCCGTATCTGTGATGACAAGGAAAAAGAATTTTGTCGTTATAACCTCTCGGAAAATTATGATAAGATGACAGCAATGATATTTGGCGAGATGGTGAAGGAAAACGGCATCTGGTCTTTTCATGCGATCGGTGAGGCAACACAGGATAAGAGTATTACAGCGTTGAAAAAACGCTTCAAGTAGATTTGACATAGTCCTTAAAAGGGCAGACAGAAACGAAGAGGTGTGAAGGTATGAAGATTTTATTTGCCTTAGTCGCCGTGATTACGGCTATTGTGAGTGATGGTTTCGATATAAAGAATGATATTAGCAGCAAATTGTTTGAAAAATATTCGGTTTCTTGTGATTCTTATTCCGAACTGCATAGCGGTGATGCCAAGTTTTTCGGCGAAAATATTATTACGAGTATCGGCGGGATATTTACCGTTATATCCGGGGAAGGCGATATCAGAAAATATCCCGATATCCACACAAACTGGGTCGATTGTGTTGCAGATGAGGGGATTGTGATCTATGCAAATTTTTCTAAGCAGGTAGGTATGCTGCGGTTTGATGATGAGATGAATCTTGTGGAACATAAGATCCTGATGGAAAATAATCATCTATACATAGATCCTGCAATCGTAAAGGTGGATCATTTCTATTACATGACTTTTACGGAAATTATTGGGAATGTGAACAATGCAAATGCTGCTGATGCAAACGGTGAATATATTCTTCATCTGTATAAAACGGAGAATTTTGACAGCTTGTTTTTTGTGAGAGAACTTGCGGATGACGTTCATAACATAGAAGATGTGGAACTTTTCTATGATGGGACGGAGCTGCATGCGGTCTATGAATATGAGATGGTGGATAAATCGGATTCGGCGATCATATTGCAGAACTTTGATAAAAACGGAATGAACAAAGGGAAAAAAGTGGAGCTTCTCCAGCCCGACTGCGATCATGAGCCTGCTGCCATGGTTCCCTTCGCCGGAGGATATCAGTTGTATTACAGTTGCGATAAGGAGGAACATGGTGCCTCATATATGGGGGCAAATGCCTATTATGCGATCTATAACAGGGATTTTGAACTTGTGTCAAAGGATCATAAGATAAATACCAAAACGGATAAGGGGATTTTATTTTATGATGTGATTCAGAAAGAAGAAGGAACGAATATCCTTTATGCCAGAGACTATCTGGCGGATTGTGATCTGAATATTGAGACGATAGATTGATTATGTCAAGTTAGAAAAATGTTAAAAATGGACAGGCTGCATTTGTTGTTGTAAAAGTGCAGTCTTTTATTTTTTTAGAAATCGGAAAAAGTGGGTCAAAATCATTGAACGGCATTCTGAACTGATTTTTGTAGACAAAATAGATGAAAAGGTTTATAATTGGAAATAATTAAGAATTTGCACAGTAACAAAAGTATAACAACATAATAGAGATCAGGAGGATGTATTATGGCAAAATTCTGTACAAATTGCGGTTGCGAAGTAGACGAACATGCCGCATTTTGCCGGAAGTGCGGGGCAGAATTATCCGGTGCGCAAACTGTAGGGCATCAGAATACCATGGCAGGCAGTCCAATCGGCAGCCAGACTGAGAATCGTGAAGGTTATTCCGCCCGTCAGACGGTCAAAAAAGAAAAGTCTTTTGATCAGGATTCGACAACTCCTTTTAAGTCCGTTCAATGGATCGGAAAACAGCAAAGTGCAGTTTACGCCGGGAGGAGTGTTGCTGGCAGTGTTTTTGTCTGTGGAATTCCTGCCATATCTGTTGAAGGCTTTGTTATTCATGGAGGAAAAACAGTCCTTGAGCATGAGTACGGTCACATTTTTAGATGTGGTCGGATATGTAGCGGCGGGACTGATTTTACTTCTGGGTGCAAGCGTATTATCCAGAAGAAATCAGCTGTCGGGAGTTGTCTTTTTTCTGGGATTTATTGCTGCCGAAAGAGCGGCAGAGGGGCGTTTGCTCTCAGAGACTTCATTGTTCATGGGAAAGGGAAATATGATCTACCTTATATTCACCCTGGTCATGAGAATCCTGCTTGCAATACTTTTGCTGATACCGGCAGGACAACTTTTTTCAACAAAGGTCAAATGCAAGAGAAAAGGAAAGATTCTTGCCATGCTCTTGCTCCTGTTTTCCTTGTATGCTGCGGAGATTGTCCAGATTATCTGGTTGTATCTGCCATTTGAGGATGTGGTGTCCATATTCAGTACGGCAGCATATAAGATGTTGATCGCATTCGTGGAAACAGCATTTTTAACCATGGGAGTGACATGGTTATTAAAACATGAGGGAGAAGAAAAAGCGACCAAAAAACAATTCTTCCTCAGACCGGCGTTGCTCTTTGGCTGTGCATTCGCATTATTTGCCCTTGTGACTGCATTCTCAGGCAATAAGGAGCAATCTGTGACGGAAGCTGCAAAGAAAGATGTGGAATTATATTTTGTACAGGCAGACCTTTTAAGAGGATCCGGAGATATGAGTCAGGTGATCCGAACGTATGAACTGGCGGCAGAACATTGTCTGGCATGGCAGACACTTGCAGAGGGGGAGAGTTACGAACTTCCGGAAAAGTACAGCGATGACATTGTCCTGCGTTATCTGTCCTCGCTTGATAAGAGTACAGATGAGATGCGAAAATATGTAGCCACTTCTTTAGACGAGGCGGATATCGAATTATGGTGTCCGGTGATGCTAGAGAGATATAAAAAGCAGGGCAGCAAACTATCTGAGGAGGAAGAAGAACATCAGACGGAAATTTTGAATCTGTGCATTGCCGAGGAATGTTTCACCGCATCCTATCCGGGACTCAAAGAGATCCAGAAAGAGAAAAAATCTCTTAAGAAGAATTTAAAACCAAGTGAAACCTATGAAGAACAGATGGTGATCTTACAGGTTATGGCGGCATTACAAAAGGGAACTATGGGGAGAGATACCGCCATCGCCACACTTACCGATGAAGCGGAGAAAGAACCGGACAATATGATGTTGCAGCTCTTCGCCGGTTATATCACTGCCTATACATATAATGATAATACATCAAATGAGAGAACTACAGAAGCAATCTTGCGTTATGAGGATCTCTGGCTGGATGCATACGGGAAAGATGCTACAGAGGATGAATTGGTGGCTCTGTACGGCAGCGTGTCAACCTTGCTCTTTGAAATTCAAAATTATGAAGAATGTATTCCGGTATTGGAGAAAGCATTGGAACTGGTGCCGAACCAGACAGATTTCCAGCAGCAGCTTTCGTTTTGCTACAGCAGTCTGGACGAGACTGAGAAAGGATACGAACTTGCGAAAGAAATCTACAAACAGGATCCCGAGAATGTTTCCGCATTGTGGAGTTATTGTATCGGTGCGCTCAAAAATGAACATGAGGAAGAAGCCATAGAAGCGGCGTCTGCAATGGCGGATATCGTCCGGAAAGATCTCGGTGACAACGAAGATGGAATCGATCAGGTCTTCTTTAACTGTGTTTCTTATATTGCGTTTAATGATGATCCGTCATGGACAGATTATACTTACCGCATTTATGACGGAGAAAATACCGATGAAGATGTGTTGGAATTATTGGAAGAAAATGAATTTTTGTATAATTATGTTCAGGCACTCTATTACGAAAAGCAGGTCAAACAGCCGGAAGAAGCCCTGGAATATGTGGAAGAGGCATTGGATATGCAGGAGAAGTCCGGGCGTTTGTGGTATCTGAAAGGGATTATCCTATATGACGGCGGGGAATTCGATGAAGCCATAGAAGCGCTTCTGCGGGCAGATGAATTAGAACCGGATGATCCGACGATTTTATTTGCCATGGCTAATACTTACGATGCATTGGAAGAGTACCGGACGGCTTATGCGTTGTGCCAGCGTATTCAGGAAAAATATGCGAACGGCGTAGATCACAGCAATGACAAATATGGGATCAGCTACCATGTAAACCCATTGGCAGATAAATTAAAATGGCTTTTGGAACAGGAGGAGGATTAATATGATGACGATTTTATGTATTACCATATGTATCATGGCACTTCTTGGAGCGTTTACCTTTCACTGTTCCGCATGGCATTGTATCTTCGTCGCGGTGATCTCAGGAATCCTTTGCATCGTCCGGTTTTTCTTTTTCAGAAAATCAAAGATCAAAAAGATCCTCGTGCCGGTATTGGCATTTGCACTGCTCTGGTTTTGTGTGTATATTCCGCAAAGCCCTACAGAATACGGAACTGATAATTATCTGCAAACCTTTGACAGATATGTAAAGGCAGTGGAAGCGGGGAAAGATTCTCAGGCTGAAAAGTTAAGAGAAGAGCTTGGCGAAAAATACGGGGAGACAGATGATGTGCGTTTTATGCAGGCAGCCGCGGCACTTGACAAAGGAGAGATTGAAGAGGCGGAAGCTCTGAGCAGTTCTTTTGAAAATAAGAAAACCATGTATTATTATATGCTGCAGGAAGAGATTATCCGGGGAAAATACAAGGAGAATCCGGATGAGCGTTCCCAACAGTTACTGCTTATATATCTGGAAGCGGCAGAGGCATTTCCTGAGTGGGACTATGTGCTGAAAAACGCAGGCGGGATCTTGTTCGATTACGGAAGATATGAGGAGGCAAGCTATTATCTGACAGCAGCTTATACCTATGAAGAAGAGCCGGATGGAGAAACCATCTATTATCTGGGAGCGTCGCTGATCGAGCTTGGAATGGTAGACAGAGGACTCTACCTCTTAAATGAAGCGCTGACATGTGATATTGACGATACCATGAAGAGTCATATTCTCTGGTATGCGGAAAAAGCGGGATGGGAGGCAGGAACATGATGGATAAGAACAATTATTTATACGAAGAAACCATTGCAGAACATAAGAAAAATCTGATGCAAATTATAAAACAGATCGTTTGTTTTATTCTCATAGTTGTGCTCATCCCATCGTCTGTTCCGATCCGGGCGATGGCGGAAGGTGAGAAAAATAAAGAAGAGGAAGAATTAAAGATCAGTTCCTATGCAGAGTGGGTGACGAATCCGGTCACAAAATATACAGAATTAGAGATGTTAAAGAGCGGAAAGATCAAGCCGGCAGAACCGGACGACACCTACGCGGACACGATAGAGCGGGATAAAGTAAAGGCTGCGAAGGCAGCAGAAAAAGATGTGACATCAAGCGTGGCAAAAATGTATTGGGGAATACGCCAGATGAAAAAGGAGCAGCTTGCCGAATCGTTAAATGCACTGAATAAGCAGCTTCAATCATTAAAATTGCAGACTGTCGGAAAAAGCGGAAAAGCTGTCACAAAATACCTCAATCCTGCAAAAAAAGCATTATACAAACAGATCAATGCCGCAAAAAAAGAATATAATGCTGTGAAAGGAACAGGTATCAGAACCCCGGTGGACTGGGCGTTGGGACTCTACGGATTATATGACATGACATGGGAGAATCCGAAAGTCGGTTATAAAAGCCCTTTTCTTGAATATTGTGCGAATTATGTCCGGTTTTTGTCCAATGCGGAATCTATCGTAGCTCCTCAATTCGGTATTTTCTTTTCTGTGCCGGAGCTTGTCGTGACAAGCGATACGGCGGTAAAATGTATGAATGATAATGATGAGAGATTGAGAAAAATATTGAAAAATCTTGATGACATGCCGGTGATCGGTATATTTGTTCCGACATTAGAGACATTAGATGATACTACGGAGAAGGCAAATGGTCTTTGGCGCTCGATTTTTGTGAATACCATATGGACATGGACAGGTGATGCCAAAGACAATGAGGAGCTTAAGTCAATGCAGGAACGATATGTGAAAGCATGGAAGAATATGATGGATGATAAGGAAAAGATGGGACGTTATACGAAGAGACAGCTGGCAGGCACAGCGGGTGCAGCGATCAAGGGGGCATTCGGAGCCATGGGAGGCATAGGAATCCCGTTTGGAACCGCTTACGGAGCTACCTGTAGTGCCAATAATGTAGGCGCTTACAAGCCGAACATCTATCTTTATCCGACAGAAGATACAGAATTTCGGGTTCAATTCTCCATGCCGGAACTTTTGCGGGTAACCGATCCGCTCTATGAAAATGACTGGAGCGGAATTGCGTCACCGGACGGAACTCTGTCTGTTCATGGGGAAACTTATCCGTATCTTTTCTATGAATCATGGACCGATCCGAATTATTACCAGAGGAAAGAAGGATTTGTGATACCGGCGGAAACACGGAAGGAGACTTTGGAACAGATCCTTGCGGAATACGGACTCAACGAACAGGAGATCAAAGATTTTGTGGAATTCTGGTGTGAAAAACTTGATGCCGGTTGTGATTATGCAATGTATCCTCAGACAAACGAGATTTTGGATATCTCCATGCCGGTAACGGTGACACCGCAACCTGACAGCGTGCTTCGTATCTGGTTTGCATTTGTAAAAGATGAGACACCGGATGTGCAGGCAGTACCGGAAACCTTCGAGAGAAACGGGTTTACCATGGTCGAGTGGGGCGGTCTTTTCCCGGATGAAGGAAAAGATTAAAATATGCTATGATCGACAGAAAAGAATATTGTCCGACCGGAGTCAGATAATAAACTATCGTTATTAGAGGAGCCAGATACCGTTCGAGGCTGCAAAGCAGGCGAGATTACGGGATCGGCATCCGACCGGACTGAGTCAGATAATAAAC
>CADBTR010000031.1 GCA_902797675.1 uncultured Lachnospiraceae bacterium
AGCAATTCCCGTAGGTCGGAGATTCAAACTCCCACCTACGTAAGTTTCCTTTCTTTACTCACCACCTATAGAGGTGGGAGATTGAACGACACTTGCGAACAGGCTGCCGCAGAATCTGTGGCAGCCTTATCCGATGTGTTTCTAAAAAGAAATATATTTTTTTCCCTTTAATAATTTTGCTCCGTTTACAATGGTGATCACACCGACTACGATTCCGCACACCAGTGCGATTACGCCTAATGCAAGGTTTGCGGCACCCACGTTCTTCAACAGCAGATATGTCTTTTCTTCCATTTCTTTTTACCGTCTTCCTTTCCTGTTCTGTTATTTCGCACCATATTGCTCATAATACGCATCAATGGCACTTTTTACCTTATCATCGATCAAAACCCTTCCATTGATCTCACGCTGATAGAGATGTTCGATCACTTCCGCCATGGTCACGATGGCGTTAGCGTCAAAGCCGTAAGTCTCTTTAATCTCCTCCAACGCGCTCTTTTCGCCTTTTCCTCTCTCCATGCGGTTTAAAGATACCATCAATCCCAATATCTTTACATCGCCCTGCGCCTGAATGATCGGAAATGTTTCCTCAATGGATTTTCCGGAAGTGGTCACATCCTCGATTATCACAATCTTATCTCCGTCCTTGAGCGGACTTCCAAGCAAAATCCCGGCGTCTCCGTGATCCTTTGCCTCCTTGCGGTTTGAGCAATAACGGATCTCCTTGCCGTAAAGTTCATAAAAAGCGATGGTTGTGGCTACCCCGATCGGAATTCCCTTATAGGCCGGTCCGAATAATACGTCAAAATCCTCCCCGTAACAATCATGGATGGCTTTTGCGTAATATTCTCCCAGTTTCTTTAACTGACGCCCGGTCACATAAAGTCCCGCATTCATAAAGAACGGTGATTTTCTTCCGCTTTTCAATGTAAATTCTCCGAAGCGAAGTACATCGCAATCTACCATAAATTCAATAAATTCCTGCTTATATTGTTCCATTGTCAAAAATCTCCTCTGCATCACATTACTCTGTTTTTTGCATCAATACCACAGATTATAGCACATACCATATGGTTTTTCAATGACATTATCAGGCTTTTACTTCACGATCCCGATCAGCTCCTTTACATCCTTTACCTGATGTCTTCTCATATAATCTTCGATTCCCTGTATACATTCCAACGTAGCCCGCGGATTGAAGAAATTCGCCGTTCCCACAGACACCGCCGTAGCTCCCGCAAGAATAAATTCCATGGCGTCTTCCCCGTTCCTGATTCCGCCCATACCGATGATCGGAATTTTTACCGCATTGGCGACCTGATATACCATCCGGACGGCAACCGGCTTTACCGCAGGTCCCGACATTCCTCCGGTCTTGTTGGCAATGGCAAAGGTCTGACGCTCAATATCAATTTTCATACCGGTAATGGTATTGATCAGAGATAAAATATCCGCGCCCCCTGCTTCTGCCGCTCTCGCCATCTCCGTAATATCCGTAACATTCGGACTTAATTTCATAATGATCGGCTGCTTTGCATGTTTTTTCACCGCCGCAGTGATCGCCTCCACAGCTTTCGGATCCTGTCCGAAAGCGATACCGCCTTCTTTCACGTTAGGGCAGGAAATATTAATCTCTAAAAGATCCACCGGCTGATCGGCAAGCCGTTCCACCACTTCCACATAATCTTCCGTTGTCCTGCCGCAGACATTAACCACAACCTTTGTGTCAAATTGCTGCAAAAACGGAAGATCCCGCTTGCAGAATACATCAATTCCCGGATTCTGCAAACCGATGGCATTCAACATTCCGCCGTATACTTCCGCAATACGCGGCGTAGGATTTCCCGGCCACGGAACATTTGCCACGCCTTTTGTCACAACCGCTCCCAGCTTGTTCAAATCCACAAATTCCTGATACTCCATACCGGAACCGAATGTTCCCGAGGCTTCCATCACAGGATTTTTCAATTCCACCCCGGCAAGATTTACTGTTGTATTTAATTCACTCATGACAAATCCACCTTTCCCGCCTCGAATACCGGTCCGTCCTTGCAAATTCTCGCATTATGCACCTGAGAATGATCATCGATCTCCACCGTCTTGCAGACACAGGCAAGACAGGCTCCGATTCCGCAGGCCATCTTTTCTTCCAGTGAGATTTGGGTTTCGACCCCCTCTTTTTCTCCGAATTCCTTGATGGCGCGAAGCATCAGCTTCGGACCGCAGGCATAGATTACTTCTGCGCTAAGACTGTGATCTGCAATGGCATTCATAACATTCCCCCTGCTGCCCACGCTGCCGTCTTCCGTCGCGATATAAACTTTCGCAACCTTTTTTAATTCATCGGCAAGAAATGTATGACTGTCACGATAGCCGACGACTGCCGTCACCTCTGCTCCTGTTTCCTTTAATTCTTTTGCAAGCTGCAGCATCGGAGGAATCCCGATTCCGCCCGCGATCAGCATGCCGCTTTTTTCTCTTTTCTCAAAACCGTTTCCCAAAGGTCCCAACAGGGTAATGGCATCGCCTGTCCGGTATCCGGAAAATTCCTCTGTTCCTTTTCCTGCCACACGGTAGACAAAACGCATGGTACCTTCTTCCCTGTTGATCTCGCAAATACTGATCGGTCTGGGAAGCAACCTCTGCGCGTCCTTACAATAAAGAGACACAAATTGTCCCGCCTTTGCCTCTTTTGCGATCTGTTCTGTTTTTACCCAAAGGCTGTAGATACCGTCAGCAAGTTTTTTTTGACTTACAACAATCCCTGTTTCCTGAACTTTCATATTTTTTACCTGTCCTTATTTTAATCCGACATTTGTCGTGATGTCCTCGATCATATCGATCACTGCCTGTCTCGATGCATCCGCAAAATGTTCCGCTCCGAAAGATGCATATTTCTCCTGCGTATAGGCGGCAATAATTCCTCTGGAGGAATTTACGATAGCTCCAAGACCGTCCTCATTAAAATACGGGGCGAGATCCTTTGCCTTTCCGCCCTGGGCGCCGTAGCCCGGAACAAGAATATAGGTCTTCGGCATAATCTTTCTCAATACTTTTCCCATCTCCGGATACGTTGCACCTACCACGGCTCCCACATAACTGTAGGAATCGCCCATATGCGCTTCTCCCCACTCGGCTACTTTTTCGCCTACCAGTTCGTACAGAGGTCTTCCGTCGATCTTTTGATCCTGAAATTCTCCACTGCTCGGATTGGATGTTTTCACCAGTACAAAAATACCCTTTCCCGTCTCTTTGCACACATCCACAAAAGGTTTTACCCCGTCTGTTCCCAGATAAGGATTGACTGTGACAAAGTCCTCATCAAAGGGTGCATCATAACTCTTGCTCCCCACCGAAACGCGACCTACATGTCCCACTGCATAAGCGGAAGAAGTGGAACCGATATCGCCTCTCTTAATATCGCCGATCACAACAATATCCTTCGATTTCGCATAATCCACGGTTTTCACAAAAGCAGCCAGTCCCGCAATCCCGAATTGCTCATACATGGCGATCTGCGGTTTTACTGCCGGGATCAGGTCACAAGTCTTATCAATGATCTCTTTATTAAACCACCAGATTGCCTCGGCAGCTCCCTCCAGAGTTTCCCCGAACTCTTTAAAAGCTTTCTTCTGAATATGCTCCGGCACATATTTCAACATCGGATCCAGTCCTACCACAACAGGTGCATTTAATTTCTTTATCTTGTCTACTAATTTATTAATCATAATTTTAACTCCTCTAATAACAATAGTTTATTATCTTAATCCTGATATACGATCTTACCGTTTACAATGGTATATTTCACTTTTCCTCTGACTTTCCAGCCGTCAAAAGGCGTATTTTTTCCCTTTGAAGCAAAGGTATTCTTATCGATTACATATTCTTCCGCCGGATTGATGATGGTAATATCCGCGATCTTTCCCTCCTGCAATGTTCCCTTGTCAATGCCTAAGATCTGCGCCGAATGATAACTCATCTTTTCCGCCATCTGCATCGGCGTCAGCACTCCTTTTTCCACAAGTTCCGTAATGGCAAGAGGTACCGCCGTCTCGCTTCCCACGATACCGAAAGGTGATTTTTCAAATCCTCTCGATTTTTCTTCTTCGCTGTGAGGCGCATGATCCGTGGAGATCACATCGAATACATCGTCTTTCAAGCCCTGACGCAAAGCCAGAAGATCTCTCCTTGCCCGCACCGGAGGATTCATCTTATAATTCCCGTCATTGGAATCAATATCTTCCTCGCAGAGTGTAAAATGATGCGGACAGATTTCTCCGGTAACGGGAAGCCCTGCCGCTTTTGCCTCTCTGACCATGATCACGCTGTCTTCCGTCGAGCAATGGCACAGATGCAATCTTGCGCCCGTCTCCTTTGCCAGCAGAATATCTCTGGAAGCGATGATATCTTCCACAGCGTTGGAGATTCCTTTTTGTCCCATCTCCTCGCTCTTTTTCCCCATATTCATGGTGCCGCCGGCTACAAGATTGATGTCCTCGCAATGGGCAAATACCGGCAGTCCGAGCCTTGCCGCTTCCTTCATGGCCTCACGGTAAACATTGGAATCCATGACTGATTTTCCGTCTTCGCTTATAGCGCAAATACCGGCAGCTTTCATTTCCTCAATATCCGTCACTTCTTTTCCCTGCTGCCCCTTTGTGACGGCGCCCACAGGAAGGACATTCAAAAGCCCTGCCTTCTTTGCTTTCTCAATAATATAAGTTACCACTTCCCCGCAATCTGTAACCGGTTTTGTATTTGGCATGGTGCATACCGTCGTATATCCGCCGCGCACTGCCGCCCGACAGCCCGACTCAATATCCTCCTTGTATTCAAAGCCCGGATCTCTGAAATGCACATGGAGATCGATAAGCCCCGGCATCACAAAGCAACCTGCTGCATCGATCACCCGGTCTGCTTCCTTTTCATCAATGGAACCGCCGTTTTTTTCAATCAAACGGTCTGCGATCAGGATATCCCTGACCTCATCCGTCTTTGTTGCCGGATCCAATACTCTTCCGTTCCGGATTAAAATCTTCATGAAGTCCTCCTTATCTGTCTTTTCTTAGATTCTTTATAATCTTATTTACCATAGGCACCCTGTGAAACGGCGTCATGATATAATAACCATCTGTAAATTCCGCTGCCTTCTGCCCGATCTGCGTACACACCTCCACGGCTGTTTTCTCCGCCTCATCTCTCGTCATATCCGGTCGGTACCGGTCTGTGATCTCCTGTGGCACATGGATTCCCGGCATCTCATTTTGCATAAATTTCGCATTTTTGTAACTGACCAAAGGCATCAATCCGCATAAAATCTTCGCCCCCGTAAGTTCCTTTAATTTCCCAATCCGTTCCAGATCTTCATCGGAATATACCGGCTGGGTGAGAAAATAACTACAGCCTGCCGCCATCTTTTTCTCCATGCGCGCCGCGATCAGTTCCGGTTTTCCCGATGCATAATTCAGTGCCCCTCCGTAATACATCGGATCTCCCGAAAATACCTCCTCATTCATATGCTTGAGATATTCCATCAATTTGATGGAATTAAAGTCGAATACCGGCGTCACTTTATCCCTGTCTTCCCTTGCCACCGGATCTCCGGTGATGATTAAGAGATTGCGGATCTCATTGATATGCGCGCCTAAGAACGCGGAATGAAGCGCCACAAGGTTTCTGTCTCTGCAGCCGATATGGGGCAATACCTGCATCCCTGTTCTGTGTTGCACATAGATCGCCATGGCGACCGCTTCCGCTCTCGATTTTGCCATCGGTGAATCGGAAATCGTAATCATATCCACATGTTCTTCTTTCAAGAGATAAGCTCCCTCGATAAACCGTTCCGCGTCACTTCCGTAAGGGGAATCCAGTTCCACGGCAAATACTTTTTCTCCCCGCCGCAGTTTCTCCATCCACGGATTCTTTCGCTCCGCCGCTTTTTGACCGCTGTCTGCGGCTTTGAACCGTTTCTTCTCCGGCGTCGGATGTTCTTTCAGCAATTTCCTTAACTGCGCCGTATATTCCGGCGTTGTTCCGCAGCAGCTGCCGATGAGATTGACACCGCTTTTTAAAATGGTTCTCATATAGTCGGAAAAATAATGGCGATCCTTCCCGTACATCTCCCGACCGGTCAGTTCCTGCTGATATCCTGCGTTCGGCATGGCGCAAAAATAACATTCCTTCGGAAATTCCAGATCTGCCACCAGTCTGCTCATATGGGCGGCGCCCACGCCGCAATTAAATCCGAATATATCGATATTCTCATCCCCGGATAATTCCCGCACCAGCCGGTTTGCCGAATAGCCAAAATGGGTATATCCCATTTTATTAAAAGAAAAATTGGCGATCACGGTATTTTCTTCGCCATGTTCTTTGATAAAACCTGCGATCCTTGACGCCATTTTATATTCTCCGAAAGTCTCCATACAAAAAAGATGGATTCCGGCTTTCAAAAAACCGTTTATCATATCTTTATAATATTGGATCACTTCCTGTTCTTCCTGCTCATCCGTATATTTTACAGGACCCATAACGCCTGCAATATAGACCGTTCGATCGGGATCCTTTTTCAACGCTTCCTCTGTTGCCTTTCCGGCCGCCGAAACTGCAAGTGCCGTAAATTCTTCCGGTGAAATATGCTCCGGCAGGGAGAATGTATCGGTGCGTATCACATCCGCCCCCGCCTCTAAATATTCCTTATGGATCTGCGTGATCCGCTCCGGGCAGACAAGCAGCGCTTTCTCCGCCCCTGCCGCCGTCTCATCCGGATATTTGCTCTCATAATAGGTGCCCATGGCGCCGTCCAGCAAGAGGATCTTTTCTTTTAATGCTTCTTTGATGTCCATCATACCATCCTTTGTCGTCAATGTCGCAGGGCTTAAGCCCTGCGTTGAACAGCACTCCGATTCAATCTCCCACCTCTATAGGTGGTGAGTAAAGAAAGGAAACTTACGTAGGTGGGAGTTTGAATCTCCGACCTACG
>CADBTR010000032.1 GCA_902797675.1 uncultured Lachnospiraceae bacterium
ACGATAGTTTATTATCTGACTAAGCCCGGTCGGATGCCGATCCCGTAATCTCGCCTGCTTTGCAGCCTCGAACGGTATCTGGCTCCTCTAATAACGATAATTTATTACCTATAACTGCTTACATTGGATTTTGTCACCGATTCAAACGGTACCCATACATATAATCCGTTATCCTCAGCTCCCTCCAATTTAGTGATGCTCTCACCCTTCACCAGCTTGATGGCTGCTTTGACTGCCGCCTCGCCTTGTCCTTTTGCCGGCTGGTAGATGGTGCACGCCATCTGTCCGTTTTCCACCGCATCCAATCCGTCCGGCGTAGCATCTACGCCCAAAATCGGCAAGTCATCAAAATCAAGGTCATTTTCCTCCGCCGATTGTACAATTCCGATCGCCATGGAATCATTGTTGCTGATGACGCAATCCACCGGCTGACCGGTCCTGAGAAACAGATTAAACATATCTTTTGCGGTATCTGTGCTCCAGTCCGCAAAGTCTTCATATACATAATTAATCTTTTTGCCCGACGCTTCCAGGGTTGCCTTCGCCGCCTTCGTTCTTCCCTTTGTTGCCGAGTGTGTGCTCTCACCCTTGATGATCGCCACATTCAGTTCACTCTTGGAGGAATATTTATCCAGCACATAATCCGCCTGTAATTTTCCTGCCACTTCCTCGTCAGAACCTACGTAGACATATTTTTCCGCCTCCAGGTAATCCTCCGCAGGACAGCTGTTGATAAATACGATCGGTGTATCTCCCGCAAGGACTTCCATCTCCTGCGCCGTTCCGCTGTCACACAAAGCGCAGATGATCACATCCGCATCTTTTGCATTTTTAATATGGTTCATCTGACTTTCGGTGGAACCTGCCGCATCCTGAACATCAATTTCCATTCCTGCCTGACCGGCGGCATCTTCCGCCGCAGCTACAAGCAATTTCCGGAAAGAATCCGAACCGTCGGATACGGTCAGCATAACCTTGATCCCGTCGCCTTTTTCAATCTGGGAAGAGCTGCCTGAGTCTTTGGAGCAGGCAGTTATTCCAAATAAACACAGGGCAAGCGTCCCTGCCAAAAATAATTTTTTCTTCATGGAAACACTCCTCCTCTTCTATATCTGAAATTTGTTCATATGTCTGTTCAATTCTTCCGATGTCTCGGTCAGCACGCCGGCACTTTCCGCAACTCTCTGGCTCTCTTCCGCAAGTTCTTCCGCCTGCAAAACCATGCGCTCGGAAGTCTCATGAACCACATCGGTGGACGCTGCCTGTTCCTCACTGATTGCCGATACATCCATAGCCACGCCGTTTACAATCTGTACTTCCTCCACCATCTTGTTGATCACTTCATCTACACTCTGGATATGCTTGTAAATCTCATCAAAGGTATTCACAGCTACCCGAATCCTGTCACTGCTGTTATTGATACGATCCACGCTGACATCCGCCTGTTTTACCGCTGCGGCGATCAGGCTGTCAACTTCCTCGATCAGATTGCTGATATTGTCAACAGAATTAGCGGTAGTTTCCGCAAGTTTACTGATCTCGGAAGCTACAACTGCAAAGCCTCGTCCGGCTTCTCCCGCTCTTGCCGCCTCAATGGAAGCATTCAATGACAGAAGCGCCGTTTCTTCGGAAATCTCTCCGATCAAACCGATGATACCGGTGATCTCTTTGGATGCATTTCCCACCTTATTGACGGCCTCTACCAATGTATCAATAGACTGACGGATCTGAACCATCGCCTCATCCACGCGTTGCATATCGGCGCGCCCTTTCTGGGACATATCCACCGTTGTATCGATCCTGTCCTTTACAACATTTCCATCCTCAGTGGTATCGCTTACCACGCCGCTTAATTCCGTAGCGCTCTGAGCGATCTCATTGATGGAAATAGAGAACTGATCCATCGTGGAATTCATGGAACTCATGGAATCCGCCTGAGCCTTGGAAGATTCAAACATCTGTCCGGATACAGTGCTGCTGGCATCCGCCTGAGTTTTTAATTTATCGGAAATATCAATGATCTCCTGAATCATGTTTCTCATGGATTCAATGAAGACTTTCACGCTTCTCTCGATCTCTGCGATCTCATCCCTTCCCTTCGGCTCTACCGTAATCGTAAAATCGCCGTCTGACATTGCCTTTAACTTGCCGGTCAGTTCTCTGAGCGGTTTAACCGCAATATGTACCGTTACATAGCTGAGACCTGCGATCAGAAGGATCAAAAGAAGTGAAATGATAACAAGCCTGGTTCTGAGACTGTTTACCGTCTGTGTCACATCACTCATGGAAATATAGGATACCAATACCCAGTCTGTACCGCTGATTTCCTTCATTACCTCCATATTTCCATCTGTGGTAGTTAAGGAATAATCCCCTTTTGCCACTCTGTCAGCCATGCTCTTTAAGAACGGATCCGACGTGGAAGCCAATGTCTTTGACACCAGCTCACCTTCTCTTGCCACCAGGATCGTTCCATCCGTCTTATCTACAAGAAGAGATTCCGCTTTCGGCATGGAAACACTGGAATTTACGATGATATTTACGGAATCCAGCGCCATATCCGCAGAGAAAACCCTGACATGCTCCATATCATTCAACATTCCGCATGCGCTGATCACATTGACGCCGTCCTGATTCTGATACATCTTCGTATAACCCGCATTTCTTCTGGTAAGTCCTTCCTTGAACCATACCTGATCCGTAGGATTTGAGATGGATGACTCCCGATCTGATGCCATCATCACATTCCCGTCAAGATCGGACAGATAAAAGCCGCCCGAAATGGAAGAATCCAATCCATAATAGCTGTCCAGCTTCTGCTGCATCAGCTCATCATTTGTCAAAGCATCGGAATGTTCAATATCATACTTTACAGTATTGATCTCTTTCAGCTTCTGATTTAACCAGGATTCAATCTGATTCGCCTGATCTTTCGCAGAAGTCCGCAACAGATCTTCCGATGAACTCAAAATATTTGCTCTTGATACCGTATAGGAATATACGATCAGGATTACCACCATAATGATGGTAATTGGCAGGATAAGACCTAGAATTTTGCCTTTCAAGCCAATCCCGGGACCGGTCTTTGTGCCGCTCCCCTTTGTAATATCATTATTCATTTGCAACACCTCCTAAAACTTTCTCTATTGTATCATACATTTTGTATTTTGTACACAAAAAAATAACAGCAGACTCCATAATTTTTATGGAATCTGCTGTTATTGTTACTAAAACTCACTTGCCGGATTGTTTGCATCCAGTTTGCCTAATACAATGTTCAAATTGCCATTTCTGCACCGGATGGAATCAATGAACATTTTTTCATTGACCTCGGTTTTCATATGAACCGTATAAGTCAGTTCATAAAGGGTTCCTAAGTTTGTAGTCTTTACCTTATCAAGTCTTGAACTTGTGGTATATTCCTCGAAAAGGTCATCAAAAGTTCCCTGATAATTCAGATTCTCCGGAATGGTAATACGAAGCTGCTTTTCTTCTGTTCTTTTTACCGCATAGCCGGTACGGATCAATATAAAGTAGATCACGCCGATAGCGACACCGAAGAATAATGCATATTTGACGAATCCCAGACCACAGGCAAGACCGGTTGCCATTGCAAAGTAAACATTTACGATATCTTTTGATGTACCCGGTGCGCTTCTGAATCTTACCAGTGCGAAGACACCGCCTAAGGAGATGGCGTTTGCGATATTATTGCCGATCAGCATAATAACTGCTGCCACGCAGACCGGCAGGATTGCCAGTGCCAGTGCGAAATTTTGCGAGTAACGTTTCTGCTTGTCGCTGAAGATATAGACAAGGCTCAGGAAAAATCCTAAGAATAATGCTGCTCCTAAACTAAGGAGAGTTGACTTGGATAACAGATCTGCTGCTGAAGTTGTTGTTGAATAAATTGTCGTGGACATAATAATTCACCTTCCATTTCTTTTCTAATATGATATTTGGTTGTCAGTGCTTTTTTATATTCAGTTCCGTATTTGGAAAATGTCGTGGATTGAATTTCCTTCTCCGATAACAATTCCGTAAACCACATCGGAACTGCTTCGGAGCTTTTTACTTCCATGAGCCAGAATGCGTTGTCGATCAGGAGTTCTCCCTGATTTCCCTTTTCCAATCTGACATCATATCTTCTTGTTTTGATATTGGTATCAAAGGTGATCCGGAAATCTCTGTCAGTCTTGGAGAAAAACGCCTGCCTGTCATAGGTTAAATAAACCTTTGGCTCTAAGTGATACATCTGCAGGAAATATTTGATCTCGCTTAATACCTGTTTGTTGATGTATGGCGCATCCTCCGGATCTAATCCATTGTTGATCAGGTCATAGGCTTCAAAAAGTTTTAAAGTGGTTCTTCTCTTATTGACCAGACCTTTGTATTTCTTCTTGATCTCTAAGAATACCTTATCCTCCATACCCGGCACGCCGTAACTTCTGAGTCTCAATTTTTCTTTGTAGACCGGTTTTTCGATGGATGCCCGGATCAATGCGTCACTTGGCGTATCATAATAAATATTTGCGATGTTGTAAAGTTTTCCGTCTTTGTTATATTTATCAGGCTCCATGTTCTCGCCGATCCGCTCCAGCAACCAGTGGTATGTCTCCTCCGTGAGAAGATATTTTTTTTCATATCTGCTGAATACTTCAATTGCCATAGAAACCAACCTCCTTCTTTTTTAATCTCTTTTTTATTTGCTTTGTTTGCTTGTTATGGCTATATCATAATCGCCCTAAGTGATGGTTATGTGATAAGCAACTGTTTTCTTTTTGTAGTTTAACTGAATAAAAGAGATACCATAAGCAAATCTTCTGCTATGGTATCTCTTTCTTCATTATTCTTTTTATTCTTCTATTTTCTTGATCTTCAATTCAAACCAGAAGGTACTCCCTTTCCCCTCTGTACTGCTTACGCCGTATTGCGCGTGATGAAGCATCAGAATCTTCTTTACGATGTTCAGTCCCAGTCCGGTTCCCATCACTGCCCGCTTATGGGTCTTATCTACCTTGTAATAACGCTCCCAGACATTTTTCAATTCTTTCTTCGGGATTCCGGGACCGGTATCGGTTACTTCGATCCGCACGATATCTCCGGCAATAATCTGTTTTACCGTCACCTTCTTATCGTCGCCGGTATAATTAATGGCGTTATTTACCAGATTATAAACCACCTGATAAACCTTGAATTCATCCGCTTCGACAAAAACATCCCTTCCATCATTGACAAACTCGATGTTATAACCGTCCTGTTCTTTTAATTTCGCATATCGCTCCATGACCTTTCCGATTCCCCGGGTCAGGTTATACTCCTTCATCTCCGCCGTCAGAACTCCCGCCTGCAACTTGGACACATCCAAAAGGTCATTGACAAGATTTGTAAGACGCTTTGTCTCGTCGATAATAACCTGCACATTTTCCGGATTATTTTCTCCCGGAATGTCACGCATCACCTCGGCATAAGCTTCGATCATGGTAAGGGGCGTTCGCAGATCATGGGATACATTGGCAATCAGTTCTCTTTGCAGCCGCTCGGATTTTGTCAGTTCATCCACCGTATAATTCAGGGTTTCCGACATTTGTGCAATCTCACGATAGCCTCCCGCATCAAACTCCACGTTGAAGTCACCTTTGGAAATCTTCCTTGCCGTCCGGTTGATGCGAATGATCGGTTTCGATATATGACCGGATATTAAAAATGCCATAATCAGGGACAGCACCAGCATAATAGCCGAAATATACACTAACTGTATCCGCAGGGCGTACACCGTGGCGTTCACCGGAGTTACCAGTGAATTTGCCGTCAAAAGATAATTCTGCTTTTTATTGGTGATGATCTTTGCAATCAGCATCGTCTCCATGGTAGAATCGGAAGGAATATCAAACATATCCTTTACATCCTGACCGTCAGGCTGATTTTTTCCGCTTTGCGTATCCCGCTCTGCCAAAAATCCCCCTTTTCCCTTAGATCCATCAGAACCGCTTCCCTCAGATTTTTCTCTCTCCGGTGCAGCTCCTTTGTCATAATACTCCGGCGGGGCAAAGCTTTCATGATCTTTATCATTCTTTTCGCCGTCCAGCAGCCCGTTTTTGCTGGAAATCTGCACTTCCCCGTCGCTTTCCGCCATACTGTAAAGCTGCATAAGCTCCATCGTTCCGAGCCGGATCAGATGCTGTGCCGCAGAACTTCCCGTTGTATACAGGCTGTTTCCCTCTTCATCGGACATAGTGATATGAATATCATAGTTTTTCGCAATGGTGTCCAATTCATCTTTATATTCGGTATCCCCGATCACATCCGTGATTTCAGCCATCGCCTTTTTTAATTCCTGTTTCTTTATGGCTTTATAAAACCGATCCAGATAAACCGTCTGCATCACCCAGAGCAATGCGATCAAAACCGCCAGAAAAATCAGCAGATATCCGAAAATACTCCACTTGATGCTGATGTGATGTCTTTTCTTTTCTTCCTGTTCCATAGCGCAACATCCACTCCCCCGGTCATGCTTCAAAGCGATAGCCTACGCCGCGCAACGTCACCAGAAATTTCCGGTATTCTCCCAGACTGCTTCTCAATAATTTGATATGCGTATCCAGTGTCCGGTCATCTCCGTAATAATCATAGCCCCAGACTTCCGTGATCAGCTTTTCTCTCGTAAGCGCAATGCCCTTATTCTTTACCATGTAAAATAATAAGTCGTATTCCTTCGGCGTCATATCTACCATTTTTCCGTCGATCTTTACCAGTCGTCCGGTAAAGTCTACCATAAGGCCTTCCCGTTCGTAGATCTCATGACCGCTGTCAGAGCCATCCTGTTCCGCCTTCGGGGCAGCGCTGTGCCTGTTTATCACCACATTGATCCTCATCATCAATTCTTTCGGAGAAAAAGGTTTTACCACATAATCATCCACGCCCATCTCGAATCCGTGGATCTTATCGTATTCTTCTCCTCTCGCCGAGAGCATGATCACCGGAATATCCTTGAACTTCTTTATCTCCTTGCAGGCAGAAAATCCGTCCAGTTCCGGCATCATCACGTCCATAACGATCAGATCAAAATCTTCCTTCCTGCATTTATCGATGGCATCCATTCCGTTTTCCGCTTCCGTGATCTCATATCCCTCATACTCCGCATATTTTTTGATCACAAGACGGATCTTTTCCTCATCATCCACCACCAGCAAATGTTTCATTTCGCTCACCACCATGTATTATATGTTGAATGTCGCATGGCTTTAGCCCTGCGACCTGCTTGCTGCCAACAGCAGCAATTCCCGTAGGTCGGAGATTCAAACTCCCACCTACGTAAGTTTCCTTTCTTTACTCACCACCTATAGA
>CADBTR010000033.1 GCA_902797675.1 uncultured Lachnospiraceae bacterium
GAGATTCAAACTCCCACCTACGTAAGTTTCCTTTCTTTACTCACCACCTATAGAGGTGGGAGATTGAATCGGAGTGCCGTTCAATGGTCTGGGGATTCTCACCTGCCCGCCATTCTGTTTATAAATCAATTCCCCATATCATGAGAACATGACATGGGGAATCTGTTTGCGCAGATAAGATTATTTTACCACACGCACCTTAATAACGCCTTCAATTGCTTTTACCTTTGCGATCGCATCTGCTGTAACCGGAGAATCAAGATCAAGCAGTGTATATGCATAATCACCCTTGCTCTTATTCACCATCTCAGAGATGTTGATTCCGCTGGCTGCCATAGCGCCCGTATATTGAGCGATCAGATTCGGCAGATTCTTATGGCATACCGCCAGTCTTCCTGCCTTGTTGCAAACGCCCATATCACACGCAGGATAATTTACGGAATTTTTGATATTACCGTTTTCGATAAAATCAACGATTTCTTTTACAGCCATTACAGCGCAGTTATCTTCAGACTCTTCGGTAGAAGCGCCGAGATGAGGAAATGCAATGACGCCTTCCATATTTGCAGACTTTGCATTCGGGAAATCCGTTACATATTTGCGCACTTTTCCGGATTCCAATGCCTCAGCCATATCGTCATCATTAACCAGCAGATCTCTTGCGAAGTTCAAAACAACAACACCGTCTTTCATCATCGATAAGGATGCCTTGTTGATCATACCTTTCGTGTCGTCCAAAAGCGGTACATGAATGGTGAGATAATCACACCGGCTGTATACTTCCGCATTGGATTTTACGAGCTTGATCTCCGGAGAAAGTTTTAAAGCGTTGGAAACGGAAAGATACGGGTCACAACCCACAACTTCCATGCCAAGGCCTACTGCCGCATCCGCTACCAGCACGCCGATGGCTCCGAGTCCGATCACGCCTAATGTCTTACCCTTTAACTCCGTACCGGCGAAGGCTTTCTTTGCCTTCTCCATGGATTTATTGATTCCGGCATCGCCCTTATTCTCTGCAACCCACTGCATACCGCCGCGGATATCTCTTGCCGCGAGGAGCATACCTGCAAGTACCAGCTCCTTTACGCCGTTTGCATTTGCGCCCGGCGTATTGAATACGACAATTCCTTTTTCCGCGCATTTCTCCAGCGGAATGTTATTGACTCCCGCACCGGCTCTGGCTACTGCCAATAAGCTTTCAGGAAGGTCTAATTCATGCATTGCAGCGCTTCTGACCAAAACTGCTTCTGCTTCTGCAAAATTATCAG
This sequence comes from uncultured Lachnospiraceae bacterium, assembly GCA_902797675.1. GTDB lineage: Bacteria > Bacillota > Clostridia > Lachnospirales > Lachnospiraceae > CAG-303. Next base: position 1,272 of record CADBTR010000033.1, read on the forward strand.
TTGTACCGAATGTATCCGGTAATAATTCCATACCTACTTTTGCAATAGGATTTAAACAATTTACTTTTATCATTTCACTTACCTCTTTTCAGATATTATCAATCAGGCGGAAATACAGGCGAGAAATTATCATATGCCTTTTTTCCGTAGTGTTACAATGAAATACAGCAATATTAAATGGCTTATTTCAGGTTTTCTGCCTCGAATTTCTTCATGAATTCGACTAATTTCTCTACGCCCTCGATCGGCATAGCATTGTAAATGCTGGCTCTCATACCGCCTACGGTTCTGTGACCTTTCAGGTTCTCAAAACCGGCTTCCTTTGCCTCTTTGACAAATTTTGCATCGAGATCCGCATCTCCTGTCACGAACGGTACGTTCATCAAAGAACGATCCTTCGCTACCACGGTTCCTTTGAACAGCTTGCTCTGATCCAGGAAATCATAAAGAATCTTTGCCTTCTTTTCATTTCTCTCTTTCATTGCCTCCAAGCCGCCCATTTTCTTTAACCACTTGAATACCTTACCGCAGATATAGATACCGTAGCAAGGCGGTGTATTGTAAAGAGAATTCGCATCTGCATGAATCTTATACTTCATCATCGTCGGAGTTCCAGGCAGTGTATCTTCCGTGATCAGATCTTCTCTGATGATCACGATCACCACGCCTGCAGGTCCGATATTCTTCTGAACGCCGCCGTAGATCACGCCATACTTGGTCACATCCACAGGCTCTGACAAAAAGCAGGAAGAAACATCGGCAACAAGAGTCTTTCCCTTTGTATTCGGCAATTCTTTATACTTTGTTCCGTAGATCGTATTATTCTCGCAGATGTATACATAATCCGCATCTTCCGGAATGTCAAGATCCGAGCAATCCGGAATATAGGAAAATGTCTTATCCTCGGAAGAAGCGACCTTTACTGCCTCTCCGTAGATCTGAGCTTCCTGATATGCCTTTTTTGCCCACTGACCGGTCACAATGTAAGCTGCTTTTTTGTTCTTCATCAGATTCATCGGGATCATGGCAAACTGCAAAGACGCGCCGCCCTGTAAGAATAATACCTTGTAATTGTCAGGAATATTCATCAGATCCCTGAGATCCTGCTCTGCTTCCTTGATGATGTTGTCATACACTTTGGAACGGTGGCTCATCTCCATAACGGACATGCCGCTTCCCTTGTAATCCATCATTTCATCAGCTGCTTCTTTCAGCACTTCCTCCGGCAATACCGCAGGTCCTGCTGAGAAATTATAAACTCTTCCCATCTTAAGAGTTCCTCCTTAAATATTATATTTATCATGAAAGCCGCCTGCACATAGTGCGCTGTGCAGGTTTGGGCTTACATATCGTATGGATTATGATTATTTCTGCAAATCTTCCTCGCTGAATGCATCTGCAATCGCTGCTCCCGGCGCAACCATCGGGAATACCTTCTCATCGCTGTCGATCTGGCAATCAATGACAACCGGCGCATTTAATTCGATGGCTTTCTTGATTGCATCCGCAACTTCCTCTTTCTTTGTCACGCGAATACCGGTAGCTCCCAGTGCCTCCGCCAGTTTTACGAAATCCACATTGTCATTTAATGTGGTATTGGAATATCTCTGACCGTAGAACAAGGTCTGCCACTGACGTACCATACCCAGTACATGGTTGTTGATCACAACCTGGATTACAGGGATCTGATATCTTGCCGCAGTTGCGATCTCGTTCATATTCATACGGAAGCAGCCGTCTCCGGCAATATTGAAGACCAGTTTATCCGGTCTTGCCGTCTTTGCGCCAATGGAAGCGCCGAGGCCGTAACCCATTGTGCCGAGACCTCCGGAAGTGATCAGCTGTCTGCCCTCTTTATATTTATAGAACTGAGCTGCCCACATCTGATGCTGACCTACCTCGGTAGTAATGATCGCATCACCCTTTGTCGCCTTATAGATTTCCTCTATGATGTAAGGACCTGTAAGTCCCTCCTGATGATAGGTAAGAGGATATTTCTCCATGGACTCTTTGATCTTCTGATTCCATTCACTCTTATCCGGCAGTTCTGCGCCTGCAAGTTTCTCATTCAAGCGTTTTAATACTTCTCCGGCATCTCCGATAACGGATGTATCCGCCTTGATATTCTTGCTGATCTCAGCCGCATCGATATCAATGTGAAGAATCTTCGCATCTCTTGCAAACTTGGACGCATTTCCCGTCACACGGTCACTGAATCTTGCTCCCACAACGATCAAAAGGTCGCATTCGCTGACGCCGAAATTCGATGTCTTCGTTCCATGCATTCCTAACATTCCCGTGTAATTCGGCTTTGTTCCGTCATAAGCGCCCTTGCCCATCAGCGAATCACATACCGGCGCATCGATAAGGTCAACGAATTTCGCAAGCTCCTCCTCACAATTGGAAGCAATGGCGCCACCGCCTACGAATACATACGGCTGCTTTGATTCTTTGATCAGTTCTACCGCTGCGTCCAAGTCTTCCTCGCGGATCGTATCAGTCACCTTTACCGCTTCTTCCGGCTTAACCGGAGTATATTCGTATTTATTCTTCGGATCTGTGGTATCCTTTGTAAAGTCTACGAGAACCGGACCCGGTCTTCCGGATTTTGCGATTTTGAATGCTCTTCTTAAAGTCGGCGCAATATCTGCGATCTCTTTTACGATAAAGTTATGTTTTGTGATCGGCATGGTAACGCCGGCGATATCCACCTCCTGGAAGGAATCCTTGCCGAGAAGGGATTTTCCTACATTTGCGGTAATGGCAACAAGTGGAATGGAATCCATATATGCAGTTGCGATACCGGTTACAAGATTGGTTGCTCCCGGACCTGAGGTTGCCATGCAGACACCTACTTTTCCGGTTGCTCTGGCATAGCCGTCTGCCGCATGGGAAGCCCCCTGCTCATGAGATGTCAACACATGCCTAATCTCCGATGAATGCTTGTAAAGCTCATCATATACATTCAGGATCGTTCCGCCCGGATAACCGAACACGGTATCTACGCCCTGTTCCTTTAAACACTCGATAATAATTTCTGAGCCGGATAATAACATTTTCTTTCCTCCATTATTCCTTTTATATATATTTATTTTACAAACTCTTTAAGATTGCGCCTTTGTCTGCGGAAGTTACCAATGCCGCATATCTGGCGAGATAACCGGATACTTCCTTCTTCTTCGGCGTCCAGTTCTTCTTTCTCTCCGCAAGCACCTCATCGCTGACTTTCAGATTCAGTGAATGATTGTTGATGTCAATACTGATGATATCACCTTCTTCTACGAATGCGATCGGTCCGCCCATGGCAGCCTCCGGTGATACATGACCGATGGAAGCGCCTCTCGAAGCTCCCGAGAACCGCCCGTCCGTGATCAATGCCACCGATGAACCCAGACCCATTCCTGCGATAGCGGATGTAGGATTGAGCATCTCTCTCATACCCGGACCGCCTTTTGGTCCTTCATAACGAATGACAACCACATCGCCTGCCACGATCTTGCCGCCTTTGATCGCTGCGATAGCATCTTCCTCGCAATCAAATACTCTTGCAGGTCCTTCATGTTGCAACATTTCCGGCGCTACTGCGGAACGCTTGACAACTGCGGAATCCGGGGCAAGATTTCCACGAAGAACGGCAATTCCGCCGACTTCGCTGTATGGATTGTCGATCGGGCGGATCACTTCCGGATTGCGGTTTACGCAGCCCGCAATATTCTCACCCACGGTCTTTCCTGTGACCGTCATGCAATCGGTGTAAAGAAGATTCTTCTTATTCAGCTCATTCATAACCGCATAAACGCCGCCTGCTTCATTCAGCTCCTCGATATAAGTGTGTCCTGCCGGTGCCAGATGACACAGATTCGGTGTCTTTGCGCTGATCTCATTGGCGATATCAAGATTGATCTCCACTCCCGCCTCATGAGCGATCGCCGGAAGATGCAACATACTGTTGGTACTGCAGCCAAGCGCCATATCTACCGTCAGGGCATTTCTGAATGCCTTCTCCGTCATGATATCTCTCGGACGGATATCTCTCTTTAACATCTCCATAACCTGCATGCCGGCATGCTTGGCAAGTTTGATTCTGTCGGAATATACCGCAGGAATCGTTCCGTTTCCCCGAAGTCCCATACCTAAGACTTCCGTCAGGCAGTTCATGGAATTTGCGGTATACATTCCGGAACAGGAGCCGCAGGTCGGACAGGCATGCTGTTCAAAATCCTTCACGTCTTCTTCCGTAAATTTTCCTGCCGCATAGGAACCAACTGCTTCAAACATGCTGGAAAGGGATGTCTTGCTTCCCTTTACGTGACCGGCAAGCATCGGTCCGCCGCTGACGAAGACCGTAGGAATATTCAATCTGGCTGCCGCCATCAAAAGTCCCGGTACATTTTTATCGCAATTCGGGATCATTACAAGAGCGTCAAACTGATGCGCCAGCGCCATACATTCTGTCGAATCCGCGATCAGATCTCTTGTCACCAGCGAATACTTCATTCCCGTATGTCCCATGGCGATTCCGTCGCAAACGGCAATTGCCGGAAACATAACAGGCGTTCCCCCTGCCATAGCCACGCCTAATTTTACGGCATTGGCGATCTTATCAATATTCATATGTCCCGGTACGATCTCATTGTAGGAACTTACGATACCCACCAGCGGTTTCTTTAATTCCTCCTCCGTCATACCAAGCGCGTTAAAAAGCGAACGATGAGGCGCCTGCTGCATCCCTGTCTTAACTGCATCACTTCTCATATCTGACTACTTCCTTTCTGTATGAATCTATATTCATTTACTTCTGATTTTATCTAATTCTTTCACAAATAGCGTCACCCATGCCGGTGCAGGATACCTGCGTGCATCCCTCCGTCATAATATCCACGGTGCGGATCCCGTCCTTCAATACCTGTTTTACGGCATTCTCCACTGCATCCGCTTCTTTGTCAAGATCAAAGGAATAACGGAGCATCATAGCCGCAGACAATACCGTTGCGATCGGATTTGCAATATTCTGCCCTGCGATATCCGGCGCCGCTCCGTGACTCGGCTCATATAAGCCCAGCTTGCTCTCGCTGAGAGACGCTGAGGACAACATTCCGATGGAACCGGTTACCATGCTGGCCTCGTCGGAAAGAATATCACCGAACATATTCTCCGTCAGGATCACGTCGAATTGCGCCGGATCTTTCACCAGCTGCATCGCGCAATTATCTACCAGCATATCCTCCACCGTCACTTCCGGATAATCCTTTGCCACCTCTGCCACGATCTTTCTCCACAGTCTGGAAGAATCAAGCACATTCGCCTTATCCACGCTTGTCACTTTCTTTCTGCGCTTCATGGCGATATCAAATGCCTTGATCACGATCCTTCTGATCTCATTCTCATTGTAAGTGAGCGTATCTACCGCTGTCATCACTCCATCTACTTCTTTTGTCTCTCTGGCGCCGAAATACAATCCTCCGGTCAGTTCTCTGACAACGACCATATCGAATCCGGCGTCAGCGATGGATTCTTTCAACGGACACGCACCCTTTAATTCCGGATAAAGATACGCAGGGCGAAGATTTGCAAACAATCCGAGACCTTTGCGGATTGCCAGAAGTCCTGCCTCCGGTCTCAAGTTCGGAGGAAGTTCATACCAGCTGTCGACACCCACTCGACCGCCTACAGCTCCCAAAAGCACTGCATCACTGTTTCTGGCAGTTTCCAATGCCTCATCAGTAAGAGGTACGCCATGCGCATCGATGGAGACGCCACCCATAAGCACTTCCGTATAATGAAACTTATGTCCGTATTTCTCTCCGATCTTATCCAGTACCTTTTTTGCTTCTGTTACGATCTCCGGGCCGATACCGTCACCCGAAATACATGCCACTTTAAAATCCATGTTTCTTCCTCCTGTTTCCTGTGTACCGGCACATGAATGTTTCCCATTCATTCCGATCAATGATAAAGGGTTTTCACTTAACAATGATCTTGTTAACGCAAAAACTAACAAATATTATATAATAGTTTTTTGCATTTTTCAACAAGAAAATACTGTCTCATCGGCTTTTGAATATTTTTCTCCCGATCCGGCATACTAAGAATGTAGTTTTTATACGATCTACAATCGATTTTCCGGAAAAGGAGGAATCAAAATGGCTAACGATGATACGGTAAAATTGCTGCGTGAATGCAGCAGCGGCGTTGCAATGGGCATTGACGCCATCAAAGAAATCTGGGAAGATGTGATCAATGATAATCTGAAATCCATTCTTCATAACAGTATGGAAAAGCATCATGAACTGGAAAAAGATGTCAATAACTATCTCCGTTCTCTTCACGATGAACCGAAAGAGCCCGCTGCCATGGCTAAAGGAATGTCACACCTGAAAACAAACTTCAAGATGACCACGAATCCGAGTGATGCAACCATCGCGGATCTGATCACGGACGGCTGCAATATGGGGATCAAATCCCTGTATCGTTATCTGAACCAGTACAAAACGGCAGATAACGATATCCGGAGACTGGCAAAAGATATTATTGATGAAGAAAGCAATCTGCGCGAGGCGGTCGTTGCTTACCTGTAGACCGGCACACAGATAGAAAACAGGGCAACCCGGAAGCATCTTCCGAATTGCCCTGCCTGCTATTTCGCAACGATATTATAAAGTTTTCCTTTTACATAAATCTCTTTTACGATATTCTTTCCGTCAACCGCAGCCGCCACATTCGGAGCAGCCATCACCTGCGTTCTTACGGCTTCCTGTGTATCTTCAAGAGAAACATTCAATTTCGCCTTGATCTTGCCGTTCACCTGCACCGCGATCTCAACCGTGCTCTCCACCGTCTTCGCCTCATCAAATTCCGGCCAGCTCTGCTGATAGATATAACCGTCATTTCCGATCAGCTGCCACAATTCCTCTGTAATATGCGGCGCTACCGGATTCAAAAGCATGAGAAGCGTTGAAAATTCGCCCTTTGTGATCTTTGTCTTCTTATAGAATTCATTGATCAACGCCATCATCGCCGCGATCGCCGTGTTGAATTTCAGATTTTCATAATCATTCGATACTTTCTTGATGGTCTGATGCATCTTTGTCTCAAGATCCTTGCTGTATCCGTCTTCCTCTGTCATGAATTCCTGTAATTTCCACACTCTGTCTAAGAATCTGCGACAGCCTTTTACTCCGTCTTCCGACCAGGAAGCGCTTAAATCAAAGGCTCCGATAAACATCTCATAAGTACGGAGAGTATCGGCGCCGTACTCATTGACGATATCATCCGGATTCACCACATTTCCGCGGCTCTTGGACATCTTCTCTCCGTTTTCGCCCAGAATCATGCCGTGGGAGGTACGCTTCTGATACGGTTCCTTTGTCGGCACTACTTTCTGGTCATACAAGAATTTGTGCCAGAAACGGGAATACAGAAGGTGTAATGTGGTATGCTCCATACCGCCGTTGTACCAGTCCACCGGAAGCCAATATTTTAACGCCTCCGGACTTGCCAGAGCCTCATGATTGTCAGGATCGGTATATCTTAAGAAATACCAGGAAGATCCTGCCCATTGCGGCATCGTATCCGTCTCTCTCTTTGCCGGGCCGCCGCAGCAAGGGCATGTAGTATTCACCCAGTCTGTCATGGCTGCCAACGGAGATTCCCCGTTATCTGTCGGCATATAGCTCTCCACCTCCGGCAATTCTAACGGCAGTTGACTCTCGTCGATCGGCACATATCCGCATTTCTCGCAGAATACGATAGGAATCGGCTCTCCCCAATATCTCTGTCTTGAAAATACCCAATCCCGCAATTTATAATTTACTTTCTTCGTACCGATTCCCTTTTCTTCCAAAAATTCTATGATCTTTGCCTTTGCGGCGGTAACTTCCAGACCGTTTAAGAAATCGGAATTCATCAAAACGCCGGTTGCCACATCGGTAAAGGCTTCTTTATCGATATCAACCTCTGCGCCGTCCTTGCCGCCTACTACCTGAACCAAAGGCAAATTGAACTTTTTGGCAAATTCCCAGTCTCTTGTATCGTGAGCAGGCACTGCCATGATCGCTCCTGTTCCATAGGACATCAGCACATAATCAGAGATCCAGATCGGAATCTCTTTGCCGTTTACCGGATTGACAGCTTTCAGTCCGTCGATCTGCACGCCGGTCTTTTCTTTTGCAAGCTCTGTTCGCTCAAAGTCGGATTTTCTCGCTGCCATCTCACGATATTCCTCGATCGCAGGCATATTTCCGATCTCGTCTTTGTATTTATCAATCAACGGATGCTCCGGTGATACGACCATATAAGTCGCTCCGAACAAGGTATCCGGTCTGGTGGTATAAACGCGGAGTTTATCTTCCTTACCGCTGATCGTAAAGTCCACCTCTGCGCCCTCGGAACGTCCGATCCAGTTTTTCTGGGAAATTTTTACCTTCTCGATATAGTCCACATCATCAAGATCTTTGATCAGCTGATCGGCATATTCCGTGATCTTTAACATCCACTCGCTCTTGACTTTGCGCACCACCTCAGAACCGCAGCGCTCGCATACGCCGTTTACGACTTCCTCGTTTGCAAGACCCACCTTGCAGGAAGTACACCAGTTGATCGGCATTTCTTTCTTATAAGCAAGTCCCGCCTTAAACAATTTCAGAAAAATCCACTGTGTCCACTTGTAATATTCCGGATCCGTGGTGTTGATCTCCCGATCCCAGTCGAAGGAATATCCGAGGGACTTTAACTGTGCCTTAAATCTTTGCACATTATTCTTTGTAACGATCTTCGGGTGGATCTTATTTTTAATAGCATAATTTTCTGTCGGAAGACCGAATGCATCCCACCCCATCGGATATAAAACATTATATCCCTGCATTCTGCGCTTTCTCGCCACAATATCAAGGGCGGTATAAGGTCTCGGATGACCTACATGAAGTCCCTGCCCTGACGGATAAGGGAATTCTACCAATGCATAATACTTCGGTTTGGAATAGTCGTTGGTTGCTGCAAACGCCTTATTCTCGTCCCAGATATCCTGCCATTTTTTTTCAATTTTTTTCGGTGCATAATAATTTTCCATATATCACATCTCTCATTTCTTTGAATATCGTCAACAGTGCTATTTTACAACCGGTTTCTTTAAAAGTCAATCCATAACCGCTGATTAAACTGTTGAAATCACTGTTCCCTGCTCTTTTTCTTCCATACAGCCGCTGCAGTAATTCCTGCGACTAAAGTTAGCAGAATGACAACAATTGCAATTCCTGCGCCATTCTCAGTTTCCGCATCCTCTGTTCTCTTTGTATTATTTGTATCTTTCTTTGTATTTTCTATGGTACTCTGTGTTTGAGATGAATCTTCTCCTTCTGCCTGATCCGAACTCTGTGTCACCACAACCGTCACTGTTTCCCCGTTTTCGTTTGTGACCGGCTCCCCGTTTTCGGCGGTGACAACTTCTGTTTTTACGCTTTGTGTCTGTCCCTCACCGGTTTTTTCCGAGGTTGAAGATGTTCCCGCGTTTTCTGTGTTTTTTCCTGCGGACTCCGTCTCCGCTGCCGGTTCCACCTCCGTATTGATCAGGGAATTCTTTACATTGGCATTCGTGCTGTAATCCGATGTATATTTTTCATCGATCTTTCCCTGCTGTTTTGCCTTTCCTCCGATCATCACCGAAGGTACTGCCGTAAGTTTTACTGATTCCGGCTGCGTTCCGTCCTGCAGCAATCCATAAGTGATCTGGATCACATCTGACAATGCAGTGATCTCCTGATTTGCCGTCACCGTAAAATGATACAATTTCTTCGTTCCTTTTGCCAGCGGATCACCCACATTGACATATTGCAATTCCACATTGTTAGCGCCATTCATCTGGGCTACCGAAAATCCCATGCCTTCCCCGTCTTCCAGATCTACGCCGATGCTGTCTTCATCAATGGTCAAAAGTTCCGTATTGACAGAAGTTTCAATAATGATGGTCGTGATCACATTGTCTGTATATGACTCGTCATAATTTTGCAAAGAAATCAACACTTCTGCCTGTTCTCCGGATTTCAATGTTTCTGACGGAAGTTCCAATGTCAATGATAACGGCGTTGCCGCCTGCACCTGAATATTTGCAGCGATCAGGCAGATGATCATCAACAGCCCTGTGACTGTTTTTTTTAAGATCTGTTTCATAACTGTCTTCCTCTTTCTTTTCTAAAGAAAAAGGCTGCTGCCTGTGGCAACAGCCTTTCTTACTCAATCCGTTCCGAACCTGAATGTTCCGGATCTATTATCTCTGAACTCTTCTTCTTGCAACTACTACTGTGCTTGCACCTGCCAATGCGAACAAGGTAAAGAAGATTACCATTGCGGAATCGCCTGTCTTAGGTGTTGTTGCTGCTTTCTTTGTAGTATCAGCTTTTGCAGTATCAGTCTTTGCAGTTGTAGCAGTTGTATCTGTTGTTTTTGTCTCCTCCACTGCTTTCTCTACGAATACGATCTTCTGCTCGCCAACATTTGCGAAAGTTACCTTTCCATCAGCTATTGTTGCAGCAAGTTCCTTCAATGAAGTTCCGTCAAACAGATATACTGCAAGCTTGGATGCATCTAATCCTTCCGGTACAGCTACTGTGATGTTTGCTGCAGTTGTATCTACAACTGTACCAAGCTTCTTGCTCAATGTAGCTACATCGTAAACAACTGTCTTATTAGCCTTTACGCCAACTGCTGCTACAGCCTCGTCAACCTTTGTTGTAGTATCTTCCTTTACAACAGCGTAAACAGAATCGTCGTCATCTGTTGCGTCAATATCAGATACTGCAAGTACTGTTACAGTAATCTCAGTTGTGAAACTGCTGTAAGAAATCACTACCTTCTGCTCGCCAAGCTTGTTCATGTCATAGCCTTCAACGGTAAGATCACTATACTTCAAAGCAACGGATGTATCATTATCATAATTCAATGATACAACAAGATCTGTTGCCGGAAGTTCTGTTCCTTCATTCACCTCAAACTCTGTCTTATTCGGTGTGATGCTGATCTCTTTCTTAGCAATAACCAATACGTCAAATGGGAATGTGTACTTGTCATAAGTGATCGTTGCCTGCTTCATACCTGGTGTTGTTGTATCCAGAGTGATCATAGCATCTGTAACCTCAACCTCCTCTGATGTTTCATTGTTATAAGAAACTACTAATACACCACCAGCAGGATCGAACTGCTTGCCTTCCATCACGCTGTCCGCTGTCGGATAATTCTTAACTTCAACAGTCTCAATGCTCTTAGCTGTTACGATTACTTCAAATGTATCCGTCTTTGTAACACCATCCTCTGTATATGTAACGGTTGCTGTCTGTGTTCCTACTTTCTTGTTATCATAGCCTGATACCATGTCATTTGTTATGTTGATATCAGCAGTCGTATCATTGTCATAAGTTGCCAAAATGGTTCCATCTGAGAAATCAAAGGAAAGACCTTCGATTATGCTTGTCTTAGACGGCATATTAGCCATAGTAATACCTGTGAGAACTTTCTTCTCTACTGTAAACTTATAGCTTCCCTCAAATGTCTTCTGATTGTTATCTGTGTAAGTTACCTTTACCGTATACTCTCCCGGCTTGCTCATATCTACTGCCGAGCTGTCAACGGAAACGGAATCAGCTGTAAGATTTACTTTCTCTGTTGTATCGTTATCATAAGATACTGTGATCGTACCTTTCTTAGCAAATTCCTTGCCTTCTTTTGCAGAGCTTAAAACATCGTCATTTACTACGATTCCTGTCACTGCCTTCGGCTCAACAACTACATAGATCTTATCCTGTGCAGTCTTACCCTTATAGGTAACCGGTAACTCCTGCTCACCAAGCTTTGTATTATCAAAGCCTGAAACCATATCTTCTGTTACTGCTACGCCTTCATCCTTGCTGCCATCATCATAAGTAACATCAATGGTTGCGCCTGTCAGATCAAGGTCTTTGCCTTCCTTAACAGTTGTGTTTACCGGCTGAGACTTTAATACTACATCTGTAACCTCTTTGTCAAGGACTTCAACTTCAAATGTTGTAGTTTTACCCGCATTCTCGCTGGATACAACCAATTTCACATTCGTAAGTTCACACTCCTCACCTGTCAAATGAAGAATTGCCGGCTTTCCTTCAAATTTTGCAACTGTTGTAGTTGCGGTAAAAGTTTCACCTGCCGCCGTCAAACTTATATTGAAAGTAGTTCCCTTTCTTTCTACGGTTACGGTACAATCCTGACCCTCTTTCATAGCAGCATTCCATGTAGGCCAATCAAGAGAGCCATTTGCAAAAGTAATAGTTTCACCATCAGTTGCTTGGTATAACCAACCATAAGCATCCGCTCTTGCATCTATGAAAGTACCGTCTCCATTGTTGATTTCCAGGATATAATTATCAAAATTATCAGTTCCTACAGACTTATCATGGAAAGTATAAGTTGCCTTAAAGTCTCCCTCAATTGTTTCATCACCTGTATTTGCTGAAAATGGGGCACCAATTGTTGCAGGATGAGAATTTGTATACTCACAAAACGGGCTATAGCAAACAGTAAGTGTCTGTTTTCCAACTGTCTTAGAATCGTAACCGGAAACAGTAACCGTCGGGTCTGTCATCGAAATATCCTTTGTATTGCCCAAAGAATACTTCGCATCGATCACGCCACCTGTCAAGTCAAGATCCTTGCCAAGTTTATATGTTGTCTTCGGAAGTGTATTGATCTCAATGCTTTCAAGCACAGAAGTCACAGTAAATGCCGTTTTGGCAGTTCCAGCCTTACCGGTTGCCACTACTGTGTAAGTTCCTTCATCTGCTACATAGTAAGGAAGGGAACTTGTAATATCCTGTCCGTTCAAAGTTACAGAATCTGCGCCTCTTGCGTCAACATTAACACCCTTTGTATAGTTCTCTACCGGTGCCACACCATCTACTAAAATCTCCGGTGCTTCTGCCCATACATGAACAGTTGCGGACTTTGTCTCAACGGTATAGTTACCCTCTGCATTAAAGTTCTTTGCAATGGTATCACCGACAAACTCAAAAGTGATATCCTGATTCTTTGTGATTGTGCCCGGAATTGTTACCGTAGCCTGATAAACCAATACCGGTGTTTCTGTCTGTTCAATGTAGTTATTCGGGCTTGCCTCTGCAATTCCGATTACATTGTTTGCCGCATCATATGCAGGGCTCATAGTTGCGTTCAGAAGAAAATCTCCTAATTCAGGATACTCTTCCTCAAATGTCGCTTCTCCAAGAGACAGCATACATTGAAATGTGCTGAAACATTTTCCTTTATATGTCTTACCGCCTTTCTTTGTGTCAACATCATCTTCTCTGGAAGATTGAAACTTATCTACCGCAACAGTCAGGGTGACAGTATCACCCGGTGCAACATCTGTCTTATCCGGTGTAACGGACAAAACAACTTCGGGCTCTGATGTTGTGGCTGTGTCAGCGGCGACCGGAACTACACCGATCGAACTTACAATCATAGAAGCTGAAAGCATCATTGCCCATAACTTTTTACTTTTCATAAGTATACCTCTTTCCTTGTTTATTTCGTGTTTTAAACGATTATTTCCATTATACATGATTTCTTTTTTGTTGTCCACACTAATTTATGGAAATATTCACAAAAAATACAAATCTCTTCGCCCGTCTCTACCTCCTTTTTGGATTATTTTCGTTTCTTTGCACACATCACCTCTCATTTGTCTGATTTTTTTATGCATTTTTCCTATACAGAGTCGATTATACAACTTCTTCTGTACTTCGACAATATGATATTGTTATCTTTGGTATGATTTTGTTATTATTCAAACTTTTTTCCTGTCAGCAATTCATATGCTTCCTTATATTTATCTACCGTCTTCGTAACCACTTCCTTCGGAAGATGATAATCGCTGTCCGGATTTGCTTTCAGCCAGTCTCTTACATACTGCTTATCGAAAGACGGCTGACCCTGTCCTGCCTTATATCCCTCTAAAGGCCAGAATCTTGAACTGTCCGGTGTCAGCATCTCATCGCCCAGAACGACATTTCCGTTCTCGTCCAGTCCGAACTCAAACTTGGTGTCCGCAATGATGATGCCTTTACTCAAGGCGTATTCGGCGCACTTCTTATACAATGCGATGGTGCAGTCCTTAATCTTGTTCGCATATTCCTCACCCTTTCCCGGAAATGCTTTCTCAAGAACATCAATGCTCTGCTCAAATGAAATATTCTCATCGTGATCTCCGATCTCAGCCTTCGTGCTCGGGGTATAGATCGGCTCCGGCAATTTCTCTGACTCTTTCAGTCCCTCCGGCAATTTAATCCCGCAAACAGTGCCATTCTCTTTATAACTTGCCCAGCCGCTTCCTGTAATATATCCGCGGACGATGCACTCGATTGGAAGCATCGTGAGTTTTTTACACATCATGCTGTTTCCGTCAAATCTTTCATTCTGGAAAAATTCCGGCATATCTTTTACATCGGTAGAAATCATATGATTCGGAACAATGTCTTTTGTATACTCAAACCAGAACTTAGACATCTGTGTCAGGATCGCGCCCTTCTTTGTCACCTGATTCTTCAGGATGACATCAAAAGCGGAGATCCTGTCTGTGGCAACAATGATCAGGCTGTCGCCGTTATCATATACTTCCCTTACTTTTCCCTCTTTGATCGGTTGAAATTCTTTCATGTTTTTTCTGCTGTCCATAGCCGGTTCTGACCTGACAGCACTCCTTTCCGTATTGATTACTTCTTCATTATAAACATCCGTTAATTATTCGTCAATGGATTTTTATTTTTCCATTTTTTTAATTTGCAATTTTTGATTGTTTTTCAATGCAGATTATGTTATACTAATGATGTCGTAAGACAAAATCGAAACGACATATTGGAACATTGCTAAAAATCCCCCTTGAAATTGCGCTTCAAGGGGGATTTTGATTCTACAATCTCAGTCTGTAGAACACTGAGGCTAGTTGTCATCAGAACCTCCATCTAACCATTTGACAAGATAATACAGGATTAATCCGCCCAAAATCTCACCCGCGATGTTGGCTATAATTGAAGTAACATATTGGAACACAGCTATCACCCCCTTCCGTTGCCGGAATAGGTTATGACAACGCTGCCATTTTACCACAGGATCTGATAGTTTTCAACTCTGGCTTTATCTGAATTTTTTTATTTTTCCCCCCCCCGAGTTTGCCACTTAACTAAATAAAAAAATTCTATTTTTGCAAGGTTTTCCTTGCTTTTTTTATTCTTTTGTGGTATAATTATATTGTAGGTCTATGGGTCTATTTTGGCTAGGAGGTTTTTATGTATATAGAATGTTTTACAAATAATGCAAAACCGTATCTAAGACTTGTCCGCTCGGTTCGAGTCACCAACAAAAAAGGACTTAAAGTTTCACAAAAGCAAGTCATCAAAAACATCGGTCCACTCGACCGCTACGATGATGGTGAACCAGACTATGTGGACAGGCTGAAAAAATCTTTTAAATCCGGCAACCCACTTATTGAGTCTTTACTCCCCTACTGTGAAGGAAATCCTATTTCGGTAGCAACCTATCGTTTTGAAATAAAAGAAGGAAGTCCCGATTGCATAGGACATCCAAAGCTGTTCAGTCATCTTTTACTGGAACGGATTATGGAAGAATTGGGGCTAAGAAATCTTTTTGCCTCATATAAAGGATTTACAAAAATTAAATATGATGTTTATGGTTTTGCGAAACTACTTATCTTCGGTCGCCTCCTGAATCCCGCATCAAAACGCGCAACGGTTGAGCAGAATAACGATTACTATGAACCAATCCTCTCGGATTTTAATCCGGATAATGTCTATGATACTCTGGATTTCATCGCAAAAAATAAAAACCGCATTATTCGCAGGATAAACACCAGTCTTGTAAAAAAAGCAGGCAGATCTCCGTCTGTCATTTATTATGATGTTACAAATTTCTACTATGAAATAGAAAACGCAGATGAAGATATAATGGATGACGAAGGAAATATACTTGTAAAAGGACTTAGAAAATTTGGCGTGTGTAAAGAAGAACGAAAACTCCCTATCGTGCAGATGGGATTATTCTTAGATGATGACGGCATACCGATTGCCATCGAATCTTTCCCCGGTAACACACTTGATCACTTAACCCTGCGTCCTGCTTTGCAAAAAAATATTGATGATTTAGATTTTTCCCGTTTTATCATGATTGCAGATCGGGGAATCTGTCAGTATAGAAATCTTCTTTATCTGTTAGATGCCGGACATGGATACATTGTATCCAAAAGCTTATTAAAGAGTACAAAAAAAGAACAGGAATGGACTTATTCTGACGAAGGGTATATAAATAAAGGCGACGATTTCAAATACAAATCCAGAGTGATGAAACGCCGCATAAAAGATGAAAACGGAAACAGCCGGACAATCGAAGAACAGGTTGTCGTATATTGGAGCAGAAAATTTCAAGCCAGAAGCGAGGCTGAAAATAAAAAATTTTTGGATTTTTTAGAAAAACTCGAAAACAATCCGGGCAATTTTCGGATAACTGCTCTGCAAGCAAAAAGCCTGCGTAAATTTTTCAAAAAAGATTGTATCAACGAAAAAACCGGCGAACTCATAAATTCATCCGACATAAAAGCATTGATTGATTTCGATAAAGTGGCAGAATACAAAAAGAGTCTTGGATATTATCAGATAGTAACCTCCGAACTTACCATGAAACCTTTAGATGTAATAGATAAATACCATGGTCTTACAAGAATTGAAGATCAGTTTCGTGTAA
>CADBTR010000034.1 GCA_902797675.1 uncultured Lachnospiraceae bacterium
CCGTTCGAGGCTGCAAAGCAGGCGAGATTACGGGATCGGCATCCGACCGGACTGAGTCAGATAATAAACGATCGTTATTAGAGGAGAAACAGAAAGGAAGCAAAATCAATGGAGAACAGGATCAAAATCTTCAATACGCTTACAAGGGAAGTGGAAACTTTTGTTCCGAGAGTGGACGGAAAGGTTTCCATGTATACATGCGGTCCGACGGTGTATCACTATGCGCATATCGGGAATCTGCGAAGCTACATCATGGAGGATATTCTGGAAAAGACGCTGCGCTATGCGGGATATGATGTGAAGCGCGTTATGAATATTACCGATGTGGGACATTTATCAAGCGATGCGGATACCGGTGAAGATAAGATGCTAAAGGGCGCAAAGCGGGAACACAAGACGGTGATGGAGATCGCAAAGTTCTATACGGATGCATTTTTTGATGATTGTAAGAAATTAAATATCAAAAGACCGGACGTAGTGGAACCGGCAACGAATTGCATACAGGAATTTATCCACATGATCGAAGTATTGTTGGAAAAAGGTTATGCCTATGTAGCCGGAGACAATGTATATTTTGATACATCGAAACTGGAGGATTATTATGTATTTTCCAGTCAGAGCGAAAAAGAACTGATGGTAGGCGTTCGGGATGACGTGGACGAAGACCGGAATAAGAGAAATAAGAGCGATTTTGTTCTCTGGTTTACAAAATCCAAGTTTGACAATCAGGAATTGAAGTGGGAAAGCCCGTGGGGCGTAGGTTATCCGGGCTGGCATATCGAGTGCTCCTGCATCAGCATGAAGCATCTGGGTGAATATATGGATATCCATTGCGGCGGCGTGGATAATATTTTCCCACATCATACCAACGAGATTGCGCAGAGCGAGTCTTATCTGGGACATAAATGGTGCAATTACTGGTTTCATGTGCATCATTTAAATGATAAGACCGGTAAGATGAGTAAATCCAAAGGTGATTTTCTGACGGTTTCTCTGCTGGAGGAAAAAGGCTATAATCCGTTGGTATACCGGATGTTCTGCCTACAGTCCCATTACCGCAAACCGTTAGAGTTCTCCTATGAAGTGCTGGATAATATGACTTCCGCTTATGAGAAATTGTTAAATGCCATTGCCAGACTGAATCCGTCGGGTGAGGCAGATGAGGCGGATTTTGCCGCATATCGTGAAAAATTTATCGATGCCGTGGGCAACGATATGAATACGGCGATGGGGATTACTGTTTTATATGATATGTTAAAATCGGATCTTGGTGATGCGACAAAGTTAAAGCTGGCAGAGAGTTTTGATGAAGTGCTGTCGCTGGATCTGACGGCAAAGAGAGGCAAACAGACCATCGATTCCGATCTGGAATCCTATGTGCTTGCAAAGATCGAGGAGAGAAAGGCGGCAAAGAAAGAGAAGGATTTTGCAAAAGCAGATGCCATAAGGGCGGAATTACTGGAAAAAGGAATCATTCTTGAAGATACCAGAGAAGGCGTAAAATGGAAAAAGGCATAGATTTTTTTGACTGTGTTTTGGGAGAATTCGATCTTCCAAAACAGGATGTGAGAAGTTGTCCGCCTCTGACGCTTGCTTATATCGGAGATGCTATTTATGAACTGGTGATCCGGAGTATGGTGGTGGCAAGTCATCATACACAGGTAAATAAACTTCATAAGAAAAGCAGTGATCTGGTAAAGGCAGGGACACAGGCAAAGATGATCGCAGGATTGTATGACTTGCTTACAGAGGAAGAACGGGCAGTATATAAGCGGGGCAGAAACGCCAAGTCTCACACTGCCGCAAAAAATGCGGATATTCAGGATTATCGCAGAGCCACCGGATTTGAGGCACTGATGGGAATGTTGTACATGACCGGACAGACCGGGCGCATGATGGAATTGATCAAAAAAGGTCTGGATATGCAGGAAAAATGATCGGCAGAAAGGATAAGAAATGGCATACGAAGAATTTACCATAGAAGGACGAAATGCGGTGTTGGAAGCTTTTCGCTCCGGAAAAACCATTGACAGATTATATGTGCTCAAAGGCTGCAAGGACGGACCTGTGATGAGTATTGTCCGGGAGGCAAAAAAAGCGAAGGTAGTGCTGGATTTTGTGGATAAAGAACGATTGGATCATATGTCCGCCACGGGAAAACATCAGGGAGTCATCGCAAAGGCGGCGGCATATGATTATTGCGAAGTATCGGATATGCTTGAGGCGGCAAGGGCAAAGGGGGAAGATCCGTTCCTCTTTTTACTGGATAATATCGAAGATCCGCACAATCTGGGAGCGATCATCAGAACGGCAAATTTAGCCGGGGCTCACGGAGTGATCATTCCGAAGCGTCATGCGGTGGGGCTTACGGCAACGGTGGCAAAGGCTTCCGCGGGGGCGCTGAATTATACGCCGGTGGCCAAAGTGACCAATCTTGCCGCAACCATTGAGGAGTTGAAAAAAGAAGGATTGTGGTTTGTATGCGCCGACATGGGCGGCGAGACAATGTACCGGCTGAATCTGAAAGGTCCTTTGGGACTTGTAATCGGAAATGAGGGGGAAGGCGTCGGTCGGCTGATCAGGGAAAAATGTGATTATATCGCATCGATCCCTATGAAAGGTGATATCGATTCTTTGAATGCCTCTGTGGCAGCGGGGGTTTTGGCTTATGAGATCGTGCGTCAGAGAATGTCATAAATTTGCGCGCGCTGAGGAAAGGACAGACATCATGGATTTATCGGAGATCAGAAATTATATTGACAGCGTAGACCGGGAACTGGTTCGGTTGTTTGAAAAACGCATGGATCTGTGCCGTGAGGTTGCGGAATATAAGATTCAAAATCAGAAACAGGTTCTCGATACAAAGAGGGAAAAGGAAAAGCTTGAGAAGATCATGGAGAATACGGCAAACAGCGCTTACCGGAAATCCTCCGGTGAATTATTCCGGCAGATCATGGCCATGAGCCGGAAGATGCAATATCAGATCATGTCGGATTACGGGATGATGGAGAAAGTGGATTTCCGTCAGGTGGATGCGGTAGAAAAGACCGGCGTAAAGATCGTATATCAGGGTGTGGAAGGCGCCTATGCTCATGAGGCGACGCTACAGTATTTTGGTGAAGAAGCGGATTGCTATCATGTACAGACATGGCGTGACGCTATGGAAGAGGTAAAAGACGGCAGGGCGGACTATGCTGTGCTTCCTTATGAGAATTCCACGGCGGGGGCGATCACCCAGGTACATGATCTCTTGCTAAAATATGACAATTATATTGTAGGCAATGTTTTTTTGAAAGTGGAACATAATCTGATTGGATTGCCGGGAGCAGATCTTTCCAAGATTCAACGGGTATATTCTCACCCTCAGGCATTGATGCAAAGTGACGGATATCTTTACAGACACAGACAGTGGCAGAAGATCAGTATGGGAAATACGGCGGAAAGCGCAAAGAAAGTTCTGGAGGACGGGGATCCTTCTCAGGCTGCCATTGCGGGGAAAACTGCGGCAAAGATCTATGGATTGGAAATTCTTGATTCGGATATTCAGGATAATGATTTGAATACAACCCGCTTTGTGGTAGTGGGAAGAGAGAAGATCTATACAAAAACTGCCGAAAAGGTCAGTATTTGTTTTGAAATTCCTCATGAAAGCGGTTCTCTGTATGAAATGCTTTCGCATTTTATCTATAATGATCTGAATATGACGAAGATCGAATCCCGTCCCATCGAGGGACGCAACTGGGAATACCGCTTTTTTGTGGATTTTGAGGGAAATCTCTCCGACGGAGCGGTGGAAAATGCATTGCGGAGTATTCGTGAGGAAGCAGTCTTTTTAAAAATTCTTGGAAACTATTAAAAAAGCAAAACACAAATTTGGTGAGGTGATGATGGTATGGAAGCGGCACGATTTGGCGTGATCGATATCGGATCATATGAATTGGTTTTGAAGATTTTTGAATTTGTTTCAGGTAAAAAGGTCAGAGTGACGGACGATGTCAGGTATGTTCTGGAGCTGGGCAGGGAAACCTATACCAGACACAGTCTGTGCTTTGAGACGATCGAAAAATTGTGCGAGGTACTTTTGGGGTTTCGGAAGATTCTGGAGGAATACCATGTGACGGAATGTGATGTGGTGGCAACCAGCGGGTTGCGGGAAGCGGATAACGCGCGGTTGATCCTTGACCGGATCTATGTGCGGACAGGCTTTCGGGTGACGATCATCAGCAATTCGGAGCAAAGGCTTGTGACCTACAAGGCTCTTGCCATGTATCCGGAAGAATTGGAGGAATTTTCGCAGGGGAATACGGCGATTCTGGAAGTGGGCTCGGGAAGTATTCAGATTTCCCTTTTAGATAAGAAAAATATTGCTTCGACGCAGAATATTAAGATCGGTTCGTTGAGAATATCGGAATTGCTCTACCGGCTTGGCAGTAATCTGGTAGATGTTGACGGATTGCTGGATGAGATCATTAATAATGACTTGCAGACTTTCAAACGGATCTTTATGAAAGACAAGCGGATCGATAATCTGATCGCAACCGGAGACCAGATTACGTTATTTACGAGAAATCCGGAAAAAGGCGGATTTGAGCGCAGAATGACGGCAGAGGATTTTGTGGCAAGGTACCGTAAATTAAAGGGAATGAGTGAGCGTGAACTGGCAAAAGAACTTCAGATGTCCGGAAAAAGGGCTTTGTTCCTGCTTTTGTGTGTCCGGATTTACGGAAGAATGATCGAACTTGTGGAGGCAAAGCAGATATGGATACCGGGAACGGATATTTGTGACGGGATGGCCATCGATTTTGCTTTGCGAAAGAAAAAGATCTCTGCAAAACATGATTTTCGGGAAGATATTATCAATGAGGTGCGGGGAATTGCAAAGCGCTATAAGGAAGATGTGGAACATACCGCTTTTGTCGGTGAAATTGCGGGAAATATTTTTCAGCTTACCAGGAAATTGCACGGAATGGGGAAGAAGGAAAAATTATTGCTGGAGTCCGCCGCTTTGATCCATGGCTGCGGCAAATATATCAGTATTCAGAATGCGGGAGAGAGCGCTTATCACATTATCATGGCAACGGAGATCATCGGATTGTCTCACTGCGAACGGGAAATGCTTGCAAAAGTGGTAAAATACAATACGCTGCCTACAGACGGGGAAGAGGATCTGACAGTGATCAAGCTGACGGCAATCCTGCGTGTTGCCAATGCGCTTGACCGCAGTCACAAACAGAAAATGAAAGGATACAGGCTGGAATTGCGGGGGGATGAGATGTGGATCCATACGAAGACTAGGGAGGATCTTACGCTGGAATTGGGACTTTTCGACGAAAAGGCAGCGCTTTTTCAGGAAGTATACGGGTTGAAAGTTTTGATCAGGCAGAAGAAATTTGATGTTTAGGAGGGAAAGCCCATGAAGGATAGTGAGAAATATACGAACCGGGAACTTAGCTGGCTGAAATTTAATTATCGTATTTTGTCTGAGGCGAGAGATAAGACGAATCCGCTGTTTGAACGTTTGAAATTCTTAAGCATCACCTCATCCAACTTAGATGAATTTTTTATGATCCGCGTGGCTTCCCTGAAAGATATGGTGGATGTGGATTATGAGAAGCGGGATATTGCGGGAATGACGCCCAAGGAACAGATACGGGCGATTCTTCGGGAAACCCACGAATTTGTGAATCTGCAATATTCCACTTATCACCGCTCCCTGATGCCGGCATTGCGCCAGGAGGGACTGCTTCTGCTGCATCGCCATGAGGATTTGAATAAAGAACAGAAAGCGTATGTGGATCAATATTTTGAGGAACAGATCTATCCGGTATTGACTCCTATGGCAGTGGATTCTTCAAGACCGTTTCCGCTGATCAGAAATAAGTCCTTAAATATTGCGGCATTGCTTGAGAAGAAGCAGGATCTTGCTGATAAAGTGGAAGAGCGGAGAAAAGCAAAATCAGGAAAGAAAAAATCAGAGGATGAGAAGGAAAAAGGGGAACCGGAGTTGGAATTTGCGACGGTGCAGGTACCGTCGGTGCTCCCCCGGTTTATTAAGATCCCGTCGGAAAAAGAGGGGACGGTCAGCATTATTTTTCTGGAGGAGATCATCGAGCGCCATATCCAGAAGCTTTTTATGAATTATAAGGTGATCAGCGCTCATCCTTACCGGATTATGAGAAATGCGGATTTTTCCATCGATGAGGATGAGGCGGAAGATCTGCTGAAAGAAATCGAAAAACAGCTTAAGAAGCGGCAATGGGGCGCGGCGATCCGTCTGGAGATCGAGGATAAGATGGACGGCAGATTGTTGAAGATCTTAAAAGATGAGCTGGAATTAAAGGATGCGGATGTATTTCCGATCAACGGGCCGCTGGATCTGACCTTTTTGATGAAGCTGTACGGGATTGACGGGTTTGACAGATTGAAAGCGCCGAAATATTTTCCAAAACCGCACCCTGCCATTTCTCCGGAGGAAAATCTTTTTGACCGGATCGCAAAAGGGGATATTTTATTGCATCATCCGTATCAGTCTTTTGATCCGGTGGTGGATTTTGTGAGACAGGCTTCCAAGGATCCGAAGGTTCTCGCAATCAAGCAGACTTTGTACCGGGTCAGCGGAAATTCCCCGATCATTGCTTCTCTTGCGGAGGCGGCGGAGAACGGAAAGCAGGTAACGGTGCTTGTGGAACTGAAAGCAAGGTTTGATGAGGAGAATAATATTAACTGGGCGAAGAAACTGGAGAAGGCGGGCTGCCATGTGATCTACGGTCTGAAAGGGTTAAAGACCCACAGCAAGATCACACTGGTGGTAAGAAATGAGGAGGAAGGCATCCGCAGGTATGTACATCTGGGTACCGGAAATTACAACGATTCTACGGCAAAATTGTATACAGACATGGGACTGTTTACTTGCAGACGTATGATCGGAGAGGACGCCACGGCAGTTTTCAACATGCTCTCCGGCTATTCGGAACCTGTGGGCTGGAATCGTCTGGCGCTGGCGCCTTTGTGGCTTCGGGATAAATTTGAATATCTTATCCGCAGGGAGACGGAGCATGCAAAACAAGGCAGAGAAGCCTTTATTATCGCAAAGATGAATTCTCTATGCGATAAGGAGATCATTGACCTTTTGTATGAAGCGGGACAGGCAGGCGTCAGGATCGAGCTGATCATTCGGGGAATCTGCTGTCTGCGGGCAGGCGTTGCGGGATTAAGCGAGAATATCCGGGTGCGTTCCATTGTTGGTACATTTCTGGAACACAGCAGAGTCTTTTATTTTCACAATGACGGACAGGAGGAGGTCTACCTGTCAAGCGCGGACTGGATGCCGAGAAATCTGGACAAGCGTGTGGAGATCTTATTTCCGGTGGAAGATGAAGAATTGAAAGCGGAAGTGATCCATATCCTTCAGATACAGCTGGAAGATACGTTAAAAGCGCATATCCTGAAACCGGACGATATGTATGAGAAAGTAGACAAGCGGGGAAAGAAACTGCTCTGCGCACAGGAATATTTTTGCGCGGAGGCGACCGACAGAGCGGAGCAGACGGTAAGACAGGAAACCATGCGAAGCTTTATTCCGATGGAGGGAGAACATCGGGAACAGAAAGAATAAAAAGAATAAAAAGAAATATTCCGGGAATCCTGTTATCAGAAGAATCGGCTGAGAACAGGAGGATGGAAATCATGAATACGGAGATACGGACAGATCTTGCCCTGGAGGAGCAGGAGCGCTTTGCCGGGACGAAGCGGGAAATTTCCGGCGTTGTGCTGGAGAAGAAGACAGGATACGGAGGACGTTTCGGGGTTTCGAAGGTTGTGATTAAAAATGAATGCGGCGCAAGGGCAATGCGTAAACCCATGGGAACTTATGTGACGATGGAAGACTGCCTGATTGAGGAATATGAGGATGACTTTTATGAGGAAATGTCTTATGAAGTCGGACTTCAATTGGGAGAAATGCTGAAAACCTTAGAGAGACGGCAGGGGATAAAGATACGCAAGATTCTTGCAGTGGGACTTGGTAATCGGGACGCTACGCCGGATGCGCTGGGGCCGGAGACTGTCGGCAGGCTTTTTGCGACGGACAGACTTTGTGCGGTGACGCCGGATGTGACGGTAAAGACAGGGATTGAAACTGCGGATTATATCAGGGGACTGGTTAAGGAAATTCACGCCGACGGAGTGATCGCCATCGATTCTCTTGCGGCGCGCAATACCGCAAGGCTGAATACGACCATTCAGATCGCGGATACGGGGATATGTCCCGGCTCCGGCGTTGGAAATCACAGGATGGGGATCAATGAAGAAACCATGGGAGTTCCGGTGATCGCCATCGGCGTGCCGACGGTGGTGGAAGCTGCGGCGATGGTGAAAGAGGTCATGGAGCATTTTCTGCAGTTGATGGAGGAGGCAAAAACCGGCAATGGTATCGCACAAATGTATCAGGAGTTTACGGTAAAAGAGAAACATCAATTTGCATGCGAACTGATGGAAATGAGCGACAGAGAATTTTTTGTGACGCCGAAGGATATTGACGAGAATATCAGAATCCTCGGAAAAATTCTTGCAGAGGGAATTGAAATGGCAGTGGAATAGAAGAAATGAGGATAGATTATGGAACGATATTATTATGATATTATCTCACAGATCAGTCTGAAAAATAATACGTGGGATATTTTATTTTTCAATAAAGGAAAATTAAAGTTATCGGGAGCGATGCATTCATCATTTTTCCATATGGTGGAGGAGATCCGTTCACTTCAGGTTTATCCCTATGATCAGGATATTGAACAGTTTATGTCTTTGTTCAATAAGGAGAGCATGAACCGGCTGAAACACAGCCGGTATAAACGGAGACAGAACCGGGCGAGATACCGGCTGTTAGGACAAAACCGGGAATATCGATGGGTGGAGTGTACCATGGAATATGCGGGCGGAGAAGAAGAATATTTTCTAGTATATGTGAGGGATCTTCAGGCGGAGCGAACGATGGAGGAAGCAAACCGGGAGCAGATAATCGAGGAGAGAAAGCGAAAGATCGGTTTTCCTGGTATGGACGAGTTTTTTGAAAAAAGTGAACAATTGATAAAACTTCGTCCTTTCGGGAATTTTTATATGATCGTGGCGGATCTGGATCATTTCGAGTTATTTGAACAAATTTACGGTAAGGAAAACAGCGAGAAAAATCTTATGCTGATCGCTGAGGATGTGGCGAATATAAGAGACAGCAAACCATGTGTGGTCGGTTATTTCGGCGGAGATGTGTTTGCCGTTTTTATTGATATCGGTGATCACACGATCCGGAATATTTATCAGCAGTTAGAGCATGATCTGCAGGATCTTTACAGGGAAGGAAAAGGAGTATCGCAGTCCGTCGGAATCTATCAGGTTACAAATTTTGCGGAATCAGTTCAGGAGATGTATGATAAGGCACTGTTTGCGGTTTCTCAGATCAGGGGAGATATGGGCAGGCAGATCTGCGTATACGATCCGGAACAGGATCTTTATCAGATGAACAAACCGCAAAGAATACAGGAAATTCTGGATGGTATTGAGAATCATGAATTTGTCGGTTATTTTCAACCGGTGTGTGATACTTTGGACGGTCAGATCGTATCGGCGGAGTTCCTTGCCCGCTGGGTACATGGCGGAAGAGTGATCGAGCCGGAGGAGTTTGTTCCCCTGCTGGAGGAAACGGGACATATCCTGCTCTTAGACCGGTACATATGGGAAGCATTGTTCAAGCATTTGAGGGAGGCGAAGGATGCAGGACTGCGTATGGTACACTGTTCCTTAAATGTGTCAAGGCTGGATATTATGTATCTGGATGTGGTGGAGGAATTTCAACATCTGGTGGACAAATACAGGATCGATCCCACAACCATCGGGCTTGAGATCACGGAATCTGCCTATGTGGAAAATCAGGAAATCGTGATCTCGACGGCAAAGCGGTTAAAAGAACTGGGCTTTAGACTCTGTCTTGATAATTTCGGAACAGGTTACAGTTCTTTAAGCAGTATCGGGGCGCTGCCGGTGGATACCATCAAGATCGATAAGTCCTTTATCCGGCATATCCGTGAGCCAAAGACTATGAAGCTTGTGCGTTCTCTGCTGGATATCAGTAAACTTATGGGACTTGAAACCGTGATGGAGGGGGTAGAGAACGATGAGGAATTTACCAGATTGTTAAGCTTAAAATGCAGATATATCCAGGGATTTTTCTATTATCAGCCGATGAGCTGGGAAGAGTATCGGAAACTTCTGGTGAATTTGAAGAAATAGTGTAATTATAAGGAAAGGAACATCTATGGAGACGCAGACAAAGAATTCAAAAAAGAAGGAAGCCGGAAACGGTTCTGTGCTGGTGGCGGTCGTGTATCTTTTCGGTTTTATGATGATCGGGATTTTGTGTGGCATCTATTTTCATGATTTTTCCGGCGGCAAATATGCATTGGCGATGGTAGGAGCAGTCCTGCTGGCTTATGTGATTTTCTTTCTGCATATTGTTCTTCACGAGGCGGGACATATGGTTTGCGGATTATTGTCCGGCTATGGATTTCATTCTTTTCGGATTTTGAGTTTTACATGGCAGAAGGATGAGGATGGAAAGATCCGGCTTTACCGGTATACGATCGCGGGAACCGCAGGACAGTGCATTATGGAGCCGCCGCAGACGGGAACGCCGTATCTTTTATATAACCTCGGCGGAATTCTTGCCAACGGACTTTTGGTTTTGATCGCGGCAGGAATCACCTTTGCCGCCGGCGGAAAAGGAATGTTGTCCTTTGTCTGTCTGTGCTCTGTCTGCATTGGTATTGCTGTGATCCTTGCCAACGGGATCCCCTTTGCGGGATCGGGAAATGACGGCAGGAATATATTGGAGATCGGCAGGAGTAAAGAGGCAAGAGATGCATTTTTTATGCAGTTGAGAGGCATTGTATTGTTAAAGAAAGGAGTCCGCGTCAAGGATTTTCCGAAAGAGTGGTTTGTCCAGCCGAAGGAGGAAGCTCTTACGGATCCAATCTGTACGGTGCCGGCTGTGTTATATTGCAACTGGCTCTTCGACCGGGGAGAGACAAAAAAAACGAAAGAAACCATAGATGAGCTGCTTACATGGGAGATTCCGCTGCATCCGGTTCACAGGCAGAGTCTGAAAGCGGATGCGCAATTTTGTGAGATCCTCGGAGAGGCAAGAGAGTCCGAATGTGAAAAATACCGGGATGCAGAATATTTAAAATATGCGAAGGCGATGAAAACATATCCGGCATTTGCGCGCACGGAATACGCCTATCAGCGTTTGATCAGGAAAAATTTGGAAGCCGCAAAAAATGCCCTTCATTCCTTTGAATGTGCATGCAAACAATATCCATATCCCGTTGAGGTGGAAGCAGAACGGGAATATCTGCGGATAGTTACGGAAAAAATGGACGATTCATCAGAAGAAACGACATAAGCCGGGAAAAACAGAAAAAAGGTTTGGTTGAAATCAGAATGTGATTGTGATACAATGGAGACATGGTATTCGAAAGATGACAAATGAGGTGGTGAAAACATGAAAAATCTTGCCATAAAATTAAATAAATTGTCAGAGCATTTTGTGGTCAGGGTAATACGAAGAGGCATGATGAGCCTGATCCCGATGGTGATCACTGCCTCCCTTTCATTGGCGGTTTTGTGTTTTCCCATCGTGTCTTTTCAGCACTTTCTGATCCGGTTTTGCGGCGGATTTTTTTATCATTTGTTAGAATATGTTAAAGATTTTTCATTTTCCTTTTTTTCTGTTATGCTGACAATTGCCATCAGTTACAGTTATGTGATTGAGAAGAAAGAGACCATCGAGTCGGCGATCTTTGCGCCGATCGCTTCCTGCGTGTCATTTCTGCTGATCTGTCATATAGGGATGGAAGAGAATGTTTCTAATCTGGGAGCACAAGGTTGTTTTCTTGCGATTTTTGTGGCGTTTTTTGTGTCTGCCGGTTATGTCGCATTGGTGCGAAAAGGGATCGGAAGATGGATCTCATCCAGCTACGGACAGGATCTGGTTTACCGGAAAGCAATGCAGGCGGCGATTCCCATGGCGATTCTCATGCTCGGAACAGCGCTTGCGTCCTATCTGATTTTTGATGTTTGTCACATCAGTAATTTTAACCAGTGGCTTGGGATGAAGGTGGAACATTTTTTGCAGGGAATAAACAGCGATTTTCTGACGGCAGTGCTATGTACGCTGATGATTCATCTGCTGTGGTTTTTGGGAATTCATGGAAGCAATGCCATGGAGGTGGTTGTGAACGCACACATTGAGATTCAGCCGGATGTGATCTTTAACAAGACATTTCTGGATGTATTTGTGCTGATGGGAGGCTGCGGAACATCGATCTGTATTCTGCTTGCTGTCCTTTGTTTTTCCAGATACAAAAAGACAAAGAATCTGATGAAGACGGCAGCCCTTCCGGTGGTTTTGAATATTAATGAGTTGATTACATTCGGACTTCCGATCATCTGGAATCCGATGATGTTTGTACCTTTTCTGGCGGTGCCTTTAGAGTGTACGGTGATCTCTTACGCAGCGTTTAAACTGGGACTGGTTGCTCCTATCGTTACTGCGGTCAACTGGACGACGCCTGCATTATTCAGCGGATATCTGGCCTGCGGACATTCGGTGAGCGGTATTGTGCTACAGGTTGTAAATATTACGGCAGGAGTTTTTACATATCTGCCTTTTGTGCGCATATATGAGCGATACGATGAACATCGTGTAAAAGACCAGATCAAGGCAATTACCGATGAGTTGAAAGCCTGTGAGAGCAGCGGCGAGGATATCACATTTCTGGATGGCAGGGATGAGATCGGCGCGGCAGCAAATATGCTGATGGACGAACTGCATGAGGCGGTGCGGAATCGTCAATTATATTTTATGTATCAGCCGCAATTTGAGGCATCGGGCAAGTGTATCGGCGCGGAGGCGCTGATCCGGTGGAATCATCCGATCGCTGGCATGATTTATCCGCCGCTTATTATCCTTCTGGCAAAGAGGGGAAATTTCCTGTCAGAGATCGAATATCAGATTTTCGACATGGCATGTGAGGCAATCAAAAAGATTGACGGAATTACAAAAGAGCCGTTTAAGATTTCTGTTAATATTACTGCAAAGTCTCTTCGCTGGGACGGGCTTGAAGATTGCATTCAGAATGCGGTAGAACGTTACGGAATATCGCCGGAAAAACTCTGGGTCGAGGTGACTGAACAGGATATTCTGGCGAAAACGGAGGAAGTAAACAGGAAGATCCGTTCCATCCGGGAAAAGGGACATAAATTCCTGATCGATGATTTCGGAGTGGGAAAAACATCGATTCTTTATCTTCAGACGAAAATGTTTGACGGCGTAAAGATTGACGGTTTTCTGACGAAAACCCTGTTGACGGATAACGTCAGCAGACAGATCGTAACCTCTGTCATTGATCTCAGCAATAAACTCGGGATGTGTGTGATTGCGGAATTTGTGGAGCGAAAAGAAGAGTGTGATTTATTGGATGAGCTTGGATGTACATGGTATCAAGGATATTATTTCTCAAAACCGGTCATGTTTGAACAGTTTGAGAAAATTATGAAAGCCGGAAAGGTATAGAAAGAGGTAAAAATCATGAGCGAAGAAAAAAGAGGAAAGTTGGCGGTGGTATTTCCGGGGATCGGGTATCACAGCGATAAGCCGTTGCTTTATTACGCAAGACACCTTGCACGCGAGATGGGTTATAACGAGGAAGTGCTGCTGGATTATCATTGTACCGTTCCGAATATCAGGGGCAGTGAAGAAAAGATGAGAATGGCTTATGAACAGCTTTATGCTCAGGCGAAGGAACAGTTGGAAAAGATCCCGTTCGGAGAGTACAGTGAGATATTGATGATCTCCAAGAGTATCGGAACAGTCATCGCAAACTCCTATGTCGAGGAATACGGGATCGCCTGCAAACAGATTATGTATACTCCGGTGGCGGAATCCTTTGCTTTTCAGCTGAAAGATGCGATTGCCTTTGCCGGAACGGAAGATCCGTGGATCGATATCCTGCAGATCCGCGCTTTGTGCGGTTTAGCCGGAATCCCGCTGCACATCATAAATGGTGTGAATCACTCCATGGAGGGAAAAGGAATTCAGGATGATATCAGAATACTGGAAGAAATTATGAATGAAACAAAGAAATTCTTGTATAAATAATTATTATCAGAGGAGGTAAAGGCATGGCAATTTTAGTAACCGGAGGTGCCGGCTATATAGGAAGTCATACTTGTGTGGAACTTCTGGAAGCCGGATATGATGTGGTGGTAGTGGATAATCTTAGCAATTCCAGTAAAAAATCGCTGGATCGGGTCAAAGAGATCACCGGAAGGGAATTGACTTTTTATGAGGCGGATATTTTAGACCGCGCCAAGTTAAATGAGATTTTTGATTATGAACAGATCGAGGCGGTGATCCATTTCGCCGGTTATAAGGCGGTTGGCGAGTCGGTACAGAAGCCGATTGAATATTATTATAATAATATTGCGGGAACGCTGGTGCTTTGCGATGTGATGAGAAAACATCATGTGAAAAATATCATTTTCAGCTCTTCTGCAACAGTGTACGGAGATCCTGCACAGATTCCGATCACAGAGGAATGCCCGAAGGGAAATCCTACGAATCCTTATGGGCAGACAAAGTCTATGCTGGAGCAGGTGCTGACGGATATTCATCATTCCGATGAGGAATGGAATGTGATCTTATTGCGATACTTCAATCCTATCGGCGCCCATAAATCCGGTCTGATCGGGGAGGATCCGAAAGGAATCCCGAATAATCTTCTGCCTTATGTCACACAGGTAGCGATCGGAAAACTGGAGTGCCTCGGCGTGTTCGGAAATGATTATGATACCGTTGACGGCACCGGCGTGCGGGATTATATCCATGTGGTGGATCTGGCGAGAGGACATGTAAAAGCTCTCGAGAAGTTAAAAGGCGATAAGGGAGTATATATCTATAATCTCGGAACAGGACACGGCTACAGCGTTTTGGAAGTAGTAAAGGCCTTTGAGAAAGCAAGCGGTCAGAAAGTGAAGTATGAGATCAAGCCCAGACGTGCGGGAGATATCGCAACCTGTTATTGCGATCCTTCCAAAGCGGAGCGGGAACTTTTCTGGAAGGCAGAGTTTGGAATCGAAGAAATGTGCCGGGATTCCTGGAATTGGCAGTCAAAGAATCCGAACGGCTACGCGGAAGAGTAACAATGTTATTTGCAAGCAGGTCGCATAGCTAAAGCTATGCGACCTGCAAAAGGTGGCATATAATCACCCTGTCGCGTCATAAGATAGAATAGCTTCAGATTTTTGGGGAGGTATTCTATGAATGAGCGTTTGAGAAAAGAAATCGGAATCCGCGTCGTTTTATATAGCCTGATGATCGTAATGTCGGGATATCTTTTGCTCTGGCTGAAGCCGGCTGCTTTGAAAGAGAAGTTTCAAAGCGGCGCCTGCTTTGGAACAGAGCAATTTCTTGTCAATATTTTGAAACATTCTAATATAAAAGTGGCTTTTTTATGCCGGGACAGAACGAAACTGGCAGAGAAAGTGGTGGAGAAGGCAAATAAGTCGAATCACGTATACAGTCTGGTGGAGTATCATTACGCCAAAGAAAAATTAGTGGCGTATGAACCGGAGAAGGCAGCGGGAAACGGAAAAAAACCGGTTCCGATCCAAAAGGTGGTAACTACAGATTCTTTGACTGAAACGACAGGGGAAGAAAAACAAGAGGAAGAACAGACGACGGTCAGGGAAAAAGAGGAGGAGACAACATCATTGCAGGTACAGGCGGAACCGCAGACGGAAGCGGTTCCTGTGCTGGCTCCGGCATTTTCTCTGGCACAGCTGTATGATTATGATTTTTTAAGGTCAAATCTCTATGTCGTTCCCGCAAGGGCTTCGGTTTTGCCGGAAGATCTGAACGCGGAGGCGCTGCTTGGAATGGATATGAGTATTCCCAAAGATCCTGCAAATCCTCAGATCTTAATTTATCACACCCACGGAAGCGAGGCGTTTGCCGATTCAACGGATGATCTGGTCAATACGGGAATTATTGCGGTGGGCACGAAACTTGCGAAGGAATTGTCGGAGAAGTACGGTTATAATGTGATTCATTGTACTGAGGTCTTTGATAATGTGAATGGCGTCTTTGACCGGTCTAAGGCGTATGATTATTCCAGAGCTGCCGTTTTGCAGATCCTGACGGATCATCCGACTATTCAGGTTATGATCGATCTGCACAGGGACGGACTTGATGAGAGTATGCATCTGGTCACCGAGGTAAACGGGAAACCGACGGCTAAGATCATGTTTTTCAACGGGGTAAGCAGAAGCAGCGCCAAGGGCGATCTGGATTATCTGTACAATCGTTACCGCAGTGAAAATCTTTCGTTCAGCCTGCAGGCAAAGTTGGAAGCGATGTGCAAATATCCGGATTTTACCAGAAAAAATTATATTGATGCTTATCAATACAATCTGGATCTGCTTCCAAGAGCGATGTTAATTGAGTCGGGAGCCCAGACCAATACGCTGGAAGAAGAATTGAACGCCATGGAACCGTTGGCGGATATCTTAAACGGGGTGTTGTCGGGAGAGAGCCGGACGCATCTGGGAGAGCAATAAAGGGAGGAACCAAAGAAAAATGAATTATGCATCGATCAAACGAATGGATGTGGCAAACGGTCCGGGCGTGAGAATGTCGCTGTTTGTCAGCGGCTGTACCCATTATTGTAAGAATTGCTTTAATCAGGAGGCATGGGATTTTGATTACGGGGAGCCTTTTACGGAGAAGGAGATTGAAAAAATCGTATCCTATGTATCGGGTTCTTATGTATCGGGGCTTACAATCTTAGGCGGAGAACCGATGGAACCGCAGAATCAGGAGGGAATCCTGCCGCTGCTTCGCAGAATGAAGGAGGTTTGTCCGGAGAAATCCATCTGGATCTATACCGGTTATGATTTTGAAAAAGATATTCTTGGCAGGATGGCGGAAGAGCTTCCTTACACAAAGGAAATTCTTTCCTATGTGGATGTTATGGTGGATGGAGAATTTATTCAGGAATTGTATCATGTATCGCTGCGCTTTAAGGGGTCGGAAAATCAGAGGATCATTATGGTGCAGGATTCATTGAGAGAGGGAAAAGTCGTGCTTTGGGACGGAGAGCGGCAAAAATAAAGGAATAGAGGAATAGGAATATGACAGAAAGCGTGAATATTAAAAAACTAAAGAAACAGGCAATCATACCCACTTACGGAAGCGCAGATGCGGCGGGAGCCGATCTTTACGCGTGTATGGAACAACCGGTAACTATTCTTTCGGGGGAAACGGCATTTATCGGCACAGGTCTGGCTGTGGCGATTCCCAAAGGCTATGTGGGACTGATTTATGCCAGAAGCGGACTTGCCTGCAAGCAGGGTGTGGCTCCGGCAAATAAGGTAGGTGTGATCGATGCCGATTATCGCGGGGAGCTTATCGTGGCGCTTCACAATCATTCCGCGCAACCGGTGGTAATCGAGCCGGAGCAAAGGATTGCCCAGCTTGTTCTGACCCCGTATCTGACGGCGGATTTTCGGGAGACAGAGGAACTGGACGCGACAGATCGGGGAGATCACGGGTTTGGCTCTACAGGGTCGAAATAGCAAAAAACACTATATATTGTGTTGTACCGACAAAAGAACAACTATATTTTGTATTTTTTATAGACAAATGAGACATCCGGTGTTATAATACAAAATGTTCCCGTAAAGGACGACAGATTTTATTTTGTATTATGAACGAAAAAGAGGTTGGTAGAATATGAGAGTTGTAGTAAAAAGAGATGGCAGACATACGGATTATCAGCGAAATAAGATATTCGTCGCTATTCAGAAAGCCAATGAAAGTGTAGACAAAGAGGATCGGGTAAGTGACGATCAGATCTACAATATTATTGCATCGATCGAGGCCAGGGGGGACGAGGTTCTGCAGGTAGAGAAGATTCAGGATTATATTGAGCAGAAACTCATGGAAAACCGGAAGTATAATCTTGCGAAAGCGTATATCAAATACCGCTATACCAGAGAACTGGTGCGCAAGTCCAATACAACGGATGATTCCATCATGAGTCTGATCCAGAATAATAATAAAGAATTGAATGAGGAGAATTCCAATAAGAACGCCACACTTGCCTCCACACAGAGAGATTATATGGCAGGTGAGGTAAGTAAGGATATCACGAAGAGAATGCTATTGCCGCAGCGTGTGGTAAAGGCGCACGAGGAAGGCGTCATTCATTTTCATGATATGGATTATTTCATTCAGCCGATTTTCAATTGCTGTCTTGTGAATATCGGAGATATGCTTGATAATGGAACTGTGATGAATAATAAATTGATTGAATCTCCAAAGAGCTTTAAGGTGGCTTGTACCGTTACCACCCAGATCATTGCGGCAGTAGCGTCAAACCAGTACGGCGGACAGTCGGTCAATATCGCCCATCTTGGAAAATATCTGCGTCTCAGCACGGAAAAATACAGAAAACATTATCGGGAATTGCTTGGAGAAGATGCTTCCGATGAGATGGTGGAAGGTCTTGCGATGGATCGGGTACACTCGGAGTTAAGAGACGGCGTCCAGACGATGCAATATCAGATCAATACTTTGATGACCACCAATGGACAGTCTCCTTTTGTAACATTGTTCATGTTTATTGAAGACGGTTATGAATATGAACATGAAGTTGCCATGATCACAGAAGAGATTTTAAGACAGAGGCTGGAAGGAATCAAGAATGAGAAAGGCGTATATGTGACGCCGGCATTTCCGAAGTTAATCTATGTTCTCGATGAGAATAATTGTCTGAAGGGCGGAAAATATGATTATATTACAGAACTTGCGGTAAAATGCTCCGCAAAGAGAATGTATCCGGATTATATTTCCGCAAAGATCATGAGAGAAAATTACAGCGGTAACGTTGCGTCCTGCATGGGTTGCAGAAGTTTCTTAAGTCCATGGAAAGATGAGAACGGCAATTATAAGTGGGAAGGACGTTTTAATCAGGGAGTGGTATCTTTGAATCTTCCGCAGATCGGAATCCTTTCCCATGGAGATGAGGAAAAATTCTGGCCGATGTTAGAGGAACGTCTTGCGCTTTGCTTTGAAGCATTGATGTGCAGACATCATGCGCTGGAGGGAGTGCTGTCGGATGTCAGCCCGATTCATTGGCAGTACGGCGCAATCGCCCGTCTGAAAAAGGGAGAGAAAATCGATAAATTGCTGCATGGCGGTTATTCCACACTTTCTCTGGGGTATATCGGACTTTATGAAGTTACAAAATTGATGACCGGCGTCAGCCATACGGATCCGAAGGGCAAGGAATTTGCGCTGCGTCTGATGGAGAGACTGCGTCAGGCAACGGATACATGGAAGAAGAATACCGGCATTGGATTTGCGCTTTACGGAACGCCGGCGGAAAGTCTGTGTTATCGTTTTGCAAAAATCGATAAAGAGCGTTACGGAGAGATCAAGGACGTTACCGATAAAGGATATTATACCAATTCCTACCATGTGGATGTGCGGGAGAAAATCGACGCTTATGAGAAATTTAACTTTGAGAGCCAGTTCCAGAAGATTTCCAGCGGCGGGGCAATTTCCTATGCGGAAATCCCGAACATGAGGAACAATCTGGATGCATTGGCTCAGATGGTGAAATTTATCTATGACAATATTTTGTATGCGGAATTTAATACAAAGTCAGATTATTGTCAGGTATGCGGTTATGACGGTGAGATCATCATCAATGAGAATAATGAGTGGGAATGCCCGCAATGTCATAATAAAGACCATTCAAAGATGAATGTAACCAGAAGAACCTGCGGTTATCTGGGAGAAAATTTCTGGAATACCGGAAAGACCAAAGAGATCAAGGCACGTGTATTGCATGTGTAAACCGGTATGATAAATAAAAAAAATATGATTGGAATTTATATTCACCTTCCGTTTTGTGTCCGGAAGTGCCGCT
Source organism: uncultured Lachnospiraceae bacterium (assembly GCA_902797675.1). Taxonomy (GTDB): domain Bacteria; phylum Bacillota; class Clostridia; order Lachnospirales; family Lachnospiraceae; genus CAG-303. The sequence goes on from CADBTR010000034.1 coordinate 20,049, forward strand.
ATTGTGATTTCCTTTCATTTCCTTCCAAAGAGGAACTTATTGCTTCTTATGTGCGGAAGGTATGTGAGGAAATCAGGATGTGGGGTAGAATCGGCGGAAAGCAGGGAAAGCAGGAGGTGGTACGAACCGTCTATTTCGGCGGTGGTACCCCGTCGCTTTTGCCGGCATTCCATATAGAAGCGATCCTTCGGACACTGCGGGAGGAATTTGCGTTTATAGACAGACCTGAGATTACGCTGGAATGTAATCCGGGCACTGCGGAAACAGTGAAATTTTCAGATTATCTCGGCATGGGAATCAACCGGTTGAGCATGGGACTGCAATCGGCAAATGATAAGGAACTGGAAATGCTTGGTCGTATCCATACCTATAAAGATTTCTGCATCGCATATGAGCAGGCGAGAAATGCCGGATTTCAAAATATCAATGTGGATGTGATGTCGGGGCTTCCGGAACAGACCGGGGATGATTATCACCGTACTTTGTCAGCTGTGATCAAGGCGGCTCCGGAACATATATCCTCTTACAGCCTTATTGTGGAAGAGGGAACGGTATTCGGCAAAATGTTTTCGGAAGGACGGCTGAAACTTCCGGATGAAGAAACCGACAGAAAACTCTATCAGAAAACGGGGGAATATCTGAGAGCGGCGGGTTATGAACGCTATGAGATCTCCAATTATGCGAAACAAGGATATGAGTCAAAGCATAACAGTTCTTACTGGGAGCGGATTCCCTATCTGGGCTTGGGTCTGGGGGCTTCATCCTGTTATGGGGAGATCCGGTTTTGCAATACCCCGGATATGCAGGAATATTTAAAGAAGAATTTCGCAGAAGAAAGCAGAAGACCGGAAACAATGCCAAAGGAGGAACTGATCGTCACATTGTCTGCTTTTTATTCGGAAGTGGAGGTTCTGACAAAACAGGCACAGATGGAGGAATTTATGTTTTTAGGTCTTCGCATGAAAAAGGGGATCGATAAAGTGTTGTTTGAAAAAGAATTTGGACAATCCTATGAAGCGGTCTATGGAACCGTTACAGAAAAACTGGAAGCAGAGGGATTGTTAAATGTGACGGAAAATCATGTAACGTTAACGGAACGGGGAATCGACGTCAGCAATTATGCGCTGGCCAAGTTTCTACTATAGTAAAGGGAAAGGAATTATTATGGCTGATATCAACCAGAATCATATTCGTAATTTTTGCATCGTGGCGCATATAGACCATGGAAAATCAACGCTTGCTGACCGGATCATTGAAAAGACCGGTTTGCTTACCAGCAGGGAAATGCAGGAGCAGATCTTAGACAACATGGATCTTGAAAGAGAGCGGGGCATTACCATTAAGGCTCAGGCTGTGAGAACTGTGTATACCGCAAGAAACGGAGAAGAATATATTTTTAATCTCATTGATACACCGGGACATGTGGACTTTAATTATGAAGTATCCCGAAGTCTGGCTGCCTGTGACGGGGCGATCCTGATCGTGGATGCTGCCCAGGGGGTTGAGGCTCAGACCTTAGCCAATGTCTATCTTGCGTTGGATCACGATTTGGACGTGGTGCCGGTGATCAATAAAATCGATCTTCCGAGCGCGGATCCGGATCGGGTGGTGGACGAGATTGAAGATGTGATCGGAATCGAGGCTCATGACGCACCGCGGATCTCCGCAAAGACCGGATTGAATGTGGAGGAGGTTTTAGAGGCAATCGTGGAGCGGATACCGGCGCCGGACGGAGATCCCAAAGCGCCGCTGTCTGCTTTGATTTTTGACAGTCTTTATGATTCCTATAAGGGCGTCATCGTATTTTGCAGGATTAAAGACGGAACGGTGAAGCCGGGAGACAGGATCCGCATGATGGCTACCGGGGCGGTAGAGCAGGTAGTAGAAGTGGGCTATTTCGGGGCAGGGCAATTTATTCCATGTGAGGAATTAAGCGCCGGAATGGTAGGTTATGTTACGGCAAGTATCAAAAATGTGCGGGATACCATGGTGGGTGATACCATTACTTTGGATGATCGCCCTTGCAAGGAACCATTGCCGGGATATAAGAAAGTCAATCCCATGGTCTATTGCGGAATGTATCCGGCGGACGGCGCAAAATATCCGGATCTTCGGGATGCATTGGAAAAATTGCAATTAAATGATGCTTCCTTAACCTATGAGCCGGAGACATCGATCGCGCTGGGCTTTGGTTTCCGTTGCGGATTTCTGGGACTTTTGCATCTGGAGATCATTCAGGAACGGTTGGAGCGGGAATATAATCTGGATCTTGTCACAACGGCGCCGGGCGTTGTCTATAAGATCCACAAGACGGACGGAGAAGTGATAGAACTCACCAATCCGGCTAATATGCCGGATCCTTCGGTAATCGACTTTATGGAGGAACCGATTGTATCGGCGGAAATCATGGTGACTTCGGAATTTATCGGACCGATTATGGAGTTGTGTCAGGAACGCCGGGGAAAATATCTGTCCATGGATTATATAGAAGCAACCCGCGCATTGTTAAAGTATGAATTGCCATTGAACGAGATTATCTATGATTTCTTTGACGCATTGAAATCCCGTTCCAGAGGTTATGCTTCCTTTGATTATGAATTTAAAGGCTATGAACCGTCGAATCTGGTAAAGCTGGATATCCTGATCAATAAGGAAACGGTAGATGCTCTTTCTTTTATTATACACAGCGATACCGCTTATGAGCGCGGAAGAAAGATGTGTGAGAAATTGAAAGGGGAGATTCCGAGACATTTATTCGAGATCCCGATCCAGGCTGCTATCGGAAGTAAGATCATCGCAAGAGAGACCGTGAAAGCCATGCGAAAAGATGTGCTTGCAAAATGTTACGGCGGTGATATTACAAGAAAGAGAAAATTGTTAGAGAAACAGAAAGAAGGAAAGAAGCGGATGCGTCAGATCGGAAACGTGGAAATTCCGCAAAAAGCATTTATGAGCGTATTGAAACTGGATGAAGATAAATAAATCCTGAGACTTTAAAAAAATCCCTTGACATCCATTCGGGAAAGTGCTATTTTATTGTTAGACGAAATGTTAGCACTCCATAAACTTGAGTGCTAACAACAAAAACAGCAAAGCAATAACGCAGAAGAAACCGAATATAAACTGTTGTTTATGGAAGAGGAAGTGATGGGATGGATTTAGATGAGAGAAAAATGAAAATTCTGCAGGCGATTATCCGGACTTATCTTGAAACAGGAGAACCGGTGGGTTCCAGAACAATTTCCAAATATACGGATCTGAATCTTAGTTCCGCAACCATACGAAATGAGATGGCAGATTTGGAGGAACTTGGCTATATACTCCAACCTCATACCTCCGCAGGAAGAATCCCGTCCGACAAAGGATATCGGATCTATGTGGATGAGATGATGAGGGAACGGGAGGAAAGCCTGAATAACCGGGAAAAAAAACTGGATGAGATGCAGAATATCCTGCTCGAAAAGGTTGACCGGGTGGAGACGCTTTTGCAGAATGTGACGAGAGCTGTGGCGGACAATACCAAGTATGCGGCTATGATCTCCACGCCTCATATGCATGATAATCGTTTGAAATTTATCCAGCTGTCTTCCGTAGAAGGGGAAAAGATCCTCTGTGTTATGGTTTTGGAAGGAAATATCGTCAAGAATAAGATCCTGAAAGTAGAAGGGCAGCTGGATAATGAGACGATCCTGAAACTCAATATTCTTTTGAACAGTACGTTGAACGGTCTGACTCTGGAGCAGATCCATATGGGTCTGGTTGCAAAACTTACCGGTCAGGCAGGTGAGCAAAGCGAATTAATCAAAGCGGTTCTGGATGCGGTGGTGGAGGCCATCAGTCCGGAAGAAGATATGAGGATCTACACCAGCGGCGCAACCAATATTCTGAAATATCCGGAATTGAATGACAGCGAACGCGCCAGTTTACTGATCGGCGCTCTGGAAGAAAAACAGATGCTTACCAATTTTCTTACCAACGGCGATGAAGAAAATAAGGGAATTCAGATTTATATCGGTGATGAGACGCTGGTCCAGTCCATGAAAGACTGTAGTGTAGTCACTGCCACTTACGAGCTGGAGGATGGATTGAAAGGCACCATCGGTGTGATCGGACCGAAGCGCATGGATTACGAGAAAGTAGTGGAGACACTGCGAAGTGTGAAAGAACAGCTGGATGATGCGTATCGGAGGATCACGTAAAAACAGCGGCAGAATATTATAGAAAGGTGGTATATCATGGCTGAGCAGGAAGTAAAGAAAGAAGCCGAAGAATCGAAAGAAAAAGAAGATTCCAAAGAAACTTTAGAAGAAAAAACGGCTGAAAAGGCAGCAGGTAAATCAGAGGAATGTTCCGATGAGAATGCAGATCATACAGAAGCTGATACGCAGGAAAGCGAAGCTGCAGATTCAGCGCAGGAGGCGGAACAAGACGATGAGGATTTAAAGAAAGATGAAAAATCAGGAAAGTTCTTCAAGAAAAAGAAAGATAAGAAAGATGAGAAAATTGAGGAACTGAATGATAAATATACGAGGTTGTTTGCGGAATTTGATAATTTCCGGAAACGCTCGGAAAAAGAAAAATCCGCCATGTTTGAAGTGGGAGCAAAAACCATTATAGAGAAAGTGCTTCCGGTGGTGGATAATTTTGAGAGAGGTCTGGCAACCGTGCCGGAGGAGAAAAAAGGAACCGGTTTTGCCGACGGCATGGATAAGGTATATAAACAACTGATGACGGCTTTGGAAGAAGCCGGTGTAAAGCCGATTGAAGCCGTGGGTAAGGAATTTGATCCGAACTTTCATAATGCGGTGATGCATGTGGAGGATGAGGAAGCAGGCGATAATGTGATCGTTGAGGAATTCCAGAAAGGCTACATTTACAGAGACACCGTAGTGAGACATTCCATGGTAAAGGTAGCAAATTAAGGGTTGCTATTTACAATAAAGATTGATCAGCAATAGAAAGAGAGAGTATTTTAGGAGGTAATTATTATGAGCAAGATTATTGGTATTGACTTAGGTACAACAAATTCATGTGTGGCAGTTATGGAAGGTGGTAAACCGACTGTTATCGCCAATACAGAGGGTGTAAGAACAACCCCTTCCGTAGTGGCATTTACAAAGAACGGTGAGCGTCTGGTAGGTGATCCTGCAAAGCGTCAGGCAGTCACAAATGCAGATAAGACGATTTCTTCCATTAAGAGACATATGGGAAGTGATTATAAAGTAACCATCGATGATAAGAAATATTCTCCGCAGCAGATTTCCGCTATGATCCTTCAGAAATTAAAAGGAGATGCGGAAGGCTATCTCGGCGAGAAAGTGACGGAAGCGGTTATCACGGTTCCTGCTTACTTTAACGATGCCCAGAGACAGGCAACAAAGGATGCCGGCAAGATCGCAGGTCTTGATGTGAAGAGAATTATCAACGAGCCGACAGCGGCAGCACTTGCTTACGGTCTTGATAATGAGAAAGATCAGAAGGTTATGGTATATGACCTTGGCGGTGGTACATTTGATGTATCTATCATTGAGATCGGTGACGGCGTTATCGAAGTGCTTGCTACTTCCGGTGATAACAGACTTGGCGGTGATGACTTCGACCAGAAGATCACAGATTATATGATCGAGGATTTCAAACAGAAAGAAGGCATTGACTTATCTACGGATAAGATGGCACTCCAGAGATTAAAAGAAGCGGCTGAGAAGGCAAAGAAAGAACTTTCTTCCGCAACGACAACAAATATCAATCTTCCGTTCATCACAGCAAATCAGGAAGGACCGAAGCATTTTGACATGAACCTTACCAGAGCAAAATTCGATGAATTGACACATGATCTGGTAGAGAGAACAGCAGTGCCGGTACAGAATGCGCTTCGTGATGCGGGACTTACAGCATCAGAACTTAGCAAAGTATTGCTGGTCGGCGGTTCCACAAGAATCCCTGCCGTTCAGGATAAAGTAAAACAGCTGACCGGTCATGAGCCGAGCAAAAACCTGAATCCGGATGAGTGTGTGGCAGTAGGTGCTTCTATTCAGGGCGGTAAACTTGCCGGTGATGCAGGTGCCGGTGATATCCTTCTTTTGGATGTTACTCCGCTTACACTTGCAATCGAGACCATGGGCGGTATCGCTACAAAGATGATCGAGCGTAATACTACGATCCCTGCAAAGCATACGGAAGTATTTTCAACGGCAGCAGATAATCAGAGCGCCGTAGATATCAAGGTTGTTCAGGGTGAGAGACAGTTTGCAAAGGATAATAAATTACTGGGCGAGTTCCGTCTTGACGGTATCGCACCGGCTCCGAGAGGAATCCCTAAGATCGAGGTTACATTCGATATCGATGCAAACGGTATTGTAAACGTATCCGCAAAGGATCAGGGAACCGGAAAAGAGCAGCATATTACCATCACATCCGGCTCCAATATGTCTGATGATGAGATCGATGCAGCAGTAAAAGAAGCTGCTCAGTATGAGGCAGAGGATAAGAAGCGTAAGGAAGGCATTGATGCGAGAAATGAAGCAGATTCCTTTGTATTCCAGGTAGAGAAGGCATTGAATGAAGTCGGTGATAAGCTGGATGCAAATGAGAAGGCTTCTGTAGAGGCAGATCTTCAGGCATTGAAGGATGTGCTTGCAAAATCACAGCCGGATTCCATGACAGATTCCGATATCGCAGAGATCAAGGCTGCCAATGAGAAATTGATGACAGGTGCGCAGCAGTTGTTTACCAAGATGTATGAGCAGGCACAGGGAGCAGCCGGTGCTGCAGGAGCTGCCGGAGCTGGACCTGATATGGGAGCAGCTTCCGATATGAACGGGGCAGCAGGCGGCTCAGATGATGATAACGTGGTAGACGGAGATTATAAGGAAGTATAAAAGATAGCAGGATTGGAGAGTCAATCGAGGTAAGGAAGAGGATATTATGGCAGAGAAGAGAGATTATTATGAGGTATTAGGCGTCGATAAGAATGCGGACGATGCCGCAATTAAAAAAGCATACCGAGCATTGGCGAAGAAATACCATCCTGATATGAATCCCGGAGATGCAGAGGCGGAAGCGAAATTTAAAGAGGCAAGTGAGGCTTATGCCGTTTTGAGTGATGCGGATAAGAGAAGACAGTATGACCAATACGGTCATGCTGCCTTCGATGCATCGGCAGGAGCCGGAGCCGGCGGATTTGATTTTAATTTCAGCGGTGACATGAGTGATATCTTTGGTGATATTTTCGGAGATTTCTTCGGCGGAGGAAGCAGAAGAAGAGATCCTTCGGCACCGGCGAGAGGAGCGAATGTGAGAGCTGCTCTGCGGATCAAGTTTGAGGAAGCTGTATTCGGATGTGAGAAAGATCTCACCTTGAATCTGAAGGAAGTCTGCAGCAAATGTCACGGTACCGGCGCAAAGCCGGGAACTACGCCGGTGACATGTACCAGGTGCGGAGGAAAAGGTCAGGTGACTTCCGTTCAACAGTCGATTTTCGGAACGATGTCAAGAGTTGTTACCACTTGTCCGGACTGTAACGGAACCGGTAGGATGATCAAAGATAAGTGTCCGGATTGTTATGGAACCGGTTATGTTTCCAACAGAAAGACATTAAAGATCACGGTTCCGGCAGGTATTGATGACGGTCAGAGCATCCGGCTTTCCGGAAAGGGCGAACCGGGAAGAAATGGTGGCGACAGAGGAGATCTTCTTGTAGAGATCAATGTGATGAGCCATCCGATATTCCAGCGTCAGGATTATAATCTCTATTCTACAGCGCCGATTTCTTTCGCGCAGGCGGCATTAGGCGGCGATGTGAGAATTACAACGATTGACGGTGATGTATTATTCCCGATCAAGGCGGGAACTCAGACCGATACCAGAATCCGTCTGAAAGGAAAGGGTGTTCCTTCGTTGAGAAATAAGAATCTGCGAGGCGATCATTACGTTACTCTGATCGTTCAGGTTCCGGAGAAATTAAGCGCAGCGCAGCGCGAGGCGTTGATCGCTTTTGATAAAGCCATGGGCGGTGAAGCCACAAAGGAAGAGGATGAACCATTTGACGGTATTGATGAGTCCTCCAAGAAAAAAGGCGGCTGGTTCGGAAAAAAGAAGTAGATAGATATGGATATTTTGGCGGGCAGAGAAATCTGCCCGTTTTTGCGGCAAGCCGTAATAAACTATCGCTATTAGAGGAGCCAGATACCGTTAGCACCTGTACTTTAGGTGGTTACGGGATCGGCATCCGACCGGACTTAGTCAGATAATTAAGCAGATTGCCAAAATCTCTGATTTTGTGCAAGTCGCTTATGCAGTA
>CADBTR010000035.1 GCA_902797675.1 uncultured Lachnospiraceae bacterium
ATAATAGGTACCTCCTTTTTGAAGATAACCATATTATACCATAGAATTGTTATTTGTGCCAGTTATTTATTTTGTGTCATACTAGGAGGTGATAATAGTGCGTACAATCATAATCTTAAAAATAGTCGATGTCGCGGGTGAGGTCATAGCAGGTATTATAACCTATTATCTTATCAAAAGGTTAGACAAAGACTCAGATGGCAACTAGCCTCAGTGTTCTATAAACTGAAATTGTAGAAAAAATATCCCCCTTGAACGGCCATTCAAGGGGGATATTCTAATAGTGCAAACAATCATAATCATGTCTTGCGACATCATCAGTATATCATATTATTCTTTGAATTGCAAGATTGAAATTACCTGTTGCCATACCCTGTCTCAAGGTTGGATTTTTTGTTATTATAAAACAGTCTTCATATAATCAAGTGCAGTCTTCTCGTCCAAATCCTTGAAAGTATTCAGGAGATATTCCAGTAAGCCGTCATCGGTATCTTTAAACTTACGATAAGTTTTAATACAGCCGATAATCTCGCCTTCATTTCTACCCTCAGTTTTGTCCTCGTTCCAGCTGTCTTCCTGTAGTTCCTGTATCGCCACACACACATCTACCACCTTCGTTTTCTCATTGATTTTAAAGTTTGATTTTGTTATAGCGCGGATTACTTCCGCCGTTTCTCTGCGCATGTTGTGAAATTTTTCGTCTGTTTCCACAAGATTCAGCAGTTGATTTTTATTATCTGAGTATTTAATATAGAGCATGACTTCTTTTAAGTCGGTTTGAAAGGTACCGATTTCTTCTTCGCTCATATGGAACGGGGCGATAAGATTAATGCGGTAATCCGGCGCATATTTTAATCTCCAACCTACGGGAATTGCTGCCGCCTCCAGCAAGCAGGTCGCAGGGCTAAAGCCATGCGACATTCAACGAAAAGCGAAAGCGATATGACATTATAATGAATTTCTTCAAAACTTCATCCGGAACGGTTTTATCACGGACTGTTATTGTGACTTATGGCGACGGAACGGACAGACAGCCGTAATGTTATTTAAAACAAAATTATTAGCACTCACTATTGACGAGTGCTAATTTTTGTGCTATAACAGTTTTATAACAAAAATGGGTTTCCTCATATGTCTGGTATGTCTGGAAAAAGAGGATATCAAAATCGGAAGGAGTCAGTCATGAGAGTAGTTCCTATATATAACATGATGGTGTTGCCGGGGGTGACATTATATTTTAAAAAAGAATTTCTGGAGGCAGAGCATGTAAGTGAAGTAGCGGAGAATGATACCTTTGTATTTCTTACGCTGAAAGAGGGAGAGCGAAAGGAAACTTATACGGATGAGGATTTTTATACCATCGGCGTTTCAGGGAAGGCCACAGATATTGAAGATGATTCCGTGGCATTTCAGATTACCGATCGCGTGCGGGTGCTCTCGCTGGAGCAGGAGGGAGAAAATATAGAGGCTGAGGTCGAGAGAGTGCCGGAGAAGCGGGATGTTGATGAGAAAGAATACCGGAAGAGATTCGGAGAATTAAAAGCCGCGCTGTTGGAATTTATCAGTAAATATCAATGGGGCATGATGGCGAGAAGCTATATCGTCAACTGGACGGATTTCAGTGAGGTGGCTGTGTCCCTGTCGAATGTGCTGAATCTGACGAATGAACAGAAATATGCAATTTTAGAGAAAAATAAGGTATCGGAGCGGATCGGGCTGATCGAAAAGACGGTATATGAGATGGTCTCCATAGATAAGGTAAGCGGTGAAGCTCAGCTTGCGGTAAAAAAGAAAAACGAAGATATTTACAGAGAGGATGCGATCAAACATCAGATTGAATTTTTACAGCAGCAATTGGACGAAATGCATCCGGAAAATATTACCGATGTGCGTAAATTTGAAAAATTGATCGCGGAGAGCGGAATGAACGATACGGCGAGAAAAGAAGCCGAGAAGGTCTTAAACCGTATGAAGCAGGAGGGCAGCAACGGACATGAATATGGAATGCTTTACGATTATCTGGACTTTGTGACCGGATTGCAGTGGACGAAACAGCCGGTTTCCAAAATCGATCTGGAAGAAGTAAAGAAAGTGCTGGATAAAGAGCATTACGGTCTGGAGAAAGTGAAAAAGAGGATCATTCAGCAAATGGCGGTGATGACTTTGAATAAAAAGCAATCCGGTTCGATTTTATTATTTATCGGTGCACCGGGAACGGGAAAAACCAGTATCGGTCAGGGAATCGCCAAAGCATTGGGCAGAGAGTATGTGAGAATCAGTCTGGGCGGCGTCAGAGATGAGGCGGAGATACGCGGACACAGACGGACTTATGTGGGAGCAATGCCGGGCAGGATCATGGACGGCATCCGTAAATCCGGCGTATCGAATCCGGTGGTGGTACTGGATGAGATTGATAAATTGTCCCATGATTACAACGGAGATCCGGCAAGCGCATTGCTGGAGGTTCTGGATCCGGAACAGAATTTCAGTTTTACCGACCATTATATGAATGTGCCTTATGATCTGTCCGACGTATTATTTATCTGTACCGCAAATACCACAGATACCATTCCGGAACCTTTGCTGGATCGTATGGAGTTAATTTCCTTCAGCGGATATACTCCGATCGAAAAATTCCACATTGCCAAAAAACATCTGGTTCCGAGAGCAAAGAAAAGCGCCGGTCTGAAAAACAGTCAGTTAAAATTGTCGGATCCCGCTATCCGCAGATTGATTGAGGAATATACAGCAGAGGCAGGCGTGCGGGGATTGAAAAAACAATTGGATATTCTGTGCAGAAATGTTGCGGTGGAAATTTTAAAATCGAAAAAAGAATGTATCAATATCGGAGAAAAGAAACTGGATAAATATCTGGAGGGCAAACCGAGACACAGAGAGCGTATTCTTGCAAAAACCGTTCCGGGCGTTGTGACGGGGCTTGCGTGGACCAGCGGGGGTGGTGAGATTCTGTTTATCGAGGCGCAGGATATGAAGGGAACCGGCAAATTGACGATTACCGGTCAGTTGGGCGATGTGATGAAGGAATCGGTGCAGATCGCGCTCAGTATTGTAAAACGGCTTTATCCGAAAGAGGCGGAGAGCCTGGAAAAGAAAGACATTCATATTCACGTGCCGGCAGGCGCGGTGCCGAAGGACGGTCCATCTGCGGGAATTACGCTTACCACAGCTCTTGCATCGCTTTTAACCGGCAAAAAAGTAAGTCCGGAGATTGCCATGACAGGGGAAGTATCCCTGCGCGGAACGGTGATGCCGATCGGCGGTTTGCCGGAAAAACTTCTGGCGGCTCAACGCGCCGGAATTACAAAGGTTTTGATCCCGAAGGAAAATGTACAGGACTTAAAGGAAGTGGCGCAGGAAGTGCTGGATAAATTGGAGATCATTCCGGTGACAACGGTAAGTGAAGTGCTGCAGCTTGTCTTATAAGGACGATCTCTGATTCATTTTCAGGAAAGATTCGTTCTGAGAAAAAAAGTCATTTTTGTTATAAGAAAGGGGCAGACAGCCGATACAATCTGTGAAGGTATAAGAAGAAACGGATTTCGGAAAGATACAAGGAGGTGTGCTTCATGATTACCGGATTATATGGAATGTATGGCGGACAGAACAGAAACGGATATACGGGGGCGAAGGATTTTTACCACTTCTATGGAAACAGTTACCGGACAGAAGAAGGAAACGGAGCGGTACAAAAAAATCAAAAAACGCAGGAGATGAGAGAATTGCTGCGGAATCTGTCACAGACAGAGAGAGAAAACAGCAATCCTTTCGCTGCAAATCCGCAAAACAAGGAAGGCGGAATTCTGGAATTATTCGGAGTCGCGGAAGATAGTGACAGTGAAGTAAAGACAAAAACGCCGGATTATAATTATAAAGAGGTAGCGGGCAAGATTCAGCAGGCAAAAACGGCTGTCAGCGCCGGTCAGGCGGTGATTACCGCAAAGCGGAAAGTTATGGAAGTAAAGCGGAAGATCGCAAACGGAGACGGGGATTCGGATGAATTACAGCTTGCCCTGACTCACGCTCGAAGAATGGAGCTTGTCGCGAAAAAGAAAAAGCGTCATTTAGAACTGGAAGAATTAATAGAGAATACAAGAAAACAGGATGAAAAGCAGGAAAAACAGGAAGAACTTTCGGGAAAGAGCGGCGGATTAGTCTATACCATGACTGATGAACTGGAGTCAAAGGTAACGGAACAGGAGGACGCAATCTTTGAGGAACGTGAGGCTATGGCAGAACAGCTTTCTGATTATGCCGGGGAATATGAGGAAAAACAGACGCAGGGAGATTCCGCTTCAACGGACAGTGAGGAACTGATCGCACAACTGAATCAGATGATTTCAGAATACGGCGAGGAGACGATGGATGATCTGGAAGAAACGATGGAGCAGTTGGAATTGATGGAAGTTGTAGATCCTCATATGAGCGGGGAGGAATATAAGGAATTAAAGACAAAGCACAGAAATTCAGAGCGCAAGGACATGGTTAAGGCGGATATGGAATATCTTAAGGGTATGATCCGGTTATTACAGGAAAAGGCTGAAAAAACTCCGGATATGAAGGAAATATCCCAGCCGGACATCGGAATGACGGGAATCAGTCCGGCGGCGGTGGCTGCGCCCACGATATCAATTTCCACGGCAGATGTGGCGGTTTCAAGTCCTCCGGTTGAGAGTTCCGGCGGAGCGGTAGATATCTCCTTATAAAAGGATTGAAAAAAACGAAAAAATGTAATAGAATGTGATGAGGGACAAAAGCGTTTGCCCCTCATTGTCATGTGAAAGCGACAAGCCGAAAAGTCCGGCGTAAGCTGGCTTGCAGATCGGAAACCGGGGGACAAGTATATATTTTAAAAATACGTACCGGGATAAATGGATCACCTCAGATATTGCCAGAGAAATATTAATCCGATTTATTTGATAGATGTTAACAGCGATAAAATTATTCAGGAAATTGTTCACGCATTTAAAGAATGATTGCTATGTATTAGGAGGAGATTATGCCACATTCATCAGGAGGAGGCAGCCACTCGGGAGGCAGCCATCACAGTTCCCACAGATCTTATAGTTCCCGCAGCGGAGGATATCGTTCGCACAGTTCGGGAAGCACAAGACATATCAGTACAACAAGTTTTGCAGGTTCTAAGAAATATATGTATTATGACCGGCGGCACAGAGCACATTATGTATACAGCAATGTAGATCTGACGAAGGATAAAAATAATTTTTCCCCGTTCCGTCTGATCTTATTGCTGGTATATATTCCTTTTTTCATGTCGTTGATCCCGATGTATAAAAGCGCGGTGATTTTTCCGCATAAGATTGACGGGGGAAACATTTCCAATGAGATCGTCATTGAAGATCAGATTGATGTCATGACAGATAAAGAAGAGGAAAAATTAACGGATCAGTTGGAAAAGTTTCAGAAAGAGACCGGGATTACGCCGGCTATTATCACCTGTAGCAATGAAGAATATAAAGATAATACAACACTTGAAAATTACTCCTATGATCTGTATGTCAATCGCTGGACAGACGAAACCCATTGGCTGATCGTATATTCCAGCGATAAAGATTACATATTGCCGGGAGAATATGAACAATGGTTTTTTGAGGGAATGCAGGGCGATGAAACGGATTCCGTCTTGACCAATAACCGTACATTACATTTTAATGAGGAATTGAACCGGGCGCTTACGGCAAGAAGTCAATATTCGGTGGCGGAGGCATTTCAGAATAGCTTCCAAAGTCTGACAAAAAGGGTGGCGAAGACAGAGATACAGCCGGAACAACTGGGAGTTTCCATCGCTGTCACTGCATTTTTGCTGTTCCATTCCTTCTTTATGTGCGGAATCAACGAATTGCTCAGTCATAAGAAATATTTAAAACCGGTAGAGGTCAGTGAGAATACGAAAGAAAGTGTCTGTGAATATTGCGGCTGTGCCTATACAGAGGAAGTGCGGCTTAAATACGGAGCCTGCACCCATTGCGGCGCGCCGTTGAAGCCGATTAGCCGTTGAAGCCGATTAGCCGTTGAAGATAGATTAGCGAAGGTAGATCAGAGCAGGCAAATTGGAACAGATAGATCAGAGCAGGCAAATTGGAACAGGTAGATCAGAGCAGGAAAGAGGAAAAGCATGGAACAGAAAGCATATTCGCTTACTCCGTATTTATTGAGGCATAAGGGATATTACATCACAGGAATCTTATTACTTTTGGCAGTAGATCTTTCAAGCCTTTATATTCCTCAATTTACCGGAAATCTCATCGACGGTCTTGCCGGCGGGAATTTCGGAATGGAACAGGTAAGGCTGATTTTGTTAAAAATACTGGCAGTGGGTCTTATCATGATGGCGGGACGGTTTGGCTGGCGTTATTTTATTGTGGGCGCTTCCAGAAAAGTGGAATATGAGATGAGAAATGATATGTTTCGCCATTTGGAGAGTTTGTCCACAAGTTATTTTAATACCCATAAAACCGGAAATCTCATGGCGTATTTCACAAATGATCTGGAAGCTGTCCGTATGGCGACGGGATTTGCTGTGATTACCGTTTTTGATGCGGTAGTGATGACCCTGATGGTATTGGGAAAAATGATTTTGTATGTCGATATGAAATTAACTGCCTGCGCATTTATTCCGCTGATCCTTGTGGCGATCGGCTGTTATTATTTTAATATTTATATGGAAAAATGTCAGGAACAGAGACAGGATGCATTTTCCCTGCTTTCCGACAGGGTGCAGGAGAGCATTACGGGAATCCGTACCGTAAAGGCTTTTGTTCAGGAGGAAAAAGATTTCGGGGAATTTGAAAGAATCAGTGCCGATAATATGAAAAAAAATCTGGCAGTAGTAAAACTTCGCGCCATTTTCGGACCGGCATTGGATGCCGTCACGGGAATCAGTATTCTGATCGCATTGCTGATCGGCGGAAAAATGGTTTTGGCGGGAGAGATCAGCATCGGTAAATTTGTGGCGTTTAATTCTTATATCGGAATGTTGGTGTGGCCGTTGATCGCCTGCGGAGATTGTATCAATACATTCAGTCAGGCTGCGGCTGCATTTCGCAGGATTGCCTCCATCTTCGAGGAAAAACCGGATATTATTGATAAAGCGCTTTCGGAAGGAGAGCTGAAAAACATAAAGATTCAAGGCTCCATTCGATTTAATCATCTGACATTTCAATATCCGGACGGAACGGAGCCGGTGCTTTGCGATCTGTCTCTGGATATCAGACAGGGAGAGATGCTTGGAATTCTCGGACGAACCGGAAGCGGAAAATCAAGTCTTGCCGATCTGCTGCTTCGGATTTATGACTGCAAAGAGGGAAGTCTTTTAATTGACGGAAAAAATATCACCGAATATCCGCTTGCGGTATTGCATCGGGATGTTGCCTATGTGCCGCAGGATAATTTTTTATTTTCCGATACCCTGGAGGAAAATATCGCTTTCGGGTTAAGTGAGAGAATCACCGACAGACCGGAGCTTCGCAAAAGTATACGTCAGGCTGCGAAAGATGCCTGTATTCATGATAATATCATGGAATTTCCGGATGAATATATGACGGTTGTGGGAGAGCGGGGAGTGACGCTGTCGGGAGGACAAAAACAGAGAAGCTCCATTGCAAGGGCATTGCTTATGGATGCGCCGATCCTGATCCTGGACGATGCCATGTCGGCCGTTGATACCGATACGGAAGAAAAGATTTTAGAGAATCTGGTATCGTTAAGGAAGGGCAAGACAACGATTTTGATCGCCCACCGGATTTCCACGCTTCGGAAGGCGGATCATGTGGCGGTTTTGACAGACGGAACATTGACGGAATACGGTACACATGAAGAATTGCTGGCGAATAAGGGATTTTATGCCCATATTTACGAAAAACAACAGCTGGAAAAAGGATTGGAGGAGGAACAGAATGAAAATTCATGATACGGCGCCGGCGTATAAGGGGAATGTTCTTGTACAGCTGCTATCTTATATGAAACCCTATACGGGACGGGTGTTCTTTTGCCTTTTTCTGGTGCTGATCCTTACTGCATTCGATCTGTACAGACCGAAATTGATCGGCGACGCCATCGACCATTTTGAGCAGAGAGGAGAATACAGGCTGATCGTAAATACAGCGGTCAAATACGGGGCGGTATTGCTGTTTGGATTTGTTTTTAATATTACGCAGACCTGGCTGCTGCAAAAAACGGGGCAGCAGATCATGCATACATTGAGAAAAGATATTTATCGTCACATACAATCCTTAAGCTGCCGTTTTTTTGATCTGACGCCGGTGGGCACACTGGTAACCAGAGTGACAAATGATGTGGAAGCGCTGAATGAGATGTATTCCGGTATATTGGTACGGTTGTTCCGCAATATCGTAAAAATCATCGGGCTGGTTGCCGTTATGCTGTTTATGAACCGGAAACTGGCGCTTATCTCTTTTATTCTGCTTCCGGTTGTGGCGTTTATGACATGGCTGTTCAGAAAAATTGCCCGAAAGACTTATCGGAAGACGAGAACGGCATTGACCGGCATCAATGCTTCTCTTTCCGAGAATATATCCGGTATGCGGATTATTCAGATCTTCGGCAGAGAAGAGCGGAAATATGAAGAATTTGAGGAGAAAAACAGAAAGCTTTATCGGGCAAATTATACGGAAAATCTGGTATTCGCCATATTCCGGCCGCTGATTTATATATTAAGTGTATTTTCGTTGATGCTGGTATTGGGATTTGGAAGTTTAGCGGTTTTGGATCATGTGATCAGCGTGGGTATGTTATTTATTTTTGCTCAATATATCCAGTCTTTTTTTGATCCCATTCAGGAACTTGCCGAACAATTTGCAACCTTGCAGTCCTCGCTTGCCTCGGCGGAAAAAATCTTTACGCTGATGGGTGAGGATTCCAAAGTAACGGAAGATGAACATCCTGTGATCCTGAAGGAAATCAAAGGAAAAATCGAATTTTCCCATGTGTGGTTTGCCTATGACGAAGAACATTATGTATTAAGAGATGTATCCTTTGTGATTGAACCGGGGGAAAAAGTGGCGTTTGTGGGCGCCACGGGAGCGGGAAAAAGTTCAATTTTAAATCTGATCGGCAGATATTATGATGTGCAGAAAGGAAATATCTATATTGACGATGTGGATATCCGGCGCTTGTCGAAAAAACAATTGCGCAGCGCCATCGGTCAGATGCAGCAGGATGTATTTTTATTTGAGGGAACCATATCCGGAAATATCCGGTTGAATGACGATATTTCGCAGGAAGAAGTAAAACAGGCGGCAGAGTATGTCAATGCTTCGCAATTTATCGATAAACTTCCAAAAGGCTATGAGGAGCCTGTGACAGAGCGGGGCGCCACGTTTTCCGCAGGCGAGAGACAGCTCTTGTCCTTTGCGAGAACGCTGGCTCATAAGCCGGGAATCCTTGTGATGGACGAGGCGACGGCAAATATTGATACTGAAACGGAATTATTGATTCGGGAGGCATTGGAAAAACTCATGAACGGTCGGACCACCATCATGGTGGCGCACAGATTGTCCACCATCCGTCATGCCGACTGCATCATGGTGATGAGTAAAGGAAAAATCAGAGAAAAGGGCACTCATGAGGAATTGCTGGAGCGGGGAGGAATTTATCAAAAATTATATCAGTTGCAGATGCAGTGAGAGATAGAAAAAAAGAGCTGCTCCGTGGAATTTATATTCCACGGAGCAGCTCTTTTTTTCAGGAAGCCTTTGTTGCTCTCTGGAACTCTTCGTAAATCTCATCCTCCGGCTGTTTTGTCAAAAGGCTGACAATAACAATGACGAGGAGTGATATGAGGAATGCCGGAGCAAGCTCATACAGATCCCAGAATCCACCCATAGGGCGAACGGCATATTTCCAGATAAATACCGTGGCAAGTCCTACAAGCATTCCGGATATGGCGCCGAACAGGTTGGCGCGTTTCCAGTACAAAGACAAAAGAATGACCGGTCCGAAGACGGCGCCGAATCCCGCCCAGGCAAAGGATACAATGGTAAATACGGAACTGTTGGGATTCCATGCGATGAAAAGCGCGATCATTGCGATTATGACCAGTGTCACTCTGGCGGCAAACATGGCCTGTTTCTTATCCATTTTTATATGAAATACATCCTGCATCAGATTTTCCGATACTGCAGAGGAAGCGGCGATCAACTGGGAATCGGCAGTAGACATGGTACTTGCAAGGATTCCTGCGATCACAAAACCTGCCAGCAGCGCAAAGAATAACCCGCTGTGACTGATCTTCTGTGACAGTTCGATGATCAGTGTCTCGGCTTTTGCGGAACTTGTCAGATCTGCTTTGTCAATGAGATCCGGAAGACTGCCTTTTATGGAAAGGGCACGTCCCACGATTCCAAGGAATGCTGCAACGGAAAGGGAAACAAGACACCAGATGGAAGCCACGCGTCTGGAAGTCTTTAATTTGGAAGGCTCCTCGATCGCCATAAAACGCAGCAGGATATGAGGCATTCCGAAATAGCCGAGTCCCCAGCAGAACATGGTAATCTTGTGAAAAATACTATAAGCATCACCTTCGCCTGTGACATTGTTATGAGTATGGTTCATATCAAGAAAACCTTTTAATTGTCCGGCATTATCAATAACCGAAGAAATACCTCCCGCACTTACGACCGCATAGATCAATATGCCGGCAAGCGCAATACTCATGATAATGGATTGCACGAGATCGGTTGTGGAGGCAGCGAGAAAACCGCCGGTACAGGTATATGCGATAATAATGATTGCGGAAATGATCATCGCTACATGATAATCCGCGCCGAATAAGCTGTGAAACAACTTACCGCAGGCGGCAAATCCGGACGCGGTGTAAGGGATAAAAAAGAGAATGATCGTGATCGCGCCAATTAACAGGGTGATATTATTCTTGTCGTGAAATCTCTTTTTTAAATAATCCGGAATGGTGATCGCATGAATCTGCGAGGTATAATCCCGAAGCCTTCTGGCCGTGATCAGCCAGTTTAAGTAAGTACCCACGATCAGTCCGAAAGCAGTCCAGCCGGCATCTGCGATACCGGAGAAATAGGCAAGTCCCGGTATTCCCATCAGCAGATAGGAACTCATATCCGATGCTTCCGCGCTCATGGCGGTCATAAAAGGACCTAACTTTCGTCCGCCAAGATAAAAATCTTTGACATCTTTTGTTTTCTTTGAGGCACGAATCCCGATAACGATCATGGCGAGCAGATAAAAGACGATCGTACAGATCATGCCGGTTTTTAATGTTGACATAAAAAATCCTTTCTCGTATATTTAATAATAGTGCGACTGTCCGGCTGCTTAAATATGAGAAGAGAAACATTCCCATACTGCGGGCAGTCAGAAGCACTGCGCAACAGTGCTATTATAAGGGAGAAGAAAAGATTTGTCAAATTTATGCTTTGGTGTTTGAGACTATGTTTTCTGATACATAAAATTTTAGTAACTATTCAGAACCCCAAACTCGAATTCCTGCGGAATTCGAGTTGTCCGGGGTTCCGGGTGGCTTCGCCACCAGTCCGGCATGAATGTCCAAAACCTTACGAATACAAGTATTCGTCGGCTTTGAACA
>CADBTR010000036.1 GCA_902797675.1 uncultured Lachnospiraceae bacterium
TAGCTCAGTTGGATAGAGCAACGGCCTTCTAAGCCGTGGGTCGGGGGTTCGAATCCCTTCGGGCACATTCCGAAGCGAGTCCAGACTGATTTCGGAATTATGGTGGGTATGGCGCAGTCGGCTAGCGCGCCAGATTGTGGCTCTGGAGGCCCAGGGTTCGAGTCCCTGTATCCACCCTCTTACGAGAGTAAGATTATCGCATAGGGCTATCGCCAAGCGGTAAGGCACAGGACTTTGACTCCTGCATTCCGTTGGTTCGAATCCAACTAGCCCTGCTCGCAGGGAATTCAATGTGGGTTCGTCTGCAACCTATGAATATGGGATACTAGCTCAGTCGGTAGAGCACTTGACTTTTAATCAAGTTGTCCCGGGTTCGATTCCCGGGTGTCTCATTGAGGATTAAAAGCAGCACCTGAAAGGGTGCTGTTTTTGTAAGAAAGAAGAAAATGCATAAGAGAGGCGAAATCATGCTATATCCTTTAAAGACGGTTTTCATAATGCTGAGTGCTGGCTTCCTAACTATGAGTGGAAAAATATTTTGGGATTTTCTGAGGAAGAGATAGGGAAGTATCAGGAAGTGATAGAGTCTGTGGCGCATTTGATTATGAGTTTTTCTAAAGAGGGAGGATTTGAGAGTGCTTCGCAATATTATGAAAATAATCGAAGCAAGAAGCTTGGAAATAATAAATAAGAAGTGGGGGAACAACAATGGATTTAATAACTATTATAATTATAGCAATTTTATTCTTAGCGGTGGTATATCTTTACGCTGACAAAAACAAGAAGACGGATCAAATTCCTGAGAAATTCAAAAATTTTCCATATGAAAAGAAATATCTTTTGACAAAGACAGAGTATGCTTTCTATCACGAATTGCGTAAGAAATGTGATGAAAAAGGTTTTTTAGTATTTCCCAAAATTAGATTAGAAGATTATATAAAGGTTAATACAAAGGAAAATGCTTTAAAATATAGAGGCTATATCAAATCAAGGCATATTGACTTTATAGTGTGCGATTCAAAGGTACATCTTCTTTGTGGAATTGAACTTGATGATAAAACACATGAAACCGAGAAAGCAAAAGAAAATGATCGATTCAAAAATGAGCTTTTTAAGGCAATTGATCTTCCACTCTATAGGATCAAGGTTTCCAATGACTATAGTCAGGCATTGAATGGAATTTCGGAAATTAAAAACTGAATAATATCATAAAAAGATCTGGGTGCGATACTTGGGTCTTTTTTTATGCGCAGGGCAGTGTAAGGAATTAATCGCTTTACGGCGAACACCGCCCGCGCAGGCGAGCAGGGTACGATGAATCTGTCCTGCTCGATTACACAGGGGGTGTAAGGGGGTGATAAATCTTCTCCACCTGATATAAATGGTATAAAAAGCTTTACTTTTTGTTGAAAATATAATAAAATAAAAAAGGCTTTACAGCCTTTTCTAATGCTGCACAATGCAGGCAAACGATTTCGGATAAATCCTTATTTGAACTCACCTTGTAAATTAGAACTCTTTTATGATAGCATGAATGTGGCATAATGTCAAGAAAAATATTAAACGAAGATACGGGGGAAAAAGAATGGATCAAAAATATTACATCGGATTGGATATGGGAGTTGCATCGCTTGGTTGGGCTGTCACGGATACGTCCTACCATTTGTTGAGAGCAAAGGGAAAGGATCTTTGGGGAGTTCGGCTTTTTGATGAAGCAAAAGGCGCAGAAGAAAGACGAATGAACCGGACAGCGAGAAGAAACAGGCAGAGAAAAAAGGCGAGAGAGGGAGTTCTGCGAGAATTATTCAGTGAAGAGATCGAAAAGATCGATCCCGGCTTTTTTCAGCGTTTGCAGGAAAGCAAATACTATCTGGAGGATAGAGAGTCTCATACACCATACACCTTGTTCGCTGATGATGGCGGGAACGGTGCAAAATATACAGATCGGGAATATTATGAAAAATATCCGACCATATTTCACCTGATCTGCGATCTGATCAGGAATCCACAACCGCACGATGTAAGGCTTGTATACCTTGCCTGCCTGAATATTTTCAAACATAGGGGAAACTTCCTGAATGAAAATCTGGATGGAAATGGAGTTGGAGATATAAGAAATCTGTGTGAATCTTTTGTCGATACATGGAATATGTTATCGGAAGATAAGGAAAATTTCGAGCCAATAGACACAGAAAAACTCAGTGAAGTTCTTGGTGAAATACTTCCAACCAGAGATAGATCAAATACAGCAAAACAGAAGTTGATCTGTGAAAAAATGGGGATAAAAAAGAATCAGAGATCCCTGACGAATATGATAAACCTGATCTGTGGTTTAAAAGGTACGCTCTGCGTTATTTTTGATCAGAATGAATACGAGGCTGAATATAAGGACTGGAAGTTATCATTCAAAGACGGAGATCTTGATGAAAAATTGCAGACGGCAGAAGGATTGATCAAAGAGGAAGAATACGAGCTTCTTTTGATCTTAAAGTCTATGCACGACTGGGGAGCGGTCGCTGCCGTCATGAAAGGTTATGAGTATCTCTCAGAATCAAGAGTTGCCTCTTATAACAAACATCATGAAGATCTGGCGCTGTTGAAGAAAATTTATCGGGAATATCTGAGAGAAAAATATGATGAAATGTTCCGGAAGATGATAAAAGGCAACTATTGTTCCTATATCGGAAAGGCCAGCAGCGATAAAAAATCCCAGACAGAAGATAAAAAAGTCAGAATGAAGAGACGTGGAGAGAAAAAATGTACCAAAGAAGAATTGTACAAAGTTATAAAAGCTGATTTGAAAAAGATTCCTGATTGTGAAGAAAAGCGATTGATAGAGAAAGAAATTGAAAATGATAATTTCCTGCCAAAGCAGCTGACAAATGAAAATGGTAAGATACCGTATCAGCTTCACGCGGCAGAATTAAAAAAGATATTGGAAAATGCTGCGAATTATCTGCCATTTTTAAATCATGTTGATGAAAGTGGTTATTCTGTGAAAGATAAAATTGTCATGTTATTTGAATTCAGGGTGCCATATTATGTAGGACCTGTTTTTCAGGACGGAAGTGCCAACAGTCATGCGTGGGTCGTGAGAAAAGATGGCGGATACGGCAGAGTTTATCCATGGAATTTTACTGACAAGATCGATGAAAAGGCATCTGCAGAAGAATTTATTAAACGAATGTTGAATCATTGTACATATCTAAACGACGAGACAGCCTTGCCGAAAGAATCTTTGAAGTATGAAAGATTCCGGGTCTTGAATGAGCTGAATAACCTGATGATAAATGGTCAGAGAGTAAGCACAAAAGTTAAACAACTGATCTATAATAAGCTTTTTAAATGCAGCAAAAAAGTAACACAAAAGAAAGTTATAGATTTATTAAGATTAGAGGGTCTTATAGGTGAAAACGTTGCGATAGGCGGAATTGACGGCGATTTCAAGAATGTCCTCTCTTCTTATCGTAAATTTAAGGAATTGTTTGATACAGAAACACTTACGGACGAGCAAGAGAAAACAGCGGAAGATATCATTATGTGGGCAACCGTATATGGAGATTCCAAAAAGTTTTTAGAAGAGAGGATCCGTGAAGCGTATGGTCCGGATTCTGAACATCCGATGTTGAGTGAAGAACAGCTGAAACGAGTGAGAGGTTATAAATTCAAAGATTGGGGGCGATTGTCTAAAGAATTCCTAGATCTTGAGGGAGCAGATCGCGACACCGGGGAAATTACATCATTAATACATAGAATGTGGGACGAGAATTATAATCTGACGGAACTGTTGAGTGATCGTTTTACATATAGGGAACTCGTGGAAGAAAGGTGCCACGTTGTGGAAAAAACACTGTCGGAAATTGAATATGAAGATTTGGAAAATCTGTACATTTCAGCACCTGTTAAACGAATGACATGGCAGACGATTCTTGTATTAAAAGAACTCTATGAAGTTATAGGATACCCACCGGAAAAGATTTTTATTGAGATGGCAAGAGAACATGAACAGACGGAGGGGGATAAAAGAAAAAAGAGTCGGAAAAACAGGTTGCTCGAATTATATGAGAACTGTAAGAAAGAGTGCGAAGAATTATATGCTTCATTGAATTCTCATAGTGAACAGGAGCTTCGCAGCAAAAAATTATATTTATACTATACCCAAAAAGGTCGCTGTATGTATTCCGGAGAGATTATAAATTACGAAACACTGTATACAGACGATTATGATATTGACCATATTTATCCGCAGAGTGTGGTATCTGATGATAGTTTGAACAACAATATGGTATTGGTGAAACGTGATTATAACAATCGCAAAAGCGATAATTATCCATTGAACAGAGATTGGCAAAAAAAGAATTATCTGTTATGGAAAATGTTAAGGGAAGAAGAATTTATCACAGCAGAAAAATATAAGAGATTGACAAGGACAGAAAAATTCAGTGAAGATGAGCTCGCCGGCTTTGTAAACCGTCAGATCGTAGAAACCAGACAGGGAACAAAAGCGATTGCAGATTTGCTGAAAGAAACATTTAGAGGACAGACAGAAATAGTTTATTCCAAAGCCGGCAATGTAAGCGCTTTCCGTCATCAATTCGCAGAAAAGTATGATAAAGAAACGGAAACATCTACAATAATAGCACCGGAATTAATGAAGTGCAGATTAGTCAACGATTTCCATCACGCACATGATGCTTATCTGAATATTGTAGTCGGGAATGTTTATAATGTGAAATTCACCAAGGATCCTAAAAAATATATTAAGGAAAAGATAAAAGAAGAGGAAGAAGCAAATAAAACACCTGAAGAGGAGAAGAAAAAAGAGAAGATAGAAAAATATCATATGAAAAAGATATTCTGGTTTAATGTAGAGCGAAATGGATATGTTGCATGGAACAGAACCGGAGAGGAGAAGTCGCTTTATATCGTGAAAAATACGTTGAAAAGGAATACTCCTTTGGTTACAAAGATGAGTTATGACAGAAAAGGGAAACTTGCGGAGGCTACGATTTATAGTGCTAAAATGGCAGCAGAGAAGGGCGGAGTTGGTTATCTCCCTGTTAAATCATCAGACAAAATATTAGATGTCAAGAAATATGGTGGATTTACCAGTTATACCGGAGCGTATTTCTTTTTGGTAGAACATACCTTAAAAAAGAAAAGGGTCAGAACAATAGAAACTATGCCGCTATACATGGCAGATCAGTTAGATACAAAAGAAAAAATGGAACAGTGGTGTGAGGATAGAGAAAATGGAATGGGATTAGTAGACCCTGATGTAAGAATTCCGAAAATAAAGATTAGTTCACTGCTCAAAGTTAATGGATTTTATCTGTATCTGATGACACGCGCAACAAATCAATTAGTGTTTAGTAATGCAGTTCAGATGAAGATGACACCAGGTGAGGCCTATTATGTCAGATGTCTTAATGCAGTTAATGAAAAAAATGTGATTGTACCGAATGTAACAAAGGAATCTAATCTGCAGCTATATGATAAGCTTACGGAAAAATTCTGTACCGGAATCTATGGAAAAAGACCGAATCCGATTGGGGAAAAAATGCAGTCAGGACGTGAAAAATTTCAGAAGTTGGAATTGCGGGAACAGATAGATCTTCTACTGAATGTTATTCAATTAGTATCACATAATAGTGGTGGAGCAGATTTAACTAAAATCGGAGAAACAAAGAGTGCAGGAACGATGAAAATTAGCAAAAATATCTGTGGTAGGAAAGAAATAAAACTGATTTATCAATCTGTTACAGGTCTGTATGAAAAAGAAGTAGATCTGTTGACCGTATGAGTTGGCGAACGGTTGTAATTTCGCAAAATGCAAAGCTTGATTATCAAATCGGCTATCTGGTTGTAAGAGGGGCAGAAACAGTAAAGATCCATCTGGACGAGATCGGAATTCTGATCATTGAA
>CADBTR010000037.1 GCA_902797675.1 uncultured Lachnospiraceae bacterium
GAAACCAAAATAGCGAAAGAATCGCGGGTACAGTTTCATAACCCCATCGGTGTCTTTCGCAGAAAGATGGGGAATAAAAATGAAAAAATTGTTTGGAGGTATTGATCTTACATGGAAAAAGCTTATTATAGCAGCTGTTATTGCAGGTATTTATACTGCTATAACGGCAATAATCCCGGAACTTCAATATACTTCGTTCCATACTATAGCAGTATCGTTTGAGGTATGGATTTTATTTGGTATTATTATTATCATGAATAGCAAATCAAATTTCGATTCAGCGATAAAGTGTTTTATCTTTTTTCTGATAAGCCAGCCATTGGTTTATTTAATACAAGTGCCGTTCAGTGACCTTGGCTGGAGACTGCTTGGTTATTACAAATATTGGTTTATCTGGACAGTGTGCTGTATTCCTATGGGTTATATAGGATATAATATGAAGAAGGGTAAATGGTGGGGGTATCTGATTCTTTTTCCCATGATTCTGTTGACTGCTTATTCCTATTATGGCTATTTTTCAGATTTTTTATTCTATCGCCCGAAATATATATTGATTTGTATTTTCTGTGTAGCTATGATGATTCTTTATCCTTTGGCAATCTTTGAAGATAATAAGATCAGGATGACCGGTCTGACAATCAGTATTGCAGCTGTCATTGCCCTGACGGCAGTTAATCTTTTGTATCCGCCGGTATATAGCACAGAAATAATGTCAAATAGCGAAGAACATCCTTTCGATGATACATATCAGGTTTCATTGTCAGATGAGCGGTACGGCATCGTTGAAATCATCTATATGGAATCTATTGAAGATTATATGATTCATGGGGAATTCAAACTGGCAGGAAGCACAGTTCTGACCATTGAATCACCGGATGGCGTGAAGACAGAGTATGATCTTTCTGTTAAACGGGATATGTATACGATGAAGCGGAGATAACGGGTGTTACGGAAAGTAACATCGCTGTTACACTTAGTTTCTTGTGTGTTACTGCCTTGGTGTTATATGATGAATACGTAAAACAGAAACGCCGTTATGGTGAATGGTCAGGAGGTAGTCATTATGACATTTGGAGAAAAATTAAAGGAAGCAAGAAAAGAGGCAGGATTATCACAGGATCAGCTTGCAGAAAAATTAGCAGTTTCAAGATCGGCAGTTGCCAAATGGGAAACAGGAAAAGGAATGCCGGATGTAAATAATCTTAAGGCAATGGCTGAATTGCTTGATATCAGCCTGGATTATCTGTTGGATGAAGATGAGAAAATCAGTTTTCATGAGGTAAAAGAGCCAATCAATCTCGATGATTATGAAAAGAGCGGAACTTGCAGAGATAAAAAGGATGCAGTTGTGCTGGCAAAATTCAGTGATGCGGATGCAATTTATCCGTTGGTAAGAACAAAGAAGATGAGCAAAAAAGAATGGCTGATAGATACATTTGTATTTAGTGCAGGTACTCTTCAGATCGCTGATTATTTAAATGATGCATCTGCGTATTATCTTGTTGAGAAAAACAAAAAACAGTATCTGGTAAATGTTACAAAGGATTTTATCACGACAAGCGAGCTTGGAGATAAGGTTGATCCATAGAAGTTTGTCATAGGCTGTAATCAATTTAAGAGGGCAACATACATGATCAAATAGCGGAAAACCAGCGGCTTAAGCAAGCCGCTGATTTTTTTAATTTCATGCATTTACTATGTGATAGACGTCAGCGGTATCTGCTCCAAGTCCCAACTGCTGTCCGGATGGATGGTTATAAGCTCGGCTCCCCGCTGGCTGGTTTCCTGCTCAATGCCCGGCATTGCCAGGTAATCAATACTCATGCCATAAGTCAGGCGAATGCCTTTGTATTCAATCGAGGCGTTGTTGTAATGATCGTGACCGCAGAACATTCCCGTTGTGCTGCCGAGTTTTAAAGCCGTATCAAACAGTTTGCTTGGATAGTCGGAACAGCAGACAAGATCGTTTGTGATGCCGCCGTGATCGCCCGGATTTTCTCCAAAGAAGTATTTCACTTTGTCGCTTCCCGCGTTATAAAGTTCGGTGGCGGTACGGTATTCCTGCAGGGGAATGTGGAAGAAGCAGAAACTGTTGACGGTACGACCTGCCTCGTCATTCATGCGTTTTACTTCCTTTGCGTACCAATCGACCTGATCATCGTGAATGTAGTCATACACATTGATCCCTTCGCCGGTATAGGCATTGGAATCAATCAGGAAAAGCCCCGTGTTCAGACTGCCATCCGTGTTTCTAAGTTCTATCAGCTGATTGTTTCTGCCTGTAATATCCGGCTGGACATAGGGGTAGAGTAAAGTCCCTGACGTTTTATAGGAGAGAGACTTGTATACATCATTTAGTTCTTTCTTATCAAGAGATGCAAGACTTTCCGTATCGTGATTGCCGTAGGTAAAAGCCCATGGAATTCCCGTATTTCGCATAAATGCCGCAAATTGCTGAACAGGTGCGGCATTGTTGAGCGACATGGACATGATGCCCAAAGGAAAACAAAGATCGTCCGTTACGATCACAAGGTCGGGGCGGGTATGTTCGATTTCGGCATAGCATGCTTTGAGCGCCTTCATATCCTTTGTGTAGGAATAAAGGCTGCCGCCGATATGGATATCGGTAAGGTGGAGGATCTTGAAATCTTCCGTGGAGGAAGTGATCGTATAAACTCCCGTTTCTTCATTGTAGTCTATCTTGTGGGTATTGTGTGGTACAACAGGCACCGAGTTTATATAAGGCTGGGTGTAAAAAGTGTCTTTTTGCAAAAGAACAAAGGAAACGGCGACAATTGCCGCTATCATTAAAGGAACTGCTCTGTGCGGGTTAAATACAATATTTTTATAAGTGATCGTCCGCCTTGCGGTAAAGTTATAGATCATCATGATCATCACAAAAATAATTCCTGCCGTCAAAAATATATTTGCAGGATAAGCAAAACGATCCCGATTTATGATGGTGAATGAAAAAACGGCAATCCAGTAGGTAAGCGAAAATGCGGTGATGATAATGCCATGAATTTTTGTTTTCTTTTTATCGGGCAAATTGATCCGGATCCTGATGATATGATGCATAATGATATTTTTTACAAGCAGATAAAAGGGAAACTCGATCATCAGGATATTGGAAAAAATAGTTTCCCCAAGCTCTGCTGATTTTGAGTTGCCAAATAAATAAAAGCTAAGGCAGAAACCTGTAAAAATAAATGCCACTCCGATAAGCAGGACGATGGAGTGAAAAAGACGCTTGATGTATTGATCGGAAAGCGCACGCAGATATTCAAAGGCTGCATTGTCATATCTGACATCCTTACTCTCATTTTCCGTCTTTATGATCTTGCGCACAAAGGTTGTTGTCAGAAGAGCATACACCGCAAAAAGTGTCAGCATAAAAAAGAATTCATTGTTGCGATTTATTGCATGATAGATCACCCAAAAAAACTCTGCCAGTGAAAACATTGCAAAAAGAGAAGCGAGATATGCCCGCCTGCGCTGCTTTCGGATGATCTTTTTGACGGGCTTAAGTTCTGCGGCATCTCCCATACTTCGCCAGTTCTGCGTTTCTTTTGGAGTATATCCGGCAAGTTCTGCCATCTTTGTGAGAGTTCCGTATTTTAAAAGCAGCTCGTCAAGCGCTTCGCCCCCGGATTTTTCTGTGCATAGTTTTTCGTACTCCATGTTAAGGGCAGCTGTGATTTTTTCCTGCGCCAGAGAAATTTCGGGGCTGTACGGTATGTCGTCAAATATAATGCATACAAGGTCGTTGATTTTATTATTCACAGTGTTGATTCCTCTCTAATTTATGTTATATAGGTAATTGCAAAAAAATGTTTCACAATTACTTAGGAACTGTTGGAAAATAACTTGAACAGAGGACGCCGAATGGTGCGTGAGGCTCGTCTGACAAAAACGCAGCCGTAGTGGGCTACGGCGAGGCTTTTGGAAGACGTGAATCGCGTGCCA
>CADBTR010000038.1 GCA_902797675.1 uncultured Lachnospiraceae bacterium
CTTACCATATAAATAAACTGTAGCCATTTCTTCTGCCATGATATTAACCATCCTCTCTATCTCTTAATATTCATCCGGTAATTCATCGATCTGATCGAAACGGAATACCGGTCCATCTTTGCATACATACTTGGAACCAACGTTACATCTGCCGCATTTGCCCACGCCGCACTTCATACGAAGCTCTAAGGTGGTATATACCTGCTCTTTGCTGAATCCAAGTTCCTGCAAACCTGCAAGTGTAAACTTGATCATGATCGGAGGACCGCAGATTAATACGGTAGAATCCACATTCAAGTTTAATTCTTTTACATAATTCGGAACAAATCCTACATGACCGTCCCAGCCTTCCTGCTCTCTGTCGATGGTCAGGTGCACATTTACGCCCTCTGTATTGCACCACTCATTGATGATCTCCTGATAATCCACCAGATCATCTGCCGAACGGGAACCGTAGACGATATCAATGGTACCGTAATCCGCTCTCTTATCTCGACAATAATTGATAACGGAACGAAGAGGTGCAAGTCCGATACCGCCGGCGATAAAGATTAGATTTTTTCCTTTTAACTCGGTATCTACAGGAAACGGATGACCGTATGGTCCTCTGATGGTAACCATCTGGCCTGTTTCCATCTGATGCAGCCACTCCGTGACGCAGCCGCATTTTTTAATTGAAAATTCCATATATTCCGTATTGGTCGGAGAGGAAGTGATAGAAAACATCGCCTCACCTACTCCCGGAATGGAAAGCATCGCGCATTGTCCGGGCATATGGTCAAAGGCTTTCTTTCCGTCCGGTGTCACAACACGGAAGGTTTTTACATCGGGAGTATCCTGTCTGATATCCGTCACTACTCCCAGTACAGGGACTAATACTTCGCTCATTAATTGTCACCTCCCAATGTTTTGATTACTTTTGTAATATTCATGGAAATCGGACATTTGCTGATACATCTTCCGCAGCCCACGCATCCGAATTCTCCGTCATTATTGATCGGGAAATATGATAATTTATGCATGAATCTCTGACGGAAACGCTCTAATTGTGTTTTCCGGTTTGTTCCATGTGCCATCATTGTAAAATCTCTGTACATGCAGGAATCCCAGCATCTGGAACGGACAATGCCGTGACCGGTGTCAAAATCCCTGATATCATAACATTGACAGGTCGGACATACGAAGGTACAGGTTCCGCAGCCGAGACAGGATTTGTATAATCCCTCCCATTTCTCGCTCTTAAACAGTGTCATCATGTCGGCACCCTTTAAGTATTCCATATCCATGCTGTTTAACGGAAGCCTGTCGATGATTTCTTTTGTTGCCGCCTTTTGACGATCAACTGCTGCCGTATCACATTCCTCCAACAGAGAAGCTACCTTTTCTGTCAATGCCGTTCCTTTTTCTGTCTTTGCCTCCCAGTAGAGAACACCATCCTCGATCCATGTCACAACATCGCCTTCCGGCTCGGTGGCATCGATATCAAATTTCATACAAAAACAGGTTTCTTCCGGTCTGCTACAGGCAGTGGCGACGATCACGCCGCATTTTCTTCTTGCCTCATAGTACGTATCTACCGGATCCGACAGATAGACTTTGTCAAGGATGGAAAAACTTCTGGCATCGCAGGCTCTCACGCCGAATACCACAAATTCCTGATTCACTCTGTCTACTTCTTCCACTTCGATCTTCTTTCCCTCTACTTTGAACTTCATCATGTTTTCCGTTGTAGGAAGAAATGCATCTTTTGCGGATTTTACAGTATGAAGGACATCCAGTCTGACTTTTGCATCCTCCTCGTAAGGATAAAATTCTACCTCGCCGCCTTTTTCGATTGGAAGATATAATGCATCAAATTCTGCAATTGCTTTATATAACTGATCAATCTGATCCATGGAAATCTTATACATTATTTGTCACCGCCTCTCGAATATACAATGCTTGGCTCAGCATCAGTTTTTGTGAATGCCGTCAACGGTCCCTTTGTCTCCGTATCATCACCGGCCTGGAAATCTCCGTATAATTCATTCATATCCTTGATGAATTTACGATTCAACAGGTGTAACGGAATATTCTGAGGACATACTCTGCTGCATTCACCGCAATCGGTACAACGTCCGGCTACATGCCATGCCCGGATGATATGGAACATATTTTCCTCGAAATCATCTGCATTCACCTTTGCAGCGACGCCGGAATTGGCATTGTCAAATACACAGGTACGGCAGGAGCAGGCAGGACATACATTTCTGCAGGCGTTACAGCGGATACATTTGGATAACTGGGAACGCCAGAAATCAAAGCGTTCTTCGGCAGACATCTGCTCTAACTTTTCCACTTCCGCGAAGCGGTCTGTGGTATCTTTCTCCCACTCTTCGGCTTCCGGAATCAAAAGTTCATCATATGCCACATGTTTACTGCCCTTGCAGCAGCGGCATCTGTCAAGAATCAGATCTTTTCTTGCCACTTCTTTATCCCCGTAGAGGGTCTTTACCTTGACCATGTCACCGTCTTCTTCGATTCCCAAGATACCGTTGATTCCCATATTTCTTAACTTATTGACATCCAGCATTCCCTTGGACGGAACACCCAGAGCATAGACTTTTTCTCTGTCTATTCTGTGTTCTTTGATCAGCTGGTTAAAGCTGTAGGAATCACAAGGCTTCAACAATACAAGGATCTTTCCTTTCTCCGGCTCATCTCTGCCCGGAGCCTTTGTCTCTTCGATCAGATATTTGCTCTGGTTGGCACCGCAAAATCCATTAAACAGGAAATCGTCAAAGCTGTCATCTTTCGTAAAGATCGCAGGAGTTACATCGTAGCAGAACTCTCCGGCTTTCCATCCGATGACGCGATCTACGGTTCCATTGTCCAGTAATTCTTTTATTTTATTTACCAACAATTCTCTTATTTCTCGCATCGCAGATCCCTCAACTTTCTATTTTCTCCGAGCTTCTGGATCGTCTCGGCAAAATCTTTCATCGTTGCGGCAAATTTTACGCCCTCAGCAGCGGATACCCACTCAACTCTTGTTCTCTCTTTCTCGATACCGAGATAATCAAGCATAGAGAATAACGTGGTCATTCTTC
Source organism: uncultured Lachnospiraceae bacterium (assembly GCA_902797675.1). Taxonomy (GTDB): domain Bacteria; phylum Bacillota; class Clostridia; order Lachnospirales; family Lachnospiraceae; genus CAG-303. The sequence goes on from CADBTR010000038.1 coordinate 3,090, forward strand.
TTCTTGCGTAATAATTTCCTGTGGTATAATGGCAGTCACCCGGATGGCAGCCGCACATGATCACGCCGTCAGCGCCGCGCTGGAAGGCTCTTAAGATAAAGAGCGGATTCACACGACAGGAACATGGAACGCGAATAATCTTAACATTTGCAGGATAATTCAGACGATTGCTTCCGGCAAGGTCAGCTCCCGCATAAGAACACCAATTGCAGCAAAACGCCACAATCAATGGAGTAAATTCTTTCTTTTCTTCTACCTGCATATCGCATCTACCTCCGCCATAATCTGTCTGTTTGCGAAGCCCTTAAGATCCATAGCGCCTGACGGACATGTTACGGTACAAGCGCCACAGCCCTGACATACGGCTTCATTTACAACTGCAATTCTTCTCGTCTCACGGACGCCCTTATCCATAACCAGACGATCTTCGTATGTAATAGCTCCGTAAGGGCAGACATTTGCACAGGTGGAACATCCGTTACAAAGTGTCTCATTGGAATGAGCAACGCATGGATTACACAGCAGATGGTCTTTTGCAAGCAATCCGATTACTTTTGCCGCGCAGGCACTTGCCTGGGATACAGTTTCCGGAATATCTTTCGGTCCCTGACAGGTTCCTGACAGGAAAATACCTGCCGTCGGGCTCTCTACCGGACGAAGTTTTGCATGCGCCTCCGTAAAGAAGTCGTTGGTATCCATACTTGCGGTAAGCATCGTTGCAAGCGGTCTTGCAGATTTATCCGGCTCGATCGCCGCTGCGAGAACCACCATATCCGCATCCATATGGATCTGTGCATTTGCAAGAAGATCGGAAGCCTGTACTTTCAATACGCCGTCTTCCTCTTCTACTTTACCTACCATACCCTTGATGTAATGTACGCCGAATTCCTCCACTGCCCTGCGGTAGAATTCATCAAAATTCTTACCCGGGGTACGGACATCAATATAAAATACCGTCACATCCACATCCGGATAATGGTCTTTTACAAGCATCGCATGTTTTGCCGTATACATACAGCAAATCTTGGAACAATAGGATTTATCCCTGCAAGACTGTCCTCTGGAACCTACGCACTGTACAAATACGATCTTTTTCGGTTCCTTTCCGTTGGACGGACGAAGCAGATGACCTCCCGTAGGACCTGCGGCGTTCATCAGACGCTCAAATTCCAGTGATGTCACAACATCTTTATAATTATTATAACCGTATTCTTCAAATTCCGTCGGTTTGATCTGATTGTAGCCGGTTGCCACTACGATCGCACCGTACTCTTTTGTGATAAATTCTTCTTTCTGCTCGTAATTAATTGCGCCTGCCGTACAGACTTTTGCGCAAAGACCGCATTTTCCGGTCTTCATGTAGATACAGTCATCCGGATCAATGGTTGCAACCTTCGGAACTGCCTGCGCAAACGGAATATAAACGGCACCTCTGTTGTCAAAGCCCATATTGAATTCGTTCGGATTCTTTCTGGACGGACACTTGGTGGTACATTCACCGCATCCGGTACACTTTGTGGCGTCTACATAACGAGGTTTCTGCTTGATGGTTACTTTAAAGTTACCCACAAATCCCTCAACTTTATCTACTTCACAGTAGGTGTACAGGTTTACTTTATCATTGGAACCTGCATCCACCATCTTCGGCGTCAGGATACATGCCGCACAGTCCAGTGTCGGGAATGTCTTGTCAAGCTGTGCCATCTTACCGCCGATGGTAGGCTGTTTCTCTACGATATCTACTTCAAAGCCCGCATCTGCAATATCCAGCGCTGTCTGAATTCCCGCGATTCCTCCGCCGATCACAAGCGCCCGCTTTACAACAGGGCTTTCCATGGATGTCAAAGGTGCATTCAGATGTACTTTCGCAATTGCGGCACGTCCGAGAATAATGGCTTTTTCAGTGGCTTCCTCTTTATCTTTATGGATCCATGAACATTGCTCACGAATATTCGCAATTTCAAGCATATATGGATTTATGCCGGCAGCCTGAACCGTCTTCCGAAACGTGGCTTCATGCATTCTCGGGGAGCAGGAGCAGATCACGACGCCTGTCAGATTATGTTCTTTGATGGCATTCTTAATGATCTCCTGTCCGCTTGCAGAACACATGTACTGATAGTCCGTTGCAAATACAACGCCGGGTTCACTCTTTAATGTCTCGGCTACTTTTGCAACATCTACGGTAGCGGCAATGTTTGTACCGCACCAACATACAAATACTCCAATTCTCTGCATTTTTTTCACTCTGCTTTCTTATTAAAAAATTATTATTTCTTGTATTTACGGAACGCGCTGACAATTGCCTGCTGTGGAAGATCTTCATCCAGTAATTCCGGAATATCTTCCGCTGCCAGACGGTTTTCTCCCTGCTGACGGACAACTGCAAGTCTGACTGCCTCGATCAATTTTGCAGGCTCCACGCTTCTCGGACATCTCTGAAGACATGCCATACAGCTTAAGCAGGTCCAGATTGCCTTCGATTCCAGTAACGGCGCGATATTTCCCTTATCAACCATATCGATAAACTGATGCGGATGATAGTCCATAGCATCAAAATTCGGACAGGTTGCGGAGCATTTTCCGCACTTCATACATTTTCTGGTATTGACGCCGCTGATCCGTTCCAGATCTTCTTTGGAAATCTTTGTGTTCAACATACTACTGCACCTCCTTTACGCCTAAGGCCTGCGCAAGTAATTCTGTAAAATAGATCACCGGAAGTTCCGTCACGGCGTTAGCCTCAAGATTGTAGCGGCACAATGGACAGGCGGTGATGATACAATCCGCACCCTGTTTTACCGCAGAGGACACTACTTTTTCGCTTCTGCTCTGTGCAATGGATTTGTCATTCAACGTCTGATAACCTCCGCAGCACTCATTTCTCTGGGCAAAGATCACCGGAGTTGCACCGATTGCCTTGATAAAATCCTCCATAATCTGTGGATTTTCCGGATCATCCATAGCCATGACCTCACCCGGTCTTAACAGCAGACAACCGTAATAAGCAGCAATCTTCTTGTTCTTTAAAGGATTTACGACTTTGCTCTTTAATGTATCAAAGCCCACAACATCCCTTAACATTTCCAGATAATGCACTACCTTTGTCTCACCGTGATATTGCATATCGCTTCCCATGTAATTATTTACTTTCATGGAAAAATCTTCATTGTTCAAAATTTCATTGTTTGTTCTCTTGATCACATTATGACAGGCGGAACAAAGGGTCAGAAGATCCTGTCCCTTATCCCTTGCCTGCGCAAGAGCGCGTACTGAGGAGAGCTTCGTGGCGATCTCATCTGTCGAGGCAGTGTAAACGCCGCCGCAACATTGCCAGTTCTCAACCTCTTCCATCTCGATTCCCAATGCCGCTGCAGAACGGATGGCGTAATTATTCAATTCCTTCGCTTTTGTCTTAAGCGTACATCCAGGATAATAACTATATTTCATGTTTTCCTCCATACTTATACCATTTGTTCCGGATGGAATACTTCATCAAACTTTTCCTCTGTAAGGAATCCCAGCGCTACGCAGGCTTCCTTAAGGGAAATATTCTCCTTAAAGGCTTTCTTTGCTGTCTTTGCCGCATTATCATATCCGATGTAAGGATTCAATGCCGTAACAAGCATCAATGAATTGTGCAGGTTATGGCTCATCTTATCCCTCTTTGCCTGAATACCCACAACGCAATTGTCATGGAATGATATGATTCCGTCTGCCAGCAGTCTGACTGACTGAAGGAAGTTATATGCGATCACCGGCATGAATACATTCAATTCAAAATTGCCCTGACTTGCCGCCATACCTACAGCGGTATCATTTGCAATAACCTGAACGGCAACCATCGTCATGGACTCACACTGGGTAGGATTTACCTTGCCCGGCATGATGGAACTTCCCGGCTCATTCTCCGGAATGGTGATCTCACCGATTCCGCATCTCGGACCGCTGGCAAGCCATCTGACGTCATTCGCGATCTTCATCAAATCCGCCGCAAGCGCTTTTAACGCGCCATGGGCAAATGTAATATCATCTTTCGCTGTCAATGCATGAAATTTATTCTCTGCAGTGACAAATTCTTTGCCGGTCAATTCGCTGATCACCTTCGCAACTTCCGGTCCGAAATTCTTCGGCGCATTAAGTCCGGTTCCAACGGCAGTTCCGCCCAGAGCCAGTTCCTTAAGTCCCGGAAGGGATGCCTCAAGCATAACCTTCGTCTTTTCGATCATATTGCGCCAGCCGCTGATCTCCTGGGAGAATTTGATCGGAACCGCATCCTGAAGATGTGTTCTTCCGCTCTTTACCACGTCGTCATTCTCCGCTTCCAATCTTTTGAATGTGGCGATCAGTTTATCCATAGCCGGAAACAGCTTATCCTCAATACTCATAGCGGCAGCAATATGAAGTGCTGTCGGAAATGTATCGTTGGAGCTCTGCGACATATTAATGTGGTCATTCGGATGAAGCAGTTTCTCGCCTGCAATCTCATTTCCTCTGTTTGCAATGACCTCATTTGTATTCATGTTTGACTGAGTGCCGCTTCCCGTCTGCCATACAACCAATGGGAAATGATCCGCCAATGTTCCGTCGATCACTTCATCGGCAGCTTTGCAGATCACATCTTTTCTCTTTTCATCCAATTTGCCGAGATTGCAATTCGCAATGGCAGCACCTTTCTTCAATATACCAAATGCATGGATGATCTCTGCCGGCATTCTCTCGCCGCCAATCTTAAAATTCTGAAAACTTCTCTGGGTCTGAGCTGCCCAGTATTTGTCCGCAGGCACCTGCATTTCGCCCATGGAATCCTTCTCGATACGATACTCCATCTCAACCTCCTATTAATAATAGTTTTTAAATTTCAAGCTGCGAAATTACCTCTTTTAACGCATCCGAGCTCTTGCGGAATTTTTCCACTTCCTCCTCGGTCAGTTTTACTTCCACTTTGCCCTTGACACCATTCGGTCCTACGATCGTAAGGCAACTTGTACAGACATCTTCCACGCCATACTCACCATGCATCATGGTCGATACCGTTACCATGGATTCGTATGCCGCAAGGATCATACTGCAAAGATTTACCACTGCCATAGATACGCCGTAGAATGTAGCGCCCTTTCTCTTGATGATCTCACCGCCTGATTTATGTACATATTCTTCCAGGAGTCCCTCGTTGAACTCATCCAGATTCTGTCCGTAGCTGTTTGCGATCCTTGTGTATTCATGCATCGGAACACCTGCCACGCTGGCACATGACCATGGCACAAAAGAGCTGTCACCATGCTCGCCGAATACATAAGCATGAATATTCTTCTGAGCGATCTGGAAATGGTTGGAAATACCGTAACGAAGTCTTGTAGTGTCAAGCAACGTTCCGGATCCGATTACCTGTCTCTCCTCCAGTCCGGAAACCTTTAAGAACGCATAAGTCATAACGTCCACCGGATTGGCAACCACGATATAAATCGCATTCGGAGCTACCGGCGCGATCTTCGGGGCAATGTCTTTGATAATGTTTACATTCGTCTGAGCAAGCTCGATTCTGGTTTGTCCCGGTTTTCTCGGCACTCCTGATGTAATAATAACGATATCAGAATCTTTCGCATCTGCATAATCTCCGGAAAATACATTGATCGGATCACGGAATGCAGTACCCTGAACGATATCCATCGCCTCCCCATCAACCTTATCCTTGTTAATGTCAATGATGACGATTTCAGAAGCAAATGCTTCCATAGAGAGTGTGTAAGCGATTGTTGCGCCTACACTGCCTGCGCCTATAACGGTAATTTTACTTGCCATAATAGAACTCCTTTCGTAAATTGAATATTTTGTTGTTTGACAATTAATTAACAATCTCTTAGCATTATACCATAATACGACGGTTTTTGCAAGTCCCAAAAGTGCCTATTTTACAGGGTTTTAGTTAGTTTTGTCTAACTTTTTCATCTCCCTCCTACTCGTTTTTCGCGCCTGCGAACAGCTTGAAGCACAGCCTCTCGCTGTTCTTGCGGGCATCTAATGCCGGCTTGTGCAAGCACAGCTGGCACTGATGCCCTGCTGCTACAAAAAAACACATGAAAGATCTTACCGATCCGCCATGTGTTTTTCTCTTTTCTATACTGTTTTATTTTACATCTTTCATGCTGAAGCTGATTCTTCCCATCTTATCTTTTCCGAGGCATACGACCTTGACGACATCGCCAAGCGTAAGCACATCCTCAACTCTGTTGATTCTATCCCTGGAAATCTTGGATATATGAACCATGCCCTCTTTTCCCGGAGCAAATTCAAGGAATGCACCGAATTCTTTGATACTGATGACTTTTCCTTCAAAGATCTGTCCCTCTTCAAAATCGGTCACAATAATTTCAATCAGGCGGATTGCCTCATCAATCTTATCCTTGTCAATACCGCATACAGATACGGCACCGTCATCGGTGATATCGATTTTGACGCCGGTCTGCTCAATAATCGCATTGATCGTCTTGCCTTTCTGTCCTACCACATCACCGATCTTTGCAGGATCGATCTTCAACTGCTTGATCTTCGGAGCAAGAGGAGCAACTTCCGGTCTCGGCGCTGCGATTGCCGGTTTCATGCAATTCTCCATGATAAACATTCTCGCCTCACGGCATCTTGCGATGGCGCCCTCTACAATGGAACGTGTCAGGCCGTGAATCTTGATATCCATCTGGATTGCTGTGATACCCGCATCGGTACCGGTTACCTTAAAGTCCATATCTCCAAAGAAGTCTTCCAATCCCTGGATATCCGTCAATAATACATAATCATCATCTGTTTCGCCTGTAACAAGTCCGCAGGAAATTCCTGCCACCATCTTCCTGATCGGAACACCTGCCGCCATCAGGGACATGCAGGATGCACAGGTGGAAGCCATTGATGTGGAACCGTTGGACTCGAAAGTTTCAGATACGGTACGGATCGCATAAGGGAATTCTTTCTCACTCGGCAATACCGGAAGCAAAGCTCTCTCTGCAAGAGCTCCATGTCCGATCTCACGGCGTCCCGGTCCTCTGGATACTTTTGTCTCGCCTACGGAATAAGACGGGAAATTATAATGATGCATATATCTCTTGGATGTCTCGTTCTCATTTAATCCGTCCAGTTTCTGTGCCTCGGAAAGCGGTGCCAATGTGCAGACATTGCAGATCTGTGTCTGTCCTCTGGTAAACATCGCAGAACCGTGTACACGCGGAATGATATCAACTTCTGCAGCCAGCGGACGGATCTGTGTGATCTCTCTGCCGTCCGGTCTCTTATGATCTTTTAAAATCATCTTGCGGACTGTCTTTTTCTCATATTGATATACTGCTTCGTCAATTAATGCAAGCCATTCCTCTTTGTCTGCAAAGCTCTCCGCAAGCTTGTCTTTGAGGCTTCTGATCCGATCTTCGCGAACCTGCTTGTCCTCAGCAAACATGACTACTTCCATCTCTGCCGGCGGAACAATTTCCTTAATTGCCGCAAACAGTTCATCCGGAATCGCGCAGCTGGTATATTCATGCTTCGGCTTACCGCACTCGGCAACGATCGTATCGATAAATGCGATAATTTTCTTATTTACTTCATCTGCCTGATAAATTGCCTCGATCATCTTCTCTTCCGGAATCTCATTTGCACCGGCCTCGATCATGATCACTTTTTCTCTCGTGGAAGCTACTGTCAATTTCAAATCTGAAACTGCCGTCTGTGCTGCGGAAGGATTGATCACAAATTCTCCGTTGATCATTCCCACCTGTGTTGTCGCACAAGGTCCGTCAAAAGGAATATCGGAAATCGCCACTGCAATGGCAGAACCCAGCATAGCAGTCAGTTCCGGCGCACATTCCGGATCCACGGACATAACCATGTTATTCAATGTGACATCATTTCTGTAATCTTTCGGAAAAAGCGGTCTCATCGGACGATCAATAACACGGGATGTCAGGATCGCATTTTCCGACGCTTTCCCTTCTCTTTTATTGAAACCACCCGGAATCTTGCCTACCGAGTACATCTTTTCCTCATATTCCACACTTAACGGGAAGAAATCAATCCCGTCTCTCGGTTTCTCAGATGCTGTCGCTGTGGAAAGCACAACTGTATCGCCATAATGCATAAATGCGGCACCGTTTGCCTGTTTGGCAACACGTCCCACATCGACAGTCAGAGTTCTGCCTGCCAGTTCCATACTAAAACTCTTATAATTCTTTTCCATTCTTCTTACCTGCCAATCTTTTTTTCAACGATATCATGTATTAAGAATAGACAAGGCGAAAGCCTTGTCTATTCCCGCTCAGGACCTGCACCCTGAAATTATTACTTTCTGATACCCAATCTCTCAATCAGTGAACGATAGCCTTCCAAGTCATTTTTCTTCAAGTAATCAAGTAAACCTCTTCTCTTACCGATCATCTTATACATACCGCGTCTGGAATGATGATCTTTCTGATTTACTTTCAAATGCTCTGTAAGCTCGTTGATTCTCTCTGTGAGAATTGCGATCTGAACTTCCGGTGATCCTGTATCACCCTCTGTTCTTCCATAAGCCTTGATCAGTTCTGTTTTCTTTTCCTTTGAAATCATGATAAAAATCCTCCATTTTAATTTTAATTTTAATTCTTTATGAATCGCTTAACACGTCAGCCCCGGTCGGAGTGTCCAAAAACCGAGTGTCAGCTCAAACAGTTCATACTATACTATACTTTTCCGGGAAAGTCAAGGGGATTTTAGACGCAAGTATAACCCCCGTCTACCGGAAGGATTGCTCCGGTAACATAGGATGCCTCCTCAGACGCCAGAAATACTGCAGCAGGTGCAATCTCCCCGCCGTTTCCATATCTTCCGAGAGGTACCGTTGCCTTCATATATGCCTGAAAAGACTCCGTGCTCAACGTTTCCTCTGTCAGTTCCGTAGCAAAATATCCCGGGCAGATACAATTGCAATTAATGCCGTATTTTGCCCACTCCGCTGCCGTTGCCCTTGTAAAATTAACAACCGCGCCTTTTGCCGCATGATATGCTGCAGACGGAAGCGCCGTATTGCCCACAAGCCCGTACATGGAAGCGATATTGATGATTCTTCCGTATTTCTTCTCGATCATCAACTTGCCAAATTCTCTGGTCATAAGGAAGACGCCGGTTAGATCCACATCAAGATCTTTATTCCAGTCCTCAAGTGTCGTATTCTCAATCGGAATGGTTGCGCCTGCACCGGCATTGTTAATCAGAATATCAACTTTACCGTATTCCTCTTTCACTTTCTGTGCCGCTGCCTCTACCTTTTTCTCATCTGTCACGTCACACGGAACGCTAAGACACTTTACGCCAAATGCCTCGATCTCTTTTTTTACTTCCTCCAGACGCTCCGCTCTTCTCGCAAGAATTGCAAGATCAGCTCCCTGCTGTGCCAGACCTTTTGCCATCTGAACGCCGAGTCCTGATGATGCACCTGTGACAACCGCCACTCTTCCCTTCAAATCAAACATGATATCCTCCTGTTTCTGTTTTATTATTGAAATATGCCCCTTTCTGTTAGTTACAACATACTTAAAGTGTACCGCATAATCCCCTCATTGTCAAACGGGTACAACTCCCGGTCTCAATGCATTTTGTATCTCGTTAATGTACAGAAACCTGTCCTTCTTTGATATGCACATCCAACTGATTGTAAGGAATCTCAATTCCGGCCTTATCAAGTTCCCGCTTCATATTCTCTTTTAACCGGAAATATGCATCCCAATAATCCTTCGTTGCCACCCAGACCCGCAGCTCCATGGTCACTTCACTGGCAGCCAGATCGGCAACATAAACCTCTACTTTTTTTTCTTTTAAGCGGGCTGGATCTGTCTCCGCCATCTTTCTTAATACGTTTTTTGCCTGTTCCACGTTATTGTCATAATTGATCCCCACTCTCAGATCGATCCTTCTGGTATCAAAAGCCGACGCATTTGTCACATGGGAATTTGACAAAGAGCCGTTGGGAATCGTGATCATTTTATTGTCCACGGTAACGATCACCGTGTAGAACAGATCGATTTTATTAACCGTACCCTCTTTTCCGCTGGATCCGTCTATAATATAATCCCCAACCCGGAAAGGCTTTAATAAAAGAATCAAAACGCCGCCGGCAAAGTTTGAAAAACTGCCCTGCAATGCCAGACCGATGGTAAGACCTGCGGTACTGAGCAAAGCGATAAAGGATGTTGTCTGGATCCCGATCTGATTACAGATAATGATCAAAAGCACAAAATATAGCAACGCCTGAATCAGGGAATCTAAAAACTTCTGTACGCTAAGTTCAATCTTTGAGCGCTGCATAAATTTATTGACAATCTTCATCAACAGCCGGATCACAAGTTTTCCGATAAAAAAGAGCGCCAGCGCGATCAGGAGATTAATCCCGAAAGCAATGATCTTGGGAATATATCCCTGCAGCGTCTGTACCAGTTGATTTGCATTTTCCACCGCTTCATTCAGATTATCCGAAATCTCGGCATTTACACTTTCCAGTGAAAGATCTGCAGTTGTTTCCTCCTGCAGGGTAGTCTCTATCGCCGAAGTATCTTCCGCCACAGTTTCCGAGACGGCAGTTACGGTATCTGCCGCCCCCGTTTCCGCAGATAACAGCCGGATTAAAAAACTCATATCAGACTCCTCTCTTCTGTTTCCTTAAGAAACCTTCTTTGCCGCATGTTCGGATTTCTTCTTGTCTTTTGCCTCTTTCTCCGGCAACACTTCTGTCTGCTCCGGTTTTTCCGGTTTCTTTGACTTTACCGCCTCAATCGGACCTTCCGGCTTCCATACGGAAACAGAAACCGGTCCCATCTTGATATGAATGGAATATTCTCTTCCGTCACATTCATCTTCCGCAGCCGTCAGGATTCTGGTATTTACCATGCCATATCCGCCGTAGAGGTCATTGTCGCTGTTTAAGATCTCCTTATATTTACCCGGAAACGGAACGCCAAACTTATAAGAAGCATGAGGTACCGTATCAAAATTGCAAAATACCAGCAACGTATCCTCCGTTTTTTTGCCCTTCCGGATAAACGCGCAGATACTGGTTTCGTTGGTGGTATTATTGATCCACTCAAATCCGTCCGGACTTTCGTCCAGTTCGTACAGCGCAGGCTCATTTACATAAATTTTATTCAATTCCCGCACAAAGTCCTGTGTATGAACATGCTTTTCCGTATCCAGACTCTCCCAGTCCAGAGCCCGTTCTTCGCTCCACTCCCGGTATTGCGCGAAATCCTGTCCCATAAACAATAATTTCTTTCCCGGGTGCATAAACATAAAGCAATAAGCGGCTCTTAAATTCGCAAACCGGATATCATCACTGGTTCCCGGCATTTTTTCTATCATAGAGCCTTTTCCATGAACCACCTCATCATGTGATAATACCAGTACAAAATTCTCGCTGTATGCGTAGATCATGCTGAATGTCAGCAGATGATAATTATTTTTCCTAAAATACGGATCGCATTGCATATAACTGGTAAAGTCATTCATCCAGCCCATATTCCACTTTAAGTCAAAACCGAGACCGTCTTTGTCAGGATCTCCGGTCACAAAAGGCCATGCCGTGGATTCCTCGGCGATCAGCAACGATCCCCTTGTGCGCTTTTTGAATGTTTTGCTGAGCTGTTTTAAGAAATCCACAGCGTCCAGATTTTCATTTCCGCCATACATATTGGCGATCCACTCACCGTCATTTTTTCCGTAATCAAGATACAGCATCGATGCCACCGCATCCATCCGGATTCCGTCGGCGTGGTATTGCTCTGCCCAGAACAACGCATTCGCCGTCAGGAAATTCTGCACTTCGGGGCGGGCGTAATTATAAATCAACGTTCCCCAATGCGGGTGCTCCCCCTGTCTCGGATCCTGATGCTCGTACAGGCAGGTACCGTCGAATTTTGCAAGTCCGAATTCATCTTTCGGAAAATGAGCCGGAACCCAGTCAAGAATCACTCCGATCCCTTTTTCATGCATATAATTCATAAAATATGCGAAATCCTCCGGCGTCCCGTAACGGGCTGTCGGCGCATAATATCCTGTCACCTGATATCCCCAGGAACCGTCAAAAGGATGTTCCATCACAGGCATCAGTTCGATATGGGTATAATGCATATCCTGCACATAAGCGGCGAGCATCGGAGCCAGTTCCCTGTAATTGTAGAAACATTCCATCTGCTCCATACCCTCGATGACCGGTTTCTTCCATGACCCCAGATGCACTTCATAGATTGACAGCGGCATCTGCGACAGATCCTGTTTTTCTCTTTTCTTCAGCCACTTTTCATCATTCCATGAGAAAGATCCGATATCCGCGACCACAGAAGCATTATCCGGTCGCTTCTGTGCCGCAAAAGCATAAGGGTCTGCTTTCAATACAACATTTCCGCCATATTGCAGAATCTCGTATTTATACAATTCCCCTGCCTGTACTCCCGGAATGAACAATTCAAACACGCCGGTGTCGTCGATCTTATTCATCATATGACGTCTGCCATCCCAATGATTAAAATCGCCCACAACGCTGACTCTTTCCGCAAAAGGCGCCCATACGCCGAAAGCGGTTCCTTCCACTCCGTCAATGGTTCTTACATGAGCGCCCAGATAGCGGTATACTTCCTCATTGACTCCGGCATTGAACTTCTCCAGTTCCTCCAGCGGCAGCACATTGTCAAATTGATACGGATCATAATAAGATTCCGTCGTTCCATCCTCATACTCGGCGATCACCCGATATACACTTTTGGGTTTTCCCGGAATGAGGATTGCGAAAAAATTCTCATCCATTTTTTCCATATCATACATTTTTTTGCCGTTCTCGTAACGGACGGAAACGCTGACTGCATCGGGTACATAGACCTGGATCAATGTTTTTCCCTTTATCTCACAAGGTCCGAGCGTACATCTCGGACAGCTCAGATCGGCATATTGAATCCCTTCGATATCCGCCCAGTTCATCAGATTGTACAAAGTATCTTTTTTCATCTACGACCTCCCTCTCTCATCTTTGGAATCGTTTCCTAACTGAAATATTTCACGCCGGATTCAAAGATCTTCATATCCTGTTCGCCATAAATATTCATGGCTACAGAACTTCCGATACGTTCCACATGAGCCATCTTGCCAAGGCATCTGCCGTCCGGACTTGTGATTCCCTCGATGGCTGCGTAAGAACCGTTGACATTCCATTCCTCATCCATGGTCGCATTGCCGTCAAGATCTACATATTGTGTGGCAACCTGCCCGTTTTCAAAAAGTTTTTTGATCCATTCTTCGTTTGCGACGAATCTGCCCTCGCCATGAGAAGCCGGTGTCACATAAGTTCCGCCAAGTTTTGCCTCCATAAGCCAAGGGGACTTATTTGTAACTACTTTTGTATAAACCATCTTGGATATGTGACGGTTGATGGTATTGAAGGTCAAGGTCGGAGAATCCGCCTTCTGACCGGTAATTTCGCCGTTAGGCACCAGCCCCAGTTTGATCAGTGCCTGAAAACCGTTGCAGATACCCAATGCCAGACCGTCCCGCTCATTTAACAATTTATGAACGCTCTCTTTGATTTTCTCATTCTGAAATGCCGTGGCAAAGAATTTTGCGGATCCATCCGGTTCGTCACCGGCTGAGAAACCGCCCGGGAACATGATGATCTGTGACTTTGCGATACTTTCCTCAAAAATCCGCACAGAATCTCTGATATCTTCCGGTGTCAGATTTTTAAATACCTTGACGATCACATCAGCACCTGCGCGTTTAAATGCCGCTGCCGAATCGAATTCGCAATTCGTTCCCGGAAATACCGGAATAAATACGGTCGGCTTCGCTGTTTTATGTTTGCAGACATATACCTCTTTCGTATCGTAGAGCGGGGTATTGACTGCCTCTTTGTTTTGTGTTGCTCTGGTCGGGAATACTTTCTCCAGAGTTTTCGTCCATGCCTTCATGGCTTCTTCCATTGAGATCGATACCTCACCATATGTGAAAGCGGAATCATTTGTAACCTCACCGATCACCTGACAGAAGTCCTTTCGATCGGCCATTGCCTTCTCCACTTCGCCGAAAAGCTCTGCAGGAACTTCCGCCACGATGTTGCCGAATTCCGGTGCAAACAGATCCTGTGCCTGTACTTCCGATGCGATTGCAACGCCGAATCCGTTACCGAACGCCATCTTGGATACCGCCGGAACAACACCTTTTGCCTCCAGCGCATAAGCGGAAAGAATAACTTTCTTTTGGATCAGGGTATGAATCGTCTCATAAAGATCCATGATCTGACTATAAACCGGTTTATCATACTCATCTCTCTGTGTAATGAATTTTACAATCTTGCTACCTGCCTTCTTGAATTCCGGTGAAATAATATCTCCCTCTTTTGCCACATCTACCGCAAAGGAAACCAGTGTCGGCGGAACATCAATATCATTGAATGTACCGGACATACTGTCCTTTCCTCCGATGGACGGAAGACCGAATCCGATCTGCGCGTCATAAGCGCCAAGCAAAGCTGCAAAAGGCTGACTCCATCTCTTCGGATCTTCTGTCATTCTGCGGAAATACTCCTGGAAGGTAAAACGGATCTTCTTATAATCTCCGCCGGCAGCCACTACTTTTGCCACAGAATCCACAACCGCATAAATCGCGCCATGATACGGGCTCCAGCTGGACAGATACGGATCAAATCCGTAGCTCATCATAGTTACGGTATCACATTTGCCTTTCAATACCGGAAGTTTTGCAACCATCGTCTGAACTTCGCCGGTCTGATATTTTCCGCCGTAAGGCATAAATACAGATCCTGCGCCGATGGAACCGTCAAACATCTCCACAAGACCTTTTTGTGAGCAGACATTCAGATCAGCCAATGTATCAAGCCACTTTGCACGGACATCTTTTACCTCCGGTTTTACAAAGAAATTCTCTTCTTTCTTCGGCATATCCACAGAAACCGAAGTCTCCTGATGCGCTCCGTTTGTATCGAGAAATGCTCTGGACAGGTCAACAATTGTTTTTCCTCTCCATTTGAGGGTCAGTCTCGGATCTTCCTTAACAACTGCCACCTCTACGGCTTCCAGATTTTCCTCATTGGCGTATTTCATAAATTCCGCCACATCTTTCGGATCTACCACAACAGCCATACGCTCCTGAGATTCCGAGATTGCGATCTCCGTTCCGTCAAGACCGGCATATTTCTTAGGTACTTTATCCAGATCAATATCCAGTCCGTCCGCAAGTTCACCGATGGCAACGGAAACGCCGCCTGCGCCGAAATCGTTACATTTCTTGATCAATTTGCTTACTTCTTCTCTGCGGAACATTCTCTGGATCTTACGTTCTGTCGGAGCGTTACCTTTCTGCACCTCCGCGCCGCAGGTTTCCAGGGATTCCGTTGTATGAACCTTTGATGATCCCGTTGCGCCGCCGCAGCCGTCGCGTCCGGTTCTTCCGCCCAACAGAATGATGATATCGCCCGGATCCGATGTTTCTCTCTTCACCGCTCTTCTCGGCGCGGCACCCATAACGGCACCGATCTCCATTCTCTTTGCCACATAATCCGGATGGTAGATCTCCTTTACATAACCGGTGGCAAGACCGATCTGGTTTCCGTAAGAACTGTAACCGTTGGCTGCCTGCCGCACCAGTTTCTTCTGAGGCAGTTTTCCCGGAAGCGTATCTTTTACAGCCTTTGTAGGATCTGCCGCACCGGTGACACGCATTGCCTGATATACATAAGTACGACCGGAAAGGGGATCTCTGATAGCACCGCCGAGACAGGTTGCCGCTCCACCGAACGGCTCGATCTCGGTAGGATGATTATGTGTCTCATTCTTAAAGTTTACGAGCCATTCCTCGGTCTTTCCGTCTACTTCTACAGGCACCACGATGGAGCAGGCATTGATCTCGTCCGATTCCTCCTGATCCTGTAATTTTCCTTCTTTCTTTAACTTTCTCATGGCCATCAGCGCCAGATCCATCAGGCATACGAATTTATCATCTCTTCCTGCAAAGATCTCATCATGAGTCTTTTTATATTCCTGATAAGTCTGCGTGATCGGCTTATTATAATATCCCTCGTCAAAGGAAACGCTCTTTAATTCCGTCTGGAACGTTGTATGACGACAATGATCGGACCAATAGGTATCCAATACCCGGATTTCCGTCATGGACGGATCTCTCTTTTCCTCATTCTTAAAATAATTCTGAATATGCAGAAAATCCTTGAATGTCATGGCAAGCCCCAAAGAACCGTAAAGTTCCTTTAAGTCATCTTCCGCCATATCCTTAAAGCCGTCAAAGATCTTCACATCAGCAGGTTCATCAAATACCGTGACTAAGGTATCCGGTTTTTCAAGACCGGTTTCTCTGGAATCTACAGGGTTAATCGTATAGGATCTGACACTCTCATATTGCTCATCCGTCAATGTACCGGTGATCACATAGGTAACTGCTGTTTTGATAACCGGCTCTTCATTTTCATTCAAGAATTTAATACACTGTACGGCAGAATCGGCTCTCTGGTCAAATTGTCCCGGCAAAAATTCCACGCTGAATATCCTGTCTCCCTCTTCGTAAGGAAATGTTTCCTCATAAAGCGTATCCACAGGCAATTCCGCAAATACTGTATTCATCGCTTTCTTATAGGTTTCATCGCTGATATTCTCCACGTCGTAACGCACCAGCACTCTCACTTTTTCTACACCGGTTATACCAAGAAAACTCCTGATCTCCTCCTGCAGTTCTTTTGCCTTCACCGCATACGGTGCCTGTTTTTCCACATAAACACGCTTAACCTTGCTCATAAGTACCTCCAGAAATTTGTTTATTACTTTGCTCTCGTTTCATACTCCTCTTTATCATACCACATCTGACAGAAAAACACAAAACGAAAATGAAAATAATCAATAAAATCAACCACATTCCGATCCGGATTCCCATATCTACAAAAAAGCCCTCCGGCAGAATGTTGATCAGTCTGCTGATCGACGGATCCAAAAGCCAGTTATCATTATCAAACAACATGCGATGCATGGCGTAAAATACGGCTGTAAAATTCACAACAGCTGCCCCTGCAATAGCCGCACCCACTGCAAAAAGAGCTGCCAGCGACCATAAAATCCCGTTGCAAAGCCTTAAGATTCCCCCTTCTGCACCGTTTAAAACGAACAGCAGAAGAATACTGACAAAAAGGACTGCAATGGCGCACTTTCTCCACAGCAATCCCAATAAAAACAGATCCCTGACATCTTTCATATGGCTCTGATCGATCTCGTTAAAGAATAATTTTTCCTCTCCGTCTATTGTGGCGTAAACAACAAGATCCTCTCTTCCTCCCCGCAGATAGGACATCATCTCGACGGTGACATCCATAAGCTCACTCATGTCCATATTGACAATAGAGTCCTCATTATTTACATGATATTTCACATATTCCTTTTCATAAAAAACATAATCGCTGTAACAGGCGATCTCAAAGGCAGTGACAAACAGCACGACCAGAACTGCTCCCCCTGCTGTTGCCTGTGCGATCACGCTCAATATTTTCTGTAACATTCTATCTGCCTCCCAAACCGGATTTATGTATTACTCATCAAAGGTTACCGTCACAAAGAAACCTCTGTCGGTCTGATGCACCTGTTTTACGATTCCTTTTCGCGACTTTAAGCGCTCTCGGAATTGATAATTTGCCGACATGGCAACTGCCGGTTCCAGCGTATAATAATAGCTTCCCGGCAGTTTTCCCTCTGTGATCTCAACCTCATCTCCCTCTGAAACCAATCCTTCCCGTTCCATCTTAAATTCCATATCACGCATATTTCTCCTGCTTTCTGTCTCTGTATCCTATTTTTTGTTTGATTTATTATTTTTCAAACAAAATTTTTGTTTTACTTTAATCAGCATTAAAATTCGGCTGCAAATCGTAATTTCTTATAATATTTTACGGCGGATATAGGAAAACGTGGCTTCCTCTCCCCTCTCAGCAAGCATCAGAAGCAGCCGATACAGCAGCCGGTCGGTTTTCGGATGAATCATATACTTTCCACGCCCTTTCAGGTAATATTCCAGAGGATAACCGTCATGATATTGTTCCCCGCCATATACCCGGCTTGCCGCAACCCGGTCGCAAAACATCTCAACCACATAACGGACAGGCATCTCCATTCCCGTCATATGCGCATCCTTATCGCTGCCGTAATCAATCCAGTATTCATAATGATGTTTATTCCTGCCCTTGTGATGCAGCCACGCAGTCGATACCCCCTCTGCCTCCCGCTGCGCATTGTTGGGACTCCGGTATCCCTGATAATAGCGGACACCGGGTATAAATTCCGTCGGTGAATATTTGGAAAGATCATGGAGAAGTCCCTGACGGTAAAGACCTGCCTGAAAGCAATATTTCATCACCAGCAGCTTATGCGTATTGATCGTATGTAAATGTCCGAAAAAATTATGAAGCCATCTCACTTTCATATCCGATTTCCTTATTATTCCGCAAACTGGTCTAATGTCTTTCTCGCCTTATCCGTAATATCCCTCTGATATGCGATCTCATTTTCCATATTTCTCGACACATCATTCGCCACATAAGCAGCATCCAAAATCTTTTGAAGAAGTTCTCCGATGGAAGCAGCCATACGATTCTGTTCCTCCGCATAACTATAGATATCATTCATATAATTTACCATTCCGGCAACAAATGACTGCACTTCATTGATTTTAGTCGTAATTTCCGAAGAAGAATTTTTCGTCTGCTTCGCTAAAGACTGCACTTCCTCCGCAACCACAGCAAAACCGCGTCCGTGTTCTCCCGCTCTCGCCGCTTCAATAGACGCGTTCAATGATAAAATATTGGTCTTATTTGCGATTCCGGAAATAACATGAGCAAAATCCGCAATCACATCCGACACTTCTTTCATCTGCTCAATATTCTTCTGCGATTCCTTTACCGATGCGTTCATTTCATTGATCTGTCCCACCAGTCCCTCGATGGCATTGATTCCGTCTTTTACAAGATTCAATGAAGTATCCGATGAATTGATCACATCAAAGGCATTTTTTTCCAGTTTCAACTGTGATTCATCCAGATCATTGACGATCGTTAAAACCTTATTTGCAAGAACACTACTCATATTATACCTCCTCTGATAACGATAGTTTATATCTGTATTTTTAATGTTTCATGATTATATTAGTCAGATCAAACACATTCTTTATTCCGACCAGCTGTATTTTGGAACCGTCAATCCCTTTCATGGACACTTCCGGCATGATACAGCGGTTAAATCCCAGTTTTTCCGCTTCATTAACTCTTTGCTGCGCCATATTGACAGCCCTGACTTCACCTGCCAGACCGACTTCTCCAAAGACAATTGTTTTATCATCAATGACAAGATCCCGATAACTGGAAATCAACGCCAACACGATTCCCAGATCAAGGGCCGGCTCTACAATCCTCATTCCGCCTGCCACATTGACGTAAGCATCGTACTCACCCATTTTTAATCCCAGTCTTTTTTCAAGAACCGCCATCAAAAGATTGACTCTGTTATAATCCGTACCCGCTGCCGTCCGCCTCGGCATTCCGAAATTCGTCCTGCATACAAGAGCCTGTATCTCGGCAAGCATCGGTCTTGTTCCCTCGATGGCGCAGGCGACAATGGAACCGGATGCATGTTCCGGTCTTCCGTTCAGCATATACTCGGAAGGATTCTTTACCTCCCGAAGTCCCTCACCGCACATTTCAAACACGCCGATTTCATTCGTGGAACCAAACCGGTTCTTTACCCCGCGCAGGATCCGGTAGGACGCATGCCTGTCCCCCTCAAAATAAAGTACAGTATCCACCATATGCTCCAACACTCTGGGGCCTGCCACAACGCCTTCTTTTGTGACGTGTCCCACAATAAAGATGGATATATTCTGCGTTTTTGCGATCTGCATGAAAACATTGGTAGATTCCCTTACCTGACTGACGCTTCCGGGTGCACTTGCCACATCTCCATGAAAAATTGTCTGTATCGAGTCTATGACAGCTGCATCCGGCTTTTCTGTTTTTAACACCTGCTCAATCATCTCGAGATTTGTCTCGCAAAATAATTGAAGTCTGTCGCTGAATGTACCGATCCTGTCTGCCCGAAGTTTGATCTGCTGAAGGGATTCCTCCCCTGATATATATAAGACGCGTTTCCCTGCATCGGTGAGATTTTTACATACCTGCAACAGAAGTGTCGATTTTCCGATCCCCGGATCACCGCCGATCAAAGTCAGAGAGCCGCTGACAATTCCACCGCCCAGCACCCGGTCCAATTCCGCGAAACCGGTCTTACTCCGTTCTTCCTCCGATGTTTTGATCTGATTGATTGATTCGGGTCTGTGCTCTCCGGAGAGCAGAGGTTTTCTGCCCCCGCTCTCCGTTTTGACCACAAGTTCCTCCACAAAGGAATTCCATTCCCTGCACGCCGGACACTGACCCAGCCATTTGGAAGATTCATAACCGCATTCCTTGCAGAAAAACGCTGTATTCTTTCCCTTTGCCATAGGATTGCCCGATCAGATCAACACTTCACGATCTTGACTTCCGCCATCGCACCCTGATTCAATTCAACGCTCAGGCTGAGTTTTCCGCCAAGATTGGTCTTCATGGTTCCTGCATTCATACCGTCAATAAATATCGTATATTCCGTCTCAGATTCCAGTTCTACCGTAATCTGAGGTTCTTCCTTTGCCTCTACCTGAAACTGAACTTTATTCTCAGTCATACTGAAGTTGTGTACGGCAGTTCCCGGCACCGATTCATACACAAATGTTCCGTTTTTTTCAAGTTTTGTGATCTCCTGAAAGGTTTTTACCTTATACAGATCTCCATTCACCTCAAAATCAGATAATTTTGTCTTTTTATCCAGATCAAAATTACCGAAACTTAAGGTTCCGTCATCTTCTTTGCGGATCAACTCATTAATAACTGCCATCTTTTTTTCCTCCTGTGCTTTACACTTATATTATTTTCACAATGCGCTTTTGCGCTTGTGTCTTTTACTTTTTAACAAAAAAATCCAATGTTTCTCCTTTGACCCGTACATTCACACAATCTCCGGATTTGATTTTACCGTCTAAGATCTGTTCTGCAAGGGGATCCTCGATCATCTCTGTCAGCGCGCGCTTAATCGGTCTCGCGCCATATTTCTTATCGTATTTTTTCTCTACGATAAAGCGTTTGGCAGCCGGCTGCACATGAAGCTTAATGTCCATCTGCCGCGAAATGCGATCGGTAATCTCTTTGAGCAGAATGGTTATGATCTGCTGCATATCATCCTTCGTAAGCGCATGAAAGACAATACTGTCGTCAATCCGGTTTAAAAACTCCGGTTTGAACATCTTTCTGACGACTTCCATAACCGCCGATTTCATATGCTCATAATCCGCCTTCTCATCATCCGACGCTCCGAATCCGAGTTTCTTAGGCTCCATGATACGTTCCGCCCCCGCATTGGAAGTCATAATGATGATCGTATTCTTAAAATCCACTTTTCGTCCCTTTGCGTCGGTAATATGACCGTCATCCAACACCTGCAAAAGAACATTGAAAATATCCGGATGGGCTTTTTCCACCTCATCAAATAAGATCACCGAATATGGATTTCTTCTTACTTTCTCGGACAGCTGACCGCCTTCTTCAAATCCGACATATCCCGGAGGGGAACCGATGATCTTGGATACGCTGTGTTTCTCCATATATTCCGTCATATCGACGCGTATCAATGCCTTTTCATCACCGAATACCGCCTCAGCCAGCGCCTTGGACAATTCCGTCTTTCCCACGCCCGTAGGTCCTAAGAACATGAAAGAACCGATCGGCTTTTTTGGATCTTTTAATCCTACTCTGCCGCGTTTTACGGCTCTTGCCACTGCCTGAACCGCTTCCGTCTGACCGACTACGCGTTTTTTTAAAATTCCTTCCAGTTTTTTTAAGCGCTCCGCCTCTGTTTGAGAAAGTTTACTTACCGGAATCTTCGTCCACATAGAAACCACATTCTCAACATCCTCCGGCAGTAATTTTTCTTCATTTCTGTTTCTTGCTTTTTTTGAGTGTTCCGTTGTCTTCTTGATTTCCTCCTCCAAAGCCAGAAGTTCCTGCCTCTTCTCTGACGCAGCCTTGATTTTTCCGGCAATGATCTCCTCCTCCAGCTGCATCTCCATGTCACGCTTTTGTTCCTGCAGCGTTCTTATTTCCCCGGAGGTTGTAAATCTCTTTAAAACTTTTCCGGAGGCTGCTTCATCCATCAGATCAATGGCTTTATCCGGAAGATATCTGTCATTGATATAGCGCACAGAAAGCGCTACCGCTGCCTTCACCGCCTCATCCGTAATCTCCAGATGATGATGTCTTTCATATCGGCTCTTTAACCCCAGAAGAATCTCCTCTGCCTGTTCTACCGAAGGTTCTTCCACTGTCACCGGTTGAAAACGCCGCTCCAATGCCGCATCTTTTTCAAAATGCTTCCGATATTCCTCGATGGTCGTAGCACCGATCACCCGAATCTCTCCTCTTGATAAAGCCGGCTTTAAGATATTTGCCGCATCCAGCGCACCCTCAGCGCCTCCCGCACCGATCAATGTATGAATCTCATCGATAAACAAAAGAATATTTCCGTCCCTCTGTACTTCAGCAATCATTCTCTTGATCCGTTCTTCAAATTCTCCGCGATATTTAGAACCTGCCACCATTCCTGATAAATCAAGCGACAATACCCGTAACCCTGCCACATTTTCAGGCACATCACCAGAAGCCAGTCGCATTGCCAATCCTTCCACAATTGCGGTTTTACCGACTCCCGGTTCTCCGATCAGGCAAGGATTATTTTTCATGCGTCTGGTTAATATCTGAATGACGCGTTCAATCTCATTCTCTCTGCAAAAAACAGGATCCAGTTTGTCCTCTTTTGCCAGTTTCGTCAGATCTCTCGTATACTGATCCAAGGCTTTATTTCCCTTCGCCTTGCCCTTATTTTGCCTGAAATTGTTCACTTCCTCTCTTGCAAGATTCGGATCTACACCAATTCCGGTCAGCAATTCTCCATATAATTTTTGCGCCGATACATCCATCATTGCAAGGATCCTCGGTGCCGTACTTTCTGTTTCTTTCAACAATGCCATCAAAAGATGCTCCGTTCCGATCTTATCCTGACCGTACTTTGCCGCCTCCAACGCGCTATTCTCAATGACATGCTGCGCACTTTTGGAAAATCCTTCGGGATCTGATACCACAATGCTCCCCACAGACTGGAACATGGTTTCGATCATCTCATAAACTCTTTCGTATGTTACTTTCACTGCCTCCAGAGCCGTCTGGGCAACACTCCCCTTTACCTGCGCAAGTCCGCACAAAAGATGCTCCGTTCCCACATATCCGTGTCCCAGCTTTCCGGAACATATCCCTGCGTTCTCGATTGCTTTTTTTGCGCTTTCTGTAAATCTATCCTGCATGGTTTTCTGTTTCCTTTCCTGCAATCCGCTAATCGGACTATTTACTTCCTAATATCTGATCGATGGCCTGATCGATGGCCTCGCTTTCCATCGGAGGCTCTTCTTTCTCGTCTTCCTCCTCTGATTCGGACGCTTCCTCTGTCATCGTGTTCTTCTCTCCAAAGCCTTTTGCCGACGTTCCCTGCTTACGCAATTTCTCACTATTCTGTGCGTTCCCTGCTCCGCCTTTCTTTCTTCCGGCAAGAGCAACAATGATCATCATAATCATCAACAAGAACACCAGCACCGCCAAAACAATAATAATCAAACTTCGGTTTGCAATTTTCTGCTGCAGATCATCCTTCTCCGCCTGAGACAGATTGTAATTAAGATCTGTCATAACACCTGTTCGTTCCTGCTCCAGTGCAGATTTCACATAACGGAGCATCGTTCCCTCTTTTGCGTCATAATAATAAAAGCCGCTTACACCGTTCCAGTTCATCGCATAAACAAAATACATATCCGAAATGCCGTAATTCAACGCATCAACCGTTTTTCCGCTCACCGTAATCGGAGTAATCTTGAATTCCTGTCCGATTTCCCCGGAAAAAGGCAATTTGATATCCTCCGGTATGTCAAGAAGCGCATAAACATGCTGACGCACCGTTAAGGCTATATACGGCGCAAATGTTTTCTTCTCTTTATCAAAAATAAAGAAATCAGATACGCCGGTCTCTATATTCGTCAGATACATCAATTCCAGTTTTGTGGAAAGTCCCTGTAATACCTGAACCGGAATTCCGTTGTAATCCGCTAAGATTACCTCATATCCCTCCGGGAGCACCGTTCCTTCCGGAATCAGCTCCGCGATCAGATAGGAAGTCTGATCGATCTTCACCTCCAGAGGATTCGTCACTGCCACCGCTGTCGCGGTCGTCTCTTCCTGCAACGTTTCCCCGCTGCTTGTTTCCTCGATCGTGGTTTCTTCCACGGTAGTTTCCTCTACGGTAGGTTCCTGTTCCGTCGTCTCCTGCACCGTCGCCTGCTGTGCAGCCTTATCCGTATAGATCACATATTGTCTGACGCTTCCGTCTTCCGCCGTCACCGTTATCGTTGTGGTATTCGCGCCGGTATCAATTACAGTACCTGCTACTTTAACCGCAGCTTTTCCATCACTGGCCGCCGCATCCAGAGACAAACGGCTGATGTTGGCTTCCACTGAAATATGATACTCCGTCACATCCGCTGAAAACCCCGGCGTCAATGGAATAATTTGTGTTGTCCCGTCATCAGCGACTGTCGAAACATTCAATGCCGCCAGACGATTTTCCGATGAATAAGTGACCGGTGCCGCCACATTGACGGAACCGCCGGAGAAATTCGTTGCCATATCATTCAATTCCGAATCACAGGGCGCATTGATTGCATTTAATGAAAGTCCCGCATTGCCGGCACTCTTTGTCTTAAAGGTCAAAGTATATGATTTTGCCTTACTGTTCACATAATCATTGTACAACTGCAGCGTACCGCCTCCGCCGCCGTCCGCTCCCGAAACATATTCCAGAATATTCGGATCATAAGATACACTCAAAGCATAAGCGCCGATGGTTGCCTGGGAAGACAGCGATACCGTCACCGTTACCGTATCTCCCACTGTCGCGGAAGTACTTGATATACTTCCGTTAAAATCCGCTGCATTCACCGTCTTTTGAAAGCTGACTACCAAAACAAAAACAATCATCAATAACTGTGGGAAAAACTCCCATCGTTGACGTTTCATCTGTTTCCTCCTCTGACAGCAGCCGTTTATGAGCCGGCTGCCGTTCCCGTTCTCTCATTGTGTGATTTTCATTTGACCTAATATATGTTTTTTTATCATATAGGCATCCTTAATGGTAATTCCGTCATTTCCTTTATTCACATCTGCCGCTTTCGCATAAACGCCGGAGAGTTTTTCCGTTCCCAGGATATCTTTTCTGATCAGATAAGCATCCTTGACATTCAATTCACCATCTCCGTTGACATCTCCATATAACAGGATCTGAAATTCTTTATATAAAGTCTTATCTGCATTCAAAATCCGAACTTTATCACCAGTTCCCAATACGCCGCTCTTTTCCTTTCCGGCTTCGTCTGTAATCACCACATTTCCATTGGAAACCTCGACACATCCCAGCAGATTCTCTGCGGTCGTTCCATATCCGAGAGCAGAGATCAATCCCGCATTCTCATCTACGGTCAGCAGCCGGATCTTATAATCCGTATTTGTATTCGCCGATGCTTTTCTGTTGACATAAATCGTATACACCCTGGATGTACCGTTTTCCGCAACAACCGTCACATCAATCCGGTTGCTTCCCACACTGAGGTTGTGTGTTCCGGTTCCCGATACGGAAGCTTTGCCGTCTACCGCCGTCGCATTCACAGTGATACTTGACACACTATTTTCTACCGTCACGTCGTATTGCTGCGTAAAAGAGTCAAATGACTGCGTCATATTGCCTTTCGAGACAGTCAGACTGCTCAATATATTATTCGGACTTCCGTCTTTCACCGGCATTGGACATACCGAAGAAGGCATATTCTTATAAACCGGAATTTTGAATACAATGGTAAGACTGCTCTTCATTGCATCCGAGTATCCTTTTGCGGTTGTCCGTCCCTCATCTCTTGCTGCGATAATATGCGTCATATATTGATGGGTATAAGGTATCCCGACAAAATCAAATTTTTTATAATAGATCGTATCCTGCCCCGCTAAAATATAACTCTTTCCGTATAGAGTCGCGCCGCCTAAGATCGACTTATATCTGGTATTCCATGGCCGATAAGAAGCGGAATCCGTCTTCTTTGCATAAATCAAACCATTGATCACCGCGCTGTTTCCACCGCTGGCATAAGCTCCCCAGTTGAAATAATTATAATATCCCTCATATCCGCTGACCGTTCCGGAAATCAATTTTCCGGTTCCGTCAGAGCCCTGCTCCTGAATAATGGAGGCTGCAAGACAAAACGGGCTGACTCCCGTCTTTGCCGCCACATCCATGAGAACTTTGGCGTATGTGTTGGCATTTCCACTCCCGTCCGCGATCTCATTTCTCGCCATAAACGTTCCCGCCAGCATCTGAACAAGTCCGTCTTCAGTCTGATATGCCGGCTGATAAGACAATGCCTCAAATTGAAAAATATAATTTTCATTCAAAAAATTTCTCGGATCCAGAGCATACGCTACCAATTCCTTTGACGCCGCCGCCCAGCTTCCTCCGTCAAATCCGTACCATACGCCGGTCTGCCAGTTATAGGCATCCGTCTCTGTGGATTTCCATGATGAAATCGAGCTTTTCGAGATCAGACTTCTTCCGGTGACCGACTCCTGCTGTACCACCGTATTCCAGTCATAATCCAGATGGTCTGCCTCAAATACCCAATTCGGATATTTTGCATGCAATTGCCTTAAATAAACCTTATAATCTTCCGGAAATCCCTGTTTTGTAAGATACGTCTCAAAATCACCGTCAGATGTATAAGAACGCTCCGACTCGTTTACATAATTGCTGTGCACATAGCCGGACAGTGCTGAATTATTATAGTCAAATTCAATCTGATACCATTTCGAACCGTCTGTGGCGTACGCTTCCCCTGTTATGGTAATTGCATACCCGTTGGTAAGCTGAACATTCTGCCCGTTATATGTCAGTCTGGCATAGGAAGTGCCCGGACCGGTTCGTACATTCAGCACGTCATCCACCTGAACAATTCCGGTCTTCGGATCATACCCGTATATTTTCTCTGGCGCAAAAAACGCAAAAAGACCACTGATCATTGACATTACTGTCACGACACAAATCAGTTTGATCTTTTTGCGATTCCTTTTGTACTCCATGTTCTATTCATCTCCACGTTCCATCCGGACGGGAATTTTATCCGTTTCCCGTCCTTTTTCTCACAGTTCTCTGATTTTCTAAGCTTCGTCTATTGCTTTTCCGATATCATTTCTCATATATTTATTCTCAAAGGAGATCAATTTTGTGGCCTCATAAGCATTCTTTCTTGCTTTCTTCAGATCCTCTCCCTTAGCTACAACTCCAAGCACACGACCGCCATTCGTCACGATCTGTCCGTCTTTGAATTTTGTTCCGGCGTGGAACACATAATATCCGTCTTTATCCTTAAAATTCTCAAAGCCCGTAATCGGATAGCCTTTCTCATAATGCTCCGGATAACCGTCGGAAGCAAGCACCACACATACTGCGGCATTATCTTCAAATTGCAGATCCACCTGATCCAGCGTTCCGTCAATGCATGCCTCAAATACTTCCACAATATCATTCTTCATCCGCGGAAGTACCACCTGCGCCTCCGGATCGCCGAATCTTGCATTGTACTCCAATACTTTCGGTCCGTCCTTTGTGAGCATCAGACCGAAGAAAATAATTCCCTTAAAGGTTCTTCCCTCTGCCTTCATGGCATCCACTGTTTTCTGATAAATATGTTCTTTGCAAAATGTGTCCACTTCTGCCGTATAGAAAGGACTCGGCGAGAAAGTACCCATACCGCCGGTATTCAATCCCTGATCTCCGTCCTTTGCGCGCTTATGATCCTGTGCGGAAGTCATGATCTTGATCGTATCACCGTCCACATAAGAGAGCACCGACACTTCCCTTCCGGTCATAAACTCCTCAATAACGATGGTATTTCCGGCATCACCGAATTGCTTGTCAAGCATCAAAGTTTTAACGCCGGCAATTGCCTCATCCCTGGTATTGCAGATCAATACGCCCTTTCCGAGAGCCAGTCCGTCTGCTTTTAACACAATCGGATACTTGGATGTCTCAAGATATGCAAGGGCATCCTGCGGATTATTGAAATTCTCATACGCAGCCGTAGGAATCCCGTATTTTTTCATCAGATCTTTGGAAAATGCCTTGGAACCTTCCAAAACCGCTGCATTCTTCCGTGGTCCGAATATTCTCAAGCCTTCTTTCTCAAAAATGTCAACGATACCGCCCACAAGAGGATCGTCCATTCCGACCACTGTCAGATCGATCTGTTTTTCTTTGGCAAACGCTGCCAGTTTCTCAAATTCCATGGCGCCGATGTCAACGCACTCGGCAAATTCACTGATTCCGGCATTTCCCGGTGCACAGTAGATCTTATCAACTTTCGGGCTCTTTGCGACTTTCCATGCAATCACATGCTCACGACCGCCGCTTCCCACAATTAATACTCTCATTATTACTCCTCTATAAATACTTTTCCATCACGAACAAAGACCCTGTCATTGGCAATCGCATTGATCGCCTGTGGCATGATGACCCATTCTGCTTCTTCCATTACCCGCTGCTGCAAAGTTTTCGGCGTATCATCCGGTTTCACCATAACAGCTTTTTGCAAAATAATCGGTCCCGTATCTGTTCCGTCATCCACAAAATGGCAGGTTGCCCCTGTCACTTTCACGCCGCGCTCCAGTGCTTTCTCATGAACTTTCAATCCATAATAGCCTGTCCCGCAAAAAGACGGGATCAACGACGGATGGATATTGATGATCCTGTTCGGATATTTCTCAATCAGTTCTTTCGGCAATACCACAAGACAGCCTGCAAGCACGATCAGATCCAGATGATAACTGTCAAGCGTATCGATCAGCTTCCGGTTAAATTGCACTCTCTGTTCAAAATCCTTCGGTGAAATGCAGAGTGCCTCAATCCCGGCATTTTTGGCGCGCTCCAGCGCATACGCATTCTTATTGTTGCTGATTACCACTTCAATGCCGGCATTTGTGATCTTCCCATCGCGAATTCCGTCTATGATCGCCTGAAGATTCGTTCCTCCGCCGGACACCATCACGCCGATTCTTAACATAAGGTTACTCCCTTTTCTCCGGATTCCACCTCTCCGATCACGAAAGCGCGCTCGCCTGCGGCATTGATCGCAGCGATGGTTTTATCTGTATTGGCACTGTCCACTGCAAGAACCATGCCCACACCCATATTAAAGGTATTATACATCATCTGTTCTTCGATATCTCCGTCTACAGAGAGCATTCTGAAAATCGGCGGAACCTCATAGCTGTTCTTTTTCACAACTGCCCTCACGCCGTCATGAAGCATTCTCGGAATATTCTCATAAAAACCGCCGCCGGTGATATGGCTGCAGCCCTTTACCCGGATTCCCGCATCCTTGACCGCTTTCATAGCCTTTACATAAATCTTCGTCGGCACGATCAATGTCTCTCCAAGTGTTGTGCCCAACGACTCATAATATGTATTCACGGCATCTTCCGTCATCTTAAATACATTTCTCACAAGAGAAAAGCCGTTGCTGTGAACGCCGCTGGAAGCAATGCCGACCAAAGTATCACCGGGATTGATATCCGCGCCGGTGATCAATTCTTTCTTTTCCACAACACCTACCGCAAAGCCTGCGATATCATATTCATCCACCGGATAAAAGCCCGGCATCTCTGCAGTCTCACCGCCGACCAGAGCAGCTCCTGCCTGAATGCAGCCGTCAGCCACACCCTTTACGATGGTAGCGATCTTCTCCGGCTCATTCTTTCCGCATGCAATATAATCAAGGAAAAACAGTGGTTCTCCGCCGGCGCATGCAACATCATTCACGCACATTGCCACCGCATCGATACCCACCGTATCATGTCTGTTCATCAGAAAAGCGAGTTTTAACTTTGTTCCCACGCCATCTGTTCCGGAAAGCAGCACCGGTTCTTCCATATTCTTGATCTTCGTCATATCAAAAGCGCCCGAAAATCCGCCCAGAC
The DNA here is from genome assembly GCA_902797675.1 of uncultured Lachnospiraceae bacterium. Lineage (GTDB taxonomy): Bacteria > Bacillota > Clostridia > Lachnospirales > Lachnospiraceae > CAG-303. The sequence continues at coordinate 33,346 of CADBTR010000038.1, forward strand.
CGCCAAGCACCTCGGCTCTCATTGTCTTTTTCACATGTTCCTTCATCAATTCCACTGACTGATATCCGGCTTCAATATCCACTCCGGCTTTCTTGTAATCCATCTTCTAAATCCTCGTCTTTCTGATTATTTCTTATATTCCTTATAACCAACTTCTTCAAGCTTCTCTTTTTTCGCAACAACCCCCTGCTTCATTTCTTCTGAATAAGCCTTAAGTTTTTCCAGAAGCTCCGGATCAGAAGTTGCAAGAATCTTGGCTGCCAGAAGTCCTGCATTCTTTCCGCCGTCAATCGCAACAGTTGCCACCGGAATCCCGCTCGGCATCTGCACAATGGAATAAAGAGAATCCACACCGCCTAATGCCTTTGTGTGGATCGGTACTCCCACAACCGGCATCGGAAATAATGCTGCGCACATTCCCGGCAAATGAGCGGCTCCTCCTGCCCCTGCAATAATCACTTTGATTCCTTTTGATTCTGCCGACTTCGCCCAATCAAAGAAGATATCCGGCATTCTGTGCGCCGAGATGATCGTCATCTCGTAGTCAATACCGAGTTCCTCCAAAACGGCTGCGGCCTTGCCCATGATATCCAGGTCTGAATCGCTGCCCATAACAATTCCTACTTTAGCCATGCTTTCATTCTCCTTATATAACAATAGTTTTACTATCTGACTAAAATGATTTCTGCACACAAGTGCAAAAGTCTCTAGTCTCTATTTTACTTCATAACCCATTTTAAGTCAATGTTTTATTTTTCCACTCATTGACTATTTTTCCTCAAAAGGAAGATTCAGTTCCTCTGTTCCGGCGAGAACAAAGCGTCCGTCGCGGATAATCGTGATTTTTTCACCCGTTCCGGTTACTGCCGAGATTTCTCCGATCTCATCATAAGGGATCGTAATATCCGTATGACAGCCAAAATAAGCCTCTCCCGTTTTTTCTTTCCGCAACGCGGAGATCTCGTTTTCCTTCGCGATAATCTCTTTTCCGTCCGGATTATAAGTTTTTTCATCCTCCTCGTGGCTGTAACAGGTATCACCCACGGCAAAGTGAGGTCCCATCTTTTCTACGATCAGGATCGGCATCTTGTATACAATCTTATGTTTTCCGGCGATCACATAAGCTGTCGTATTCGTGCCGATGGCGAATTCTCCAATAGGAAGACTCTCTCTGAACTTCAACAGATTTTCCCGGATGAATTTCTGATTTTTTTCCTCCGTATCAAAATTATCGCAGGTATATCCCGTTATCTTTCCGTCCTTGAAATCAAGTTTCAGATTCACATATTTCAATCCGTTTAAATATACTTCACTGACATTGAGCACGCCCTCCGTTCCGGCAAGCACCGGCGAAGTGAATACCTCTCCCAGCGGAATATTGACGTCCGCAACGCAATTTTCAAAATTTGTCTGATGATCCGGATCCGTCAAAGGATGGAGCTGTACTTTCATATCCGTACAATTATCGCCTCTGCCCTTTACGATCACAGATTCTCCGCAGTCCAGCACATCAATTATGTTCTTTTGAATCCCGCTGTATTTTGCAGAATCCAGATTATTGATTCTGATGGTATCTTCAAAGATTTCCTCATAGTTCTCGCCGATCTCCGGAATCGGATACGCGATAATGGTAAAACTGCGCTCCTCTCCTTTGATATATTTATAATAAATCTGAACATATTCCGTCTGATATCTGACTCTCTGAGGGCGCTGTTTCTCATCCAGCGTGATCGCCTCTTCCTTCTCTGCCGGAGTAAACGGATTTTCCCCGAATGTTTCCAGCACAGCAGGTCCCGCCATAAAATCCGCCGGTTCTTTTCTGGACTCAAATGCATTCCGCACTGCCTCCAGCTTATGATTCACAAGATGTTTATCGAGAATCAGTCCCTGATCGTCCTTGTGATCGTAAGTACACTGGCGGTTTTCCGGAGTGGAGGAAACGCCTTTGCAGCAGATCACCGTATGAAGTCCCATCGCCTCAAATTGTCTGACCGCCGCCCGTACCATACGTTCAAATCCCACGGCATAACGGATCTCCACCGTTTTTTTCTTTCCGAGATCTTTTCCCGCAAGTTCAAAACCTTTCCGATACCCCTCCGTAAAGGTTTTTGCCATGGAATTCACTTTTTCCTCTGAAAAGGAAGCAAAAAGTCCGGCTGTTTTTCTCTCATTATCGCTAATATGCAATCCGTAATAATACAGATATTTTTCATCATTCAGATCCGCATCCATCACAAGGTCCCGATATACCGAATATTTTTCATCCAGCATTTCGTCTAAAGAAATATCCGCATAATACTGCGCATAATCATGCTCAAACCAGTAAATCGTATTCTTTAATTCTTTTTTTCCCTCTCCGCTTTCAAACAGATTATACAGCCGGATCAGAAGCTCCATATATAATACCAGTTCTTTTAACCGCTGTACGATTGCCGCCGTAATTCCTTTTCTTATGCAAAAAGCCACGTAGCAGAGTGCCTGTCCTGTTTCTTTTCCAAACACCGACACGCTGTATGCGGGATTCAAATAACTTTCCTCATAGTTTTCTTTCGGCTCTGCGTAGAGGATCCGGTTCTTTTCTCTTAATTCTTCTACCGTAAACTGCTCATAATCTCCATATTGCACCTGTTCATAGAGATTTGCAAGAGTCAGCAGAAATTCCGCCTCTTTCTTAAAATACGAGCGGTAAGGTTCTTCCAGAACATCCTCCCCGGCGATTCCCCGGATCCGGTTCAATGCCAGTTCATAGCGCTCGCTGACTGCGATATTTTCCTCCAAATACGCCATTTTATTCATTCTATCACTCATCCTTTCCCGATCATATTCCGATCATGATCATAAGCAAAATAAACAGACATAAAATCGCATTTCCCACAGATCCCACCCAGGAGAAACCATGAAAAACATCTTCATCCTTCAGGCTGTTCAGTCCGAGAAATAATCCGATCGCAGCCGACAAAAGGCAGCCCGTCCCCATCACGCCGACCATCACGCCGCCGTTTCCTCCGGCTCGAAAGGAAAGATAGAGCCCGTAAACCAGCATTGCCAATGCTGTCGCAAGGAGCAATGCAGAAGCCACCCCCCGCCGCGGTATATATTTATCCGTGAATTTATAATGTTTTCTTTTCCACATAAAGCAGCTCCATATTTTAACTTACCTTTTCGGCTTGTCGCTTTGAATGTCGCATGGCTTTAGCCCTGCGACCTGCTTGCTGCCAACGGCAGCAATTCCCGTAGGTCGGAGATTCAAACTCCCACC
>CADBTR010000039.1 GCA_902797675.1 uncultured Lachnospiraceae bacterium
CGATTCAATCTCCCACCTCTATAGGTGGTGAGTAAAGAAAGGAAACTTACGTAGGTGGGAGTTTGAATCTCCGGCCTACGGGAATTGTTGCCGCCGGCAGCAAGCAGGTCGCAGGGCTAAAGCCATGCGACATTCAATAAAAAGAAACCGATGAAGTGGAGATAACGGCGAAAGATGCGCTCACAGAGAGCAGGGGTGGCTGAGAACCCTGCAGAAATGCAGTTCGTCAAATGGACCACCGAGGGTCCGGTCAACGAAGCGAAGCTTTTAGTATTCCGGAACGTAGGGCACGCGTCAGATGCCGGGGATATGATCGTATTCCGACGAGGGTGTGGATTTTGTAATGCAGATTCCATAAAGCAAGGTGGCACCGCGGTGTTTTGAGATAGAAAAGACATCGTCCTTGATGACAGAGATGTTATCGGGGGCGGTGTCTTTTTGTGATGGCGGGCACCGAAAAGCCGGCTTGCAGACCGGGTTTTGAGATGTCCGCAAGAAAAATATCAAACGGCATGCGACATTCAATCGAGGAGCCGTTAAACAAAACAGGAAAGGAAAGAAAGTTATGATGACATTAGAAGAAGCAAAAAAAATTTCCGAAGGATATGAAGTGGTTCCGATCAGCAAGGAAATCTTATCCGATATTAAAACGCCGATAGAAGTTTTACGGATTTTGAAAAATGTAAGTTCTCATTGCTATCTGCTGGAAAGTGTGGAAAATCAGGAACTCTGGGGAAGATATACATTTCTTGGTTTTGATCCCCGAATGGAGATTACCTGTACGGACGGTCATATGGCTGTGAATTACGGCAAGGAAACCGTCACGATGGTAAAGCATCCGGGAGAAATGATAAAAAGAATCCTGTCGGAGCATTCCAGCCCGAAAATTCCGGGACTGCCGCCATTTACCGGCGGTCTGGTAGGATATTTTTCCTATGATTATGTAAAATACAGTGAGCCGTCTCTGAATCTGGATGCCAGGGATGAAGAGGGATTTAAGGACGTAGATCTGATGTTGTTTGACAAGGTGATTGCTTTTGATAATTTCCGTCAAAAAATCATTGTCATCGTAAATGCAAAGACTGCGGGAATCGACCGGACATATGAAGCGGCAGTGCATGAAATCGACCGGATCATCGACCTGATCCGAAACGGAAAGCCGGCAGAGATAAAACCGGGAAAAGTAACCTCGCCATTTCGCCATTTATTCAATGAACAGGAATATTGTGAGATGGTGGAACGGGCAAAGAAATATATCTACGAGGGAGATATTTTTCAGGTGGTATTATCCAACCGTCTGGACGCTGACTTTGAGGGAAGTCTGTTAAACACATACCGGCTTTTGAGAACAATCAATCCTTCGCCGTATATGTTTTATTTCAGCTCGGATGATATGGAAGTCGCCGGAGCTTCGCCGGAAACGCTTGTGAAACTGGAAAACGGCACCTTACATACTTTTCCGCTGGCAGGGACAAGACCGAGAGGAACGACAAGGGAAGAAGATGCAGCTCTGGAACAGGAACTGCGCACAGACGAAAAAGAGTGCGCGGAACATAATATGCTGGTGGATCTTGGAAGAAATGATATCGGAAAAATCAGCAAATTCGGTACGGTGGAATTAGAAAAATATATGTCGGTGGAAAAATTTTCTCACGTGATGCATCTTGGCTCTACCGTGCGGGGAGAAATAAGGGAGGATAAGAGTGCCATCGATGCCATGGATGCGATTCTGCCGGCGGGAACGTTATCCGGTGCGCCTAAAATCCGTGCCATGGAAATTATCAACGAACTGGAAAATAATAAAAGAGGAATTTACGGCGGCGCCATCGGTTATATCGATTTTACGGGAAATTTAGATACCTGTATTGCAATCCGCCTTGCATTTAAGAAAAACGGAAAAGTGTTTGTCCGCTCCGGTGCGGGAATTGTCGCAGACAGCGTGCCGGAAAAAGAATATCGTGAGTGCGTCAATAAGGCAAAAGCGGTGATGAATGCTGTTGCAAACGGAGAGGAGGAGATGTGAGATGATATTGTTAATTGATAATTATGACAGTTTTTCCTATAACTTATATCAATTGATCGGAGAAATCAATCCGGACATTAAGGTAATCCGGAATGATGAAATGACGGTGGATGAGATCCGGGAATTAAAGCCTTCCCATATTATTCTTTCTCCGGGTCCGGGAAAACCGGCAGACGCGGGAATCTGCGAGGAGGTTGTAAAAAAACTGGGGAAAAAGATACCGGTTTTGGGCGTGTGTTTAGGACATCAGGCAATCTGTGAGGCATTTGGCGCAACCGTAACCTATGCAAAAAAGTTGATGCACGGCAAGCAGTCCATCGCTTCCGTAAAAGAAGAGAGTCCTTTATTTCAGGGATTAAAACAGGAATTTTCGGTTGCAAGGTACCATTCCTTAGCAGCCTCAAAGGAAAATTTTCCGAAAACATTAGTTATAACGGCAACTTCGGAAGATGGTGAGATCATGGCAGTACAGCATGAAAAATATCCGGTCTACGGGCTGCAATTTCATCCGGAATCAATTCTGACACCGGATGGAAAAGAGATGCTGAGAAATTTTATTAATATAGTGTAAGTTGTATATATGTAACGCGGACACGCTTACGTTCATTTAAAGGAGGAAAGAAATGATAAAAGAAGCTATTTCTAAATTAACGGCAAGAGAGGATCTGTCACCGGAGATGATGACGGAGGTTATGAATGAGATTATGAATGATGAGGCGACAGATGCCCAGAAGGCAGCCTTCCTCACGGCATTGAGTATGAAAGGGGAGACGATTGACGAGATCACCAATGCGGCAAGAGTTATGAGAGAGCATGGAGAGCGGCTGCTGCATGATATGGATGTTCTGGAAATCGTGGGAACCGGCGGCGATCGTTCCAATACCTTTAATATCTCCACGCTTGCGTCGATTGTTGTTTCTTCTACCGGAGTTCCGGTGGCAAAACACGGAAACAGAGCGGCTTCCAGCAAGTGCGGAACGGCAGATTGTCTGGAAGCGCTGGGAGTAAAAATCGATCTGGCGCCGGCAAGAAGCGCGCAGATTTTAAGTCAGATCAATCTTTGCTTCTTATTTGCGCAAAAATATCATATGGCAATGAGATTTGTAGGCGGAGTGAGAAAGGAAATCGGAATCCGGACATTGTTTAATATTTTAGGTCCTTTGGCGAACCCGGCAGGCGCCAGCATGCAGCTGTTGGGCGTTTACAGTGAAGAACTGGTAGAACCCCTTGCGAGAGTGCTTGTGAATCTCGGAGTGAAAAGCGGAATGGCAGTATATGGACAGGATTGCATCGATGAGATTTCCATGAGTGCGCCGACCACAGTCTGCGAGATCAGAAATGGTGAATTTTCTTCCTATGTTTTAAATCCTGAGGATTATGGATTCCACATTTGTAAGAAAGAGGAATTGGTGGGAGGCACACCGCAGGAAAATGCAGAGATTGCAAGAAAGATTTTATCCGGTGAACAGGGACCGAAAACAGACGCGGTGATTTTAAATGCCGGCGCAGCAATTCATATCGCAAGAGAGGATTGCAGTATTGAGGACGGAATCCGAATCGCGAGAGAAGCCATTGAGAGCGGTAAGGCGATGAAGCAGTTGGAACAATTTATAGAACTTACGAATAAATAATTATGAAAAAGGCAACCAAAATGAATATATTAGAGGAAATTGCGGGAAAACGAAAAATCGATATCGCAAAGCGGAGGGAATTACATCCCTATGAGGAAATACGGGAGCAGGCGGAGAAACTGGCAGAGGAAGAAAAGGCGAAAACCGGAGAATTTACCTATCTTTTCAGGAGCCGGCTGCAGAGACCGGGGATCAATTTTATCTGCGAGGTAAAAAAGGCATCGCCCTCAAAAGGGCTGATCGCGCCGGATTTTCCTTATCTTGCCATCGCAAAGGAATATGAGGAGGCGGATGCTGCGGCAATCTCCGTTCTTACAGAACCGGAATATTTTCTGGGACGGGATGCATATCTTGCCGAAATTGCAGGAAATGTGAATATTCCTGTTTTGCGAAAAGATTTTACCGTCGATGATTATCAGATCTATGAGGCAAAATTATTAGGCGCATCTGCAATTTTATTAATTTGTTCGCTGCTTACGGACAGACAACTGGAGAAATATGGAAAAACAGCGGAGATGTTAGGATTGTCCGCATTGGTGGAAGCTCATGATGAGGAGGAAGTGGAACGGGCAAAGGCGGCAGGCGCAAGGATTATCGGTGTAAATAACCGGAATTTGAAAGATTTTACCGTTGATATCAACAACAGCGTCCGCCTTCGTAAACTTGTGCCGAAAGAAATTGTATTTATTTCCGAGAGCGGGATCAAAACACCGGAGGATGTGGAGGTTTTGCGAAAGAACGGTACCAACGGAGTGCTGATCGGTGAGACATTTATGAGAAGTCCGGATAAAAAGAAAATGCTTGCATGGCTTAGAGGAGCCACGGAAAGATGACAAAAATTAAAATATGCGGGATCAGACGAAAAGAAGATATCCGATACTTAAATGAGACCAGTCCGGATTATTGCGGATTTGTTTTCGCGAAGAGCAGACGACAGGTTACGTCCGGAGAGGCGGAAGAACTTCGGGAATTGCTGGATGATGGCATTACGCCGGTGGGGGTATTCGTCAATGAGAAGGAAGATGTGGTTGCAGACATGGTGAACAGAGGTGTGATCGATATTGCGCAGCTTCACGGAGATGAGGATGAGGATTATATATTGCGGGTGAAAGCATTATTAAAGCGTGGAAAAATCATGAAGGCAATTCGCGTGCAAAATGAGGAATCCGTCCTGCAGGCAGAAAAGATACCCGGGGATCTGCTGTTGTTTGACGCCTATTCCAAGGCGGGATACGGCGGCAATGGAGAGACGTTTTGCTGGTCTTATCTTGAAAAAGTTTCCGTTCCTTATTTTCTTGCGGGAGGACTTGGCATATGGAATGTAAAAAAAGCAGTTGACTATTTGCACCCTTATGGAGTAGACTTAAGCAGTGCCGTGGAAACAGACGGATATAAGGACAAAGAAAAAATAGCGGAAATAATTAATCTTATAAGAAATATTTAAAAATGATAAAATATCAAGTGATTAAAAGCAGAGAACAATAAAAGCAATAAACAGAATCAGAAATAATCAGAGGTGAAGAAATGTCAAGAGGCAGATTTGGGATTCATGGCGGTCAGTATATACCGGAAACGCTGATGAATGAAGTGATAAAATTAGAAGAAGCATACAATCATTATAAGAATGATCCGGATTTTACAAGGGAGCTGGATACGCTTTTAAGAGAGTATGCGGGACGTCCGTCGTTATTATATTATGCGGAAAAGATGACGAAAGATCTGGGCGGCGCAAAGATATATTTTAAGCGTGAGGATTTGAATCATACCGGCTCCCATAAGATCAACAATGTATTGGGACAGGCTTTGCTTGCAAAGAGAATGGGAAAGAACAGGATCATAGCGGAGACGGGTGCCGGACAGCATGGTGTTGCGACGGCTACAGCAGCAGCTTTATTGGATCTGGAATGTGAGATCTTCATGGGAAAAGAAGATACCATCCGTCAGGCGTTGAATGTGTACCGTATGGAATTGCTGGGGGCAAAGGTTCATGCTGTGGAGAGCGGGACGGCGACTTTGAAGGATGCGGTAAATGAGTGTATGCGGGAGTGGACAAAACGTGTGGACGACACGCTCTATGTACTGGGCTCCGTTATGGGACCTCACCCGTTCCCGACAATGGTAGGTGATTTCCAGAGCGTCATCAGTCGCGAAGCGAAAGCACAGATTCTGGAAAAAGAGGGAAAACTTCCGGATGTGGTTATGGCCTGTGTCGGCGGCGGAAGCAATGCCATGGGAATGTTCCGGGAATTTATCGGGGAGAAGTCTGTTCAATTGATCGGCTGTGAGGCAGCGGGACTGGGCGTGGATACAGACCGCACGGCTGCAACCATGGCAACCGGAACACTTGGAATCTTTCATGGAATGAAATCTTATTTTTGTCAGAATGAGTACGGGCAGATCGCACCGGTGTATTCGATCTCCGCAGGACTGGATTATCCGGGAGTAGGACCGGAGCATGCAAATCTTCGGGATACCGGACGGGCAAGTTATGTTTCGGTGACAGACGAGGAGGCGGTCAATGCCTTTGAATACATTGCAAGAACAGAGGGAATCATTGCGGCAATTGAGAGCTCTCACGCTGTGGCGCATTTGATGAAAATCGCGCCGGCCATGAGAAAAGATCAGATTATCATCTGTTGCCTGTCGGGACGGGGAGATAAAGATGTAGCGGCAATTGCAAGATATAGAGGAGTGGACTTACATGAGTAAGATAAAAGAAGCATTTCAGAAGAAAAAAGTATTTGTGGGATTTTTGACGGCAGGAGATCCGTCCCTTGAAAAAACAGAAGAATTTATTGTGGAAATGGAGCGCGCCGGTGTGGGGCTGATCGAGATCGGTATTCCTTTTTCCGATCCTATCGCGGAAGGTCCCGTGATCCAGAATGCAAATGTGCGCGCCTTGTCCGTGCCGGGAGGATGTACCACCGATATGGTCTTCGATATGGTGGCAAGGGTGCGGAAGAAAGTGTCCGTACCCCTTGTATTTCTGACATATCTGAATCCGGTTTATAAGTACGGATATGAGAAATTCTGTCAAAAATGTCAGGAAACAGGCGTGGACGGGATCATTATTCCCGATATGCCTTTTGAAGAAAAACCGGAACTTGCGCCGATCGCCAAAGAATACGGGGTAGATCTGATTTCCCTGATCGCGCCGACCAGTGAGGAACGGACCCGGATGATCGCAAAGGATGCCACAGGGTATGTCTATCTGGTATCTTCCATGGGCGTGACCGGTGTGAGAAGTGAGATCACGACAGACATCGGCTCTATGGTGGAGATGGTGCGCAGCGTAACGGATACGCCGGTGGCTGTGGGGTTCGGGATCAGCACGCCGGAACAGGCGAAAAAGTACGGAGCATTAACGGACGGCGTCATTGTGGGCAGCGCTATCGTAAAAATTATTGCGCAATACGGGGCGGAAGCCGGATCGCATATTTATGAGTATGTGAAATCTATGGCAGAAGTTTTGTGAAATTGATTAGAGGAATTGATTTGTGGAATTGTTTGGCAAATTTAATTTGAACGGCATTCCGATTCAATCTCCCACCTCTATAGGTGGTGAGTAAAGAAAGGAAACTTACGTAGGTGGGAGTTTGAATCTCCGAC
>CADBTR010000040.1 GCA_902797675.1 uncultured Lachnospiraceae bacterium
ATCGGCATCCGACCGGACTTATTCAGATAATTAAGCAGATTGCCAAAATCTCTGATTTTGTGCAAGTCGCTTATGCAGTAGCTAAACGATCGTTATTAGAGGAGGAAATGTATGTTAAAGGGAAAACATATTGTACTTGGGGTAACGGGAAGCATTGCGGCATACAAGATCGCCAATCTTGCCAGCATGCTGGGAAAACAGCATGCGAAAGTAACAGTGCTGATGACAAAAAATGCCACGAATTTTATTAATCCCATCACCTTTGAAACATTGACCGGCAATAAGTGTCTGGTAGATACCTTTGACCGGAATTTTCAATACAGTGTGGAGCATGTGGCAATCGCCAAATCTGCGGATGTGGTGTTGGTGGCGCCTGCCTCCGCCAATGTGATCGGGAAACTTGCGAACGGGATTGCCGACGATATGCTTACCACCACTATTATGGCGTGCGAATGTCCGAAAATCGTAGCTCCGGCAATGAATACGCAGATGTACCGGAATCCGGTGGTGCAGGATAATATGGAGAAATTAAGACATTACGGAATGTGCGTGATCACCCCTGACAGCGGACATCTCGCCTGCGGTGATACGGGAATCGGAAAGATGCCTTCGGAAGAGGTGCTGAAGGAATATCTGCTGCGGGAGGTTGCGTTTGAGAAAGATATGAAGGGGATGAAAGTGCTGGTGACAGCGGGCCCCACACAGGAGAGGATCGATCCTGTCCGTTATATTTCCAATCATTCCACTGGAAAAATGGGCTATGCCATTGCAAGAAATGCCATGCAGCGGGGGGCAGAGGTAGTGCTCGTGACCGGAAAGACAGCCATCGCGCCGCCGCCTTTTACGGAGGTTGTTCCGGTGATATCTGCGGCAGACATGGCGTCGGAGGTAAAGAAATATGCGGATTCCTGCGATATCATCATAAAATCCGCCGCCGTGGCGGATTACCGTCCCGCAGATCCTGCAGAGGAGAAGGTGAAAAAGAAAGAGGGAGAACTGCAGATCCGTCTGGAGCGGACAGAGGATATTCTGGCATATCTGGGAAACCACAGACGGGAGGGACAGTTTATCTGCGGCTTTTCCATGGAAACAGAGCATATGATTGAAAATTCCAGAGCAAAATTGGAAAAAAAGAAGATCGATATGATCGTTGCCAATAATTTAAAGCAAAAGGGAGCCGGATTCGGTACGGACACTAATATCGTGACCTTTATCACGGCAGAGGAAGAAGTGGAGAAACCTCTGTTAAGCAAAGAGGAAGTGGCAAGGGAATTATTGGATTATATACTGAAAAACAGGCAATCCGAAAAGAAAACTCGTTGAATATTTTTTTGATTTATGATAAAATAGAAAAAGATGAAATTGCGGAGAAATTCAATATGGAGTTGTAGTGTGATTTAATATTGTTAATTATCAGGAGGAATTAAGAGATGGAACACATGGAAACAAAGAATTCCGGGATCAAGATCCTGCATATGCTGATGCTGTTTGGGATGGTGCCCCTTGTTACGGCAATCATCCTTTTGTCCGTATTTGCGACATTTGCGGTAAGCGATGAGATGGAGACTGAGATCCGGGAGAAACTTGCCCTTGCAAACAAGGAGTTTAATGAATACGTGTCAGACTGGTATAAGGAAGAGGGCGAGGAAGCATTTACAAAGGAGAATAAGGAATATACCTATGTAGATGCTTATCAGGAGGAAAAGATCGAGTTTACGATATTCCTTGGCAAGACAAGAGCGCTGACATCCATTAAGGATGCGTCCGGTAATCGTATCGAGGGAACGGACGCAAGCGAGGCAGTAGTAAGTACGGTATTGAATCAGGGACAGGAATATAAAGCGCAGGGCGTTGAGATCAACGGAGAGAAATATTTTGTTGATTATCTGCCGATGAAAGATGCGGACGGTAATATCGTAGGTATGACCTTTGTGGGACAGACAGAGGAGGATGTGCATGATGCCATTGCCACTGTTGTGGGCGGATTTTTGATCGTGGCATTTATACTTATTGTGATTTTTGCTGTTATTATTATATTGATTTCTTTCCGGATCAGAAAGACGATCGAGGATATGTCTTCTTATCTGCGGGAGATGGCGGATGGAGATATTACCTCACAGCTGGTGACTTCAACCAATGTCAGGGAGTTCAACTCTATGATCGACTCGATTCATCATATGCAGGGATTGCTGGGTAAAGTGATCAGCGACGTAAAGTCTACCACAGAGCATGTGGCGTCAGAGGTTCAGGAGGTCAGCAGATTATCTGACACCAGCGCGGAATCCGCAGAGCAGATCAGTCAGGCAGTCAATGAGCTTGCGACAACAGCGCAGAGTATGGCAGAGAATGTACAGGATGTCAATGCGCAGGCGATTGAGATGGACGAGAAAGTGTCTCAGATCAGCGCCAATGTGGAAAGCCTTGCGCAGAATTCCGAGGATATGTTAAAGGTCAGCAGGGAAGCCTCCACCTCTATGGAACAGATGCTTGCAAGCAGCAGACAGTCTGTTCAATCTGTTGAGAGTATTGATAAACAGATCCGCGTGACAAATGATTCCGTGAAACGGATCAATGAAGCGATTGACTTGATCATTGATGTGGCAAGCCAGACAAAACTTTTAAGCCTGAATGCATCGATTGAGGCGGCAAGAGCCGGTGAGGCAGGAAAAGGTTTTGCAGTGGTGGCAGACAGTATCAGCCAGTTAAGCGAGCAGAGTAATGAGAGCGCGGCAACGATCCGTACCATTGCGGAGGATATCTTGCGGAATTCCGATGATTCGGTGCGCCTTGCCGGAGAGATCAGGGAGACTATCGCAGAGGAGCAGAAGAGTATTCAGAATACGCAGTCAAGCTTTACCAGCCTGGATGATGCGATCAATGTCAGTGTGACGAAGATCCAGAATATTGACGGTATGACAGGCGAGCTGAGAAAGATCAAGGAAGTGATCGTAGGCAATATCAGCGACTTGAGCGCGATCAGTGAGGAGAATGCGGCAAGCAATGAAGAGGTTACCGCTTCGGTTGACAGCATTGCAACCGGTCTGGATCAGATTGCTGCGGAGATATCGGATGTATATCAGAAGGCAAAGGGCTTGAAGGAAGAAGTGGAATACTTCAGGTAAGAATAAAAACAGAAAAGTGACTGATTCCGGTCAGATTTCTATCCCCCGAAATTTTCTTCCGAGTAAATTCGACGAAAATTGCGGGGATAGAAAGTTGCTGTGAATAGTAACTTGAAAAAAATTAAAAAAGTGCTTGCTTTTTTTGATAAGTATGATATAATAAACTTCGTCGCTAAGACAATGGCCCATCGCCAAATGGTAAGGCACTGGATTCTGATTCCAGCATTGTCAAGGTTCGAATCCTTGTGGGCCAGCTTGGAGCAGCTTCTACGAAGCTGCTCTTTTCTGTTGTAGCTGCGAAAATCGGGCAGGGCGGATGTTACCTTACCGTCGGATTGCGGCAGAGTCAGACCGGTCAGACCGGAGAAGGGAAAACATATGATACAATTGGGAATATACCAGACGCTGATCGTGGTGAAAAAGACAGATTTCGGCGTCTATCTTTCCGACAGGGAAGAGGCGGGAAATGACAAAGGAGCGGAGCGGGTATTGCTTCCGGGAAAACAGGTGCCGGAGGGGGCGAAGATCGGGGATGAAATCCGGGTTTTTGTATATCGGGATTCTATGGACCGGCTGATCTCCACAACGGCAAAACCGAAACTTACAGTGGGAGAACTGGCGGTTTTAAAGGTAAAAGAAGTGACAAAGATCGGAGCATTTCTTGACTGGGGCTTAGAGAAAGATCTGCTGCTTCCGTTTAAACAGCAAACCGGTTCGGTGAAAAAGGACGGGGAATACCTCGTGGCGTTGTATATTGACAAATCCGGCCGCCTTGCAGCAACCATGGACGTCTATCGGTATATGAAGATCGCGGGGGATTATGAGAAAGATGATGAGGTGACAGGCATCATCTATGAGCTTCATCCGACACTGGGCGCCTTTGTGGCTGTGGATGACTGCTATGCGGCAATGATTCCGAAAAAAGAGATTCATGAGCCGCTCTATGTAGGAGAGCGGGTGCAGGCGCGGGTAACCGGCGTCAGAGACGATGGGAAATTAAATCTTAGCCTGAAACAGAAAGCCTACGAGCAGATCGATGAGGACGCTGCCCGGATCCTTCGCGTTATAAAAGAGTATGACGGAAGACTTCCCTATAATGATAAGGCAAAGCCGGAAATCATTGAGAAAGATTTCCATATGAGCAAGGCTGCATTTAAACGGGCTGTGGGAAGATTATATAAGCAGAGAAAAATCGAGATCCATGAAAACGGGATCAATCTGGTGGAATAATTCGGGTATGTTTTTATAAAAACTTGTATATTTCAGACATTCGTGGTATGATTGTATGGATTGATCGTGTATTTTGAACGGCACTCCGATTCAATCTCCCACCTCTATAGGTGGTGAGTAAAGAAAGGAAACTTACGTAGGTGGGAGTTTGAATCTC
>CADBTR010000041.1 GCA_902797675.1 uncultured Lachnospiraceae bacterium
CACCTTATTTTTCTTAAACAGGCGCAAGGTCGTATCCTCGATAAAGTGAATGACAGCGGACGTCAGATCCTCATTTCCGTCACCGATCAAAAGTTCGTCCCAATCTTCCTTAAGACCGGTATAATATACATCCGTCAAATTGCTGCAATCCAAAAAGCCGTCTATTCCGATCTCCGTCACATCCACAGGAATGGTTACGCTGCTTAAATTACCACAGCCGGCAAATGCCGAAGCTCCGATCCCCGTTACGCCGTCAGGGATTTTATAAGTCGTCTCCTTCTTTCCGGCAGGATAAGCCACCAGCACTGTTTTGGCTTTGTTAAACAAGATACCGTTTTGGCTGCTGTAATTATGATTTCCCTTGGCAATCTGAATCGTTTCCAGCGCGCCGCACCCGGAAAATGCGCCGTCTCCGATAATTGCCGCACTTGCAGGAATCGTAACAGAAGTCAGCGCGTCGCAGCCGACAAATGCCGAATCATAAATATTTACCACGCCGGACGGAATCTCATAAGACGCATCTTTCTTTCCTGCCGGATATGTGATCAACTCTGTTTTCCCTTTATCATATAAAATTCCATTTTCACTGCTGTACGTCAAATTCTTCTCGTCTACCCGGATCTCTTTCAGACTGTCACAATCATAAAATGCGTGATCGCCAATCAATTCCACATTTTCAGGAATGGCTACACTGACAAGACGGTCGCAGTCCTCAAATGCCGATTCCTGAATCTGCCGCAGACTTTCCGAAAAAGTGATGTCGCTTAAGTTCTTGCAGCCGCTAAATGCCTTGCCATAAATCACCTCAATACTCTCCGGAAGCGTCACGCTGCTTAAATTGCCGCAGTCGGAAAATGTTGCCGGATAGATCGCCTTTACACCCTCCGGGATCGTTACATTCTTTAACTCCTCACAGCCCCAGAACGCACCGTTGCCGATCTGTTCCACGCTCTTCGGAATGATATATGCCGCGTCTTTCTTTCCTGCCGGATATGTGATCAATCTTGTTTTCTGCTTATCATACAAAACTCCGTTTTCACTGCTGTATTTTGCATTTCCTTCGTCTACCAGGATTTCCTCCATATCGGTGCAATCTACGAATGCGCCGCTTCCCAGAGATATCACTCCCGCAGGGATCTCAATGCTTTTTAATCTGCAACCATAAAATGTACCTTCCCCAATACGTGTCACCGTCTCCGGAATTACATATGCATCACCTTGTTTGCCCGCCGGATAAACGACCAAAGTGTTTTTTTGTTTATCAAACAGAACCCCGTTTTCACTGCAATACTGTTCATTCTTCTCGTCTACCCGAATCTCCGCCAGGCTGTCACATTGCACAAACGCACTCGAGCTTATTGACGTCACACTTGCAGGAATCACCACAGCAGGCAGATTCTCACAGTCATAAAAAGCACAGTCATAAATTGATGTCAGACTGTCAGGCAGATTCACATTTGTCAGATTCTCACACTCATAAAAGGCATATGCGCCGATTGAAATTACGCCGGCAGGCAGTTTTACCTCCGCTAAATGCTCACATCCATAAAAAGCATAATCAGGGATCGTTGTCACGCCCTCCGGGATCGTCACACTTCTTAGATATTTATTATGCCAAAATATAGCATAATTGATTCCGGTCACGCCTGCAGGGATCTCATAAGACTTATCCCGCTTTCCGGCAGGATAGATCACCAAAGCAGTTTTTCCCTTGTCAAATACAACGCCGTCTTCACTGCAAAGCTGCTCATTCGCCTCATCTACCTGTATCGCTTCCAGTTTATCACAACCGGCAAAAGCTCTGGATGCGATGTTTGTGACATTTGCAGGGATCGTCACTGCCTTTAAATTACTGCAATTCTCAAATGCGCTGTCTTTGATCTTCGTAACGCCGGAAGGGATCTCAATACCGGTCAGACCGGTGCAGCCGTAAAATGAATTACTTCCAATAGCTGTCACGCCTTTGCCGATCGTCACACTGCTTAATCCGCTGCACCCTCTAAACACACCGTCCTCAACCACCGTCACACTGTCCGGAATCCTGATGCTGCTTAAACTTACACAGCCCATAAATGTATTGGTGCCAATGGAGGTCACGCCGTCAGGAATACCAATGCCATTTAACGTTACACAGTTCTTAAATGCCTCTGCGCCAATCACCGTCAAACCGGCAGGCAAGGTAATACTCCCTAATCTTTTACAATCCCGGAAAGCAGCCGGGGCGATCTGTGTCACGCTTTCCGGAAGTTCCACACGTTCAAGACTGCTGCAGCCTCTAAAGGCAGAATCCCAGATTTTTATCACACCGGAAGGGATCTCAACACTTTTTAAACTGCTGCAAAAAGCAAACGCCATTCCTCCGATGTCGCTTAAGCCTTCCGAAAGTTCCACTCTGGTCAAACCACTGCAGCCATAAAAGGCTCCTTCACCAATCACGGTTACTCCTGACGGGATCGTGATACTGCTTAAACCGCTGCAGCCGTAAAATACCGCTTCGCTAATATAAGTCACGCCCGAAGGAATCGTAACGCCGGTCAGGTTTTTGCAATTATAAAATCCATTCCTCCAGATCATTGTCACTTCGGACGGGATCTCATAGGATACATCTGCCTTTCCCGCCGGATAGCAGATCAGTTCTGTTTTATCTGCATTAAATAATACTCCGTTTTCGGCGGTATATTTTGAATTACCTTCCTCTACCTGAATCGCTCCTAAACTGCCGCAATCGGCAAAGGCACTCTCACCAAGCGAAGTCACACCTGCAGGGATCGTCACCTCCGTTAAGCTGCTGCAACCATGAAATGCCCACGAACCGATTTCATCCACAGATGCAGGAATCGTAATGTCCGTTAAACTGCTGCAATCTCTAAATGCGGCGCCTTTGATCTTTTGTAAATTCTCTCCCTTAAATGTCACACTGCTTAAATCGGTGCAGCCGTTAAAAGCACTGGCATAGATCCACCTCACGCTGGCAGGGATCGTCACTTCTTTTAAACTGGTGCAGCCATAAAATGCACCGTCATCGATCGAATCTATCCCTTCTTCGATCGTCAGATCGCTTAATTTGATACAATTCTGAAACGCATTATAACCGATTACAGCCACCCCGGCAGGGATCCTTGCGCTTGTCAGACTTATACAATTATAAAATGCTTCATACCGGATTTCCGTCACTCCTGCAGGAATCGTGATATCACTTAGCTGATAGCAGTGCGAAAATGCATCCTCTCCAATGACGGTCACACTGTCCGGAAGCGTCACACTGCTTAAATTGCTGCAATAGGCAAATGCATAACGTCCGATCTCCGTTACACCTGCCGGTATCACGATACTGTTTAAATTAGTACAACAATAAAACGTATTATCCTGAATCCCGGTGATCCCCGCCGGAAGGGTGATACTGCCCAAATTGCTGCAAGAGTCAAATGCATCCATTCCGATGTCTGTCACGCTGTCCGGTATTGTCACGGAAGTCAAATTTTTACACTGATTAAATGCATACGCATCGATTGAAGTTACAGTGGCAGGAATCTCATATGCCGTTTCTTCCTTAGCCTTAGGATAAGCAATTAAACTTGTTTTTCCCTGACTGAACAATACTCCGTTTTCGCTGTCATAAGCATCATTTGCATCGTCTACATTAATCTCTTTCAGACTGGTACAGCCGCCAAAAACAGACTGTCCTATCCATGTTACGCCCTTTGGGAGCGTGATACTGCCCAGACTTTCACAGTTTTGAAATGCCTGCCGTTCAATTACAGCTACACTGTCAGCAAGTTTTATGCTGCTCAATTTATAACAGTATGAGAATGCACTGGAACCGATCTCCTCTACTCCTTCCGGTATCGTCACTTCCGTCATAGTACTGCAGCCGTAAAATGCGCATGACGGGATCTCCGTTACGCCGGCGGGGATCGTGATACCGCTTAAGCTGTTGCAGCCCTCAAAGGCGCGCTCACCGATAGAATTCACCGTATCCGGAAGCGTCACATTGACCATTTTATTGCAATAGCCGAACGCGTTTGCGCCGATGCTCGTCACGCCCTCAGGGATCGTCAGCTCCGTTAATTTTGTGCAATAATAAAATGCATCATTGCCAATCGATGTCACCCCGGCAGAAATCGTCACATCGGTCAGATTGCTGCAACCGGAAAATGCTTTCCTGGAAATTTTTGTCACACCGCTTTCGATCACCACCGAATGGATCTCGGTTTTAAAAGCCATCCACGGATTACTGGTATTCGCTCCGGTTCCCGATATGGTCAACACTCCGTCCTTGAAGATCCAGCTCACATTCTCGCCGCATGTGCCGGACTGTTCCGTTGTTCCGCTCTCTCCATCCGCATAAAGAGCAACTTCCTCAACAGATACCGCTTCCGCCTTATCCGAACCGGTCCTATCATCCGCTTCCAAAAGGCTTTCTGCGTCGTCGACGGTGATACCACTCTCCGCTGTCAATAAGTTTTCTTCTTCATCAGCACCGGTACTGCTCTCCGCTGCCCAAAAATTTTCTTCCCCGTCAGCGACGGCGGAATCTGCCGCATAACACGGCAGGACACTCGTTGCCATCATAGTTGCTGTCAAAAGACATGACAACACACTCTTCCTTCTCTTTCTCATTCGCTTTCCTCCTTACAATATGCATTTTATTAACTGCAAAAATAGTGCGTTTCAGATGGAATATATCCTCTGAAACGCACTATCCTTATCATTCATATTTTTTTGCGCAAAGAAAGACACCCCTGTATCGTGCTGTGCTGTGCTGTGCTATGCTGTGCTGTGCTGTGCTGTGCTGTGCTGTGCTGTGCTGTGCTGTGCTGTGCTGTGCTGTGCTTAAGCGTGCCTCTCTTTGCATAATCTGTCAAGCCCTTTCTTAAAAACTCTTATCCCTTAAAATCAAACTGCTGCCCGATTGCCTGTTCCTGCGCGGTCATAACACCGGAAGCAAGTCTGTCGTATGCGTAATTCTGCACCTTGCTGACAAGTTCATCAAGCGTTCCCGCCTCGAAGGAAATATACTCCTTTGCTTCGACAACAGTATCTTTTTCCTCTGCTGCCTCTGCTTTCTCCGCCTTTGCTTCCTCTAGTTTTTCCGTCTGCTCTTTCTTGTCAGCGCGCTTTTTCTCGCGCTGTTTTTCCAGACGCTCCTCAGCCGCCTCTTTTTCCGCTTTCTTCTTTTCTTTTGCTTTCTGCTCCTTCTTCGCCTCTGCCTTTTTCTCCAGAAGTTTGGTCTGCGCATCGTTGGATTTCTCCACTGTCGCAAAGAAATTCGTGGTTCCGTCGGAATTTACCGACATTCCAAAATTCGTGATATTGGCGCCGCTGCTTGCCAGACTGTTTTTCGCGGATGCCATCTTCGTCTGGGACATGGCGATGATCCCCTCATATTTCTTCCGATAAGATTCATCTGTCGCCATGCGCTCCAGTTTTTCCTCATCGATCAGGATCACCATTTTGTTTGAATTGCCATAGGCTGCTGCATTCTGCTGTACCTGCGACTTCATGTCGCTGTCCACCAGGATAAATTCCGCATTGCCGAATTTTGATTTTAACTTGCTGTAATAATCCTTCGCCTCATCCGAAAGATTGACATCACCGATACTCATGCCGTAATCTTTGTTCTTTACCGGAACCAGAGAACTTGACGTATCGATCGGCGACCACTTCTTGAATTCTACGTCCTGAGCCTTTCTTGTACTCTGCGCCGTGCTCTTTGCGCTCTCAGACGATCCGGCAGACTCCGTTCTTCCGGATTTTGTGGATTCTTTCTTCCATGTCTGATTCATCTGCTGATAAGCAGACACTCCATACGTATTTCCGACCATAATGAATACCTCCTTGTAATCATTGAAAACCTACTGTGTCTTTATCTGTATCGACATTTTTCTCATGATTCTTAATACCGGCAGGCGTCAAATGCCTCCACACATTTTGCTGTCCGGTCAATTCCTTAATACTGACCTATAAAGCTTTATGAGAATGGCAGCAATAATTCAATCACAAATACCGTCGCGCTGCAAAGGATTGCCACGCGGAACAGATCCGCTCCGCGAAACGCCGCGACAATTCCCACCGCAAACGCCGCCGCACCGGCAGCCGGTTCCTCGGTTGCCTCTATGATCGCAGGAAATGTCATCACCGCCAGTGTTACATAGGGCACATAATACAAAAATGAACGAAAGAACCGGTTTTTGATCGGTTTACGGATCAAAGTCAAAGGTAATACGCGTATCAAAAAAGATACCAGAAACATAACAAATATATACAGATACGGATTATGCGGCATCTTTCTTTCCTCCTTCTTCCTTCTCTTTTACCGGAAATAAAATAGCGGCGGTGGCAGCGATCACTACCGTCAGTATAATCGTCCGGTTGCCGGCGGATATTTTCGCCAGCGCCGGAATTTTTGCAAAAAACCATGCGCACACAAAACTGATGGCAACAAAAATTCCCACGATCTTATCTTTTCTCGCCGGCGGAATGATGATTGCCAAAAACATTCCGTACAATGCAACAGACAATGCGCTGACAATTCTTGCCGGCAAAATATTTCCCATGATAATTCCCACAGACATTCCCGCCGACCACATCGGCACAGCCACAAGCCACGCCCCCAGCGGATAGAGATAATTAATATAGCCGGGTCTGGCAATTGTGACGCCGAATATTTCATCGGTGATCGTCGCGCCGATGATCAGCCGTTTCCACCATGAAGTTTCCGGTTTCACGCGCTGATTGAGTGCAACGCCCATCAGCATATAACGGGCATTGGTAATAAATATGACTGACACCACCTGAGCCAGTGTTGCACAGGCTGCGTAAAGCATTGCTCCCGCATATTGTCCCGCCGATGCGTAATTGAGCATGCTGAAAAGAAATCCCTGAAAAGCAGTAAATCCTGCTGCCCGCGCCGTTAATCCCAGAGAAACGCACACCGCAAAATATCCGAGTCCGATCGGAATCCCGGCTCGCATTCCCTTTAATAATATTAACTTTGAATCCTGTGAAATCATGATAAGTTACTCCTGTTTTTAATTGGACTGTTTTAATCATGAAAAAACATGGCGATTGCCGCGCCGTTAAAGATTGCCGCTCACACCGCCATGCCTGTCATTTTCTGTCCTGTTTATTTTCGATATAATCTTGTCGCCATCTCTTCAATGCCTGCAGAAAGAGTC
This sequence comes from uncultured Lachnospiraceae bacterium, assembly GCA_902797675.1. GTDB lineage: Bacteria > Bacillota > Clostridia > Lachnospirales > Lachnospiraceae > CAG-303. The sequence goes on from CADBTR010000041.1 coordinate 7,179, forward strand.
ATCAATTCCTCCACTGTTGAGTGGATCTCCTCCATAGACTGACTTTGAGACTCGATATATCCATTGATCTCTTTGATCCTTTGAACAACCTCCTCAACCGCTCCCGTCATCATACTTAAATTTTCTGAAATCTGAGCTGTGGTTGTTTTTGTGGAATCCGAAAGATTCCGCACTTCATCAGCAACGACCGCAAATCCTCTGCCGGCCTCTCCCGCTCTCGCCGCTTCAATCGATGCATTCAGCGATAACAGATTCGTCTGATCGGCAATTGACTTGATACTGTCAGTGATCGTCACGGAAGATTCTACGGCACTTCCGATGGTTTGCGAAGATTTCACCACTTCTTCCTGCTTTTCGGATACCTGCCTCATATTCTCCGTCGCTTTTGTGATCGTAGAAGTGATCTCCGCGATCCCCTCATTTAATTTCCTGATATTCGGCAGCATCTGCGCTTCAAATCTGTCCTGATTTCCCCGTTCCTCCGTGATATCCCGGATGGTTCCGGCAGCCATCAAAGGCTCGCCTTTTTGGGACCACATGACCGTACTCATCGCCCGGAACCAGTGATATGTATTGTCCTTGCACAGAATCCGATATTCGGAAGGCTCCACGCTGATCGTTCCCGGACTTTGCAGCTGTCTTGCGAGATTTTTCGATGCCGCATCCATATCATCCTTATGGATCTTTGAAAGCCATGAACTCATGACATCCGGAAATTCTGCATCGCTATATCCCAGCAATGTTTTAAATTGCCTGGAAAACACCATCGGAGCATTTGCATCGTCCATTGCATACAGCGATAGATCAAGGCTCCACGACCCCTCCGTCAGCATCCGGTCTACCGCTTCCTGTCTTCTTGTGGAGATTTCAAGCATTTCCTTCTGATGTTTCATTTCATCAATATCCATAAATGTTCCCACAAACAATTCCGCGGTTCCGTTCGGACGTCTGGTGCAATCTCCCATCGCGTGAAACCACTTATATCCGTTCGGAGCATTTTTTACCTTTAAACGGAAATTAATATCGTACTTCGTCCGTCCGGATGCATCGGCAACCGCAGCGCCGAAGTTTGCAAAAACACCCTCGATATCATCCGGATGCATAACCATCGGCAACGCATCAATGGTATCCGGAAATTCCGCCTTTGTCACACCGATCATCTTCCTGAATTCATCTGAATACTCAACCGATTCCGTATTTCCATTCTCTGCGATCACAGCCGTCCACAAACCGCCATGCACCTGTTCATTCAACATATTCAATGTAGTGCGCAGATCCTTATTTCTCTTTTGTTCCGCTTTCATGCTTTCCTCCAGCTGCGTCGCCAGAGCATCTGCCTGTACACCGGTTTCGTTTTGCTTCCTAAACAACATATAAAACCCTCCTGTTTTCCTCTTTTTGTAACTTAGACCATCTTTTATCCGCTATAACCACACTTTCTATGCAAGAATTATACCATATCCGCAAATGTATTTCCATACAAAAATTATTTTTTCTTTATATTTTCCTTATTTTTCGTTCGTCCTTTTATTATTCCGCCGTGCTGTTTTTTGTATTTATTCCCGCTGTATTGATTTCGTTCTTTTTTATTTTCGCTACGTTGATTTCGCTCTTTTTTATTTTCGCTACGTTGATTTTGCTCTTTTTTATCAGCACCGGATTGCCCCTTCAATTCCCGATCATTTTGTTTTCTGTTATTTTGTTCCCTGTACGGTCTCGGCGGGATCAGCGCCAAAGGTCCGTAACCGATCAGATCGCCCCGATGCTCCGATAAGAGCGCGCTTTTTACCAATTCGTAATTTTCCGTTTTTTTGTATTGGATCAACGCCCGCTGCATTGCTTTCTCATGATGGCTTTTCGGCACATACACCGACTTACCGTTTCTCGGATCGATTCCGGTGTAATACATCACCGTTGAGATCGTGGAGGGCGTCGGATAAAAATCCTGCACCTGCTCCGGAATATATCCCAGATCGCGCACATGCTCCGCAAGCTCAATCGCCGCCTTCATAGTAGATCCCGGATGGGAGGACATCAGATAAGGAACGACATATTGCTCCTTTTGGGAAATTTTATTCACCCGCTGATACCGGTCTAAAAATTTCTTATAAACATCATTTCCGGGTTTTCCCATCAGGGAAAGAACATCATCCGACACATGCTCCGGCGCTACCCGCAGCTGACCACTGATATGATATTGACATAATTCTTTCAAAAATTCATCGGAAGAATCCGCCATCACATAATCAAAACGGATTCCCGATCGCACAAACACTTTCCTGACGCCCGGAATTTTTCGCAATTTCCGGAGCAAGGAAACATAATCATGATGATCTGCATTTAAATTCCCGCAAGGCTTTGGGAATAAACATTGCTTATCCCGACAGACGCCTTTTGTCAGCTGTTTTTCGCAGGACGGAAAACGGAAATTCCCGGTAGGACCGCCAACATCATGAATATACCCCTTAAATTCCGGATCTTTTGTCATAGCTTTTGCTTCCCGCAGCAAAGATTCATGACTGCGGGACTGGATCGTCCTTCCCTGATGAAAAGTCAGCGCGCAAAAGCTGCAGCCGCCGAAACATCCCCGACAACTGGTAAGGCTGAATTTTATTTCCGAGATTGCCGGCACGCCGCCTGCTTTTTCATAAGACGGATGATAGGTATTGCAATACGGCAATTCATAGATATCGTCCATTTCCTGAGTGGTAAGAGGAAGCGCAGGAGGATTTACAACCACATATTGCTTATTTGGATAAGGCTCCACCAAAGGCTTTGCCGTAATCGCATCCGTATTCTGATATTGCTTTAAAAAGCTGTCCGCGTATGCCTTTTTATCCGATTGTACTTTTTCAAAATCCGGCAGAATAACAGGTTCCGGGATATTGGAGATATCCTTTGTCCGATAGGCGGTTCCCCTGATAAAGGTGATGTCCTTCACATCAATTCCCGCCTCGAGAGCCTCCGCGATCTCTATCATACTGTGCTCTCCCATGCCGTAGGAAATAAGATCCGCGCCGGAATCCAGCAAAACCGAACGGCGTATCTTGTCCGACCAGTAATCGTAATGCGCCAGACGCCTTAAGGATGCCTCGATACCGCCAAGAATTAACGGCGTATCTTTATATGTCCTGCGGATCAGATTCCCATATACAACGGCAGCGTGATCCGGTCGTTTTCCCATCACGCCACCCGGCGTATAGGCATCCTTCCCCCGCCGTTTTTTATTGACCGTATAATGATTCACCATAGAGTCCATATTTCCGGAGCTAACGAGAAACGCCAGTCTCGGTTCTCCAAGGATCGTGATACTCCGATCATCTTTCCAATCCGGCTGGGAAATAATTCCTACCTTGTAACCATGACTCTCCAGTAACCGGGAGATAATCGCGGGACCAAAGGAAGAATGATCCACATAGGCATCGCCGATAACATATACAAAATCACACTGTTCCCATCCTCTCGCCTTCATGTCTTCCCGACAAACCGGCAAAAATTTATTTTTTATCTGCATATAACCTGCCTTACTTTATCTCAAATGTGTCCACTGCACTCTTTTCGGCTGCACCGGTTCCGGTTGTTCCGCTTTCCACTGCTTCATGATAGACTTTTCCAGCGATTGACGCAAAAGCACCCAGCGACGAATCTCCCGAAAGCCCCGCTTTCTTGTCAATTTCATTTGCCGCACTCTTAGGTCCTTTAATGATTCCATCCATAGATCCCATTTTTTATTTTCTCCTTTGATAACAATCATCATTCTTCCTGACCGAATGTATAATATTTTTATTATATCAAAGAAAAGAAAATCTATCTACCATTTTATTTCATTTCCCCGTCGGCTTAAATAGAATGCTATAATACTTACTGCTTCCCCAATTTCTCACCGAACCAGATCCCGGCTATACAGCAAACCACACTCAATATCACATACGCTCCCCCGGACAGATATTCGCGACGTTCAAACAATTGAAATGCTTCCAGCGAAAATGTAGAAAACGTTGTAAATCCTCCGCATAAACCTGTTTTTGTAAAAAGAATCAGATTTTGCGATACCTCTTTTCTCGACAATACAAATCCCGTAATAAATCCGATCGCAATCGCTCCGATGATATTTGTAACCAGTGTCAGAACCGGAAATGTCGTTTTTACCGGAATAAGACTGATGGTATATCGCAATACCGCGCCTATTGCTCCTCCCAGAGCTACCCATAAAAAATTCAATGATATATCCTCCTGCAAATAATTCACATATTATATCAATTTCAAAATACTTTTCTTATTTTTTTCAGAAAAAGCGGTGACCCTGTACGAACGAATCCGTTCCTTGACAACGATAGGTTCCACAAATCCATTCCCGGCTAATTTTGCAAGTCTGTTGATAACAGTCTTATTTGTAACTCCGATTTTTTTACTGATATCAATAGGCGTAAACTCCTTATATGAATTTTTTAAAATATATTTCAAAAGTTCCTTTTCCTTTATATTCAGATAAGATAGGCTTCCCGCGATATTTTCATCTGCCGACGCAATTGATAATTCATATACTTTCGACGCATACAGTTCCATCATTCTTAAAAAATAATCAATCCATATTTCCGGATGCGGCGGATTATCCCTTCCCGAATAATACAATGCCGGAAGTCCCATCTGAATTGAGTTGTAATATTCGTCCTGATCATATGCAAAATATTCTTCAAGAGATCCAACACCTGCAAAATCATATCCTCCGGTATCAAGCACATAACCTGACATCAATCTTGCAGTCCGCCCGTTACCATCTTCAAATGGATGAATTGTGACAAGCTGATAATGAACTACTGCAGCCTTTATAAGCGTATGATCATCCGAAGTCAACACATACGCAACAAGTTCATCCAACAATTCCGGTATATCAATATATTCAGGCGGAATATAATCCGGATTACCGGTAACAGAATCATATACCGCAAACAAAATCCCCGGAGGCATCTGTCCTCTAAGGCCGATTTTTTCCTTCGATGCCCCTTTTTCTACAAGAGCCTGAACCTCTAATATCAATTCCTTTGAAAATGGTTCTTTCATTTTTCGTTTCTTTTCCAAAAATTCCAACGCCATGTAATAATTGCGAACTTCCTGTTCCGGTTTCAAAAAATGTCTGTGGGGATCCTCATCGATTACTCTGGATACCTCATTTTCCGAAAGAGGGTTTCCCTCAATCTTATTTGAAGCATAGGAACTTTTCTTCTTTGAATTTTTTCTGAGCTTATTTCTTGTCGGAATTGATATATGCACACCCTCTAACTTTACTCTTTTCTCATCTATATCAGATATTCTTTTTAGAATATCATTAGTAAGTGGAACTTTTATCATGACAATCATCCTCTCCTGATAGTAGTCATTATTATACTTCAATCCCGTCAAAAATTCCATTATTATTTCACTATTTTTTCACTATTTTTTTACTATTTGATATCTATTGGATTCGTCCATATTAGTTCCTCCCTACGCTACGATTTTTTCATAACGCTCCGAACCGATTATTTCCATCATGAACGCCAGCGGATCCGCATGATCTGACAAAACCTGCTCAAACAGCCTTGCATTGCATCCACTCACAAGCGTTACTCCCTGTTCATTTTTCGTAACGGGAATCTGCTGTTTGCGGCTTGCAACGTTCCAGAAAACCACCTTGGGCAGTTCATATCCCGCTTCTTCAAAGATGTGCTTTGCATACTCAAAGTTTGTCATATCCGCATTTTCGGAACACTGGTTAAATTCCATATCGGAAATGATGAATATTCTTTCCGGCATCTCTGACTGAGGGATATGGTTTTTCACCGCAGTTTTTAATATCAATTCAAAGACTGCCTGAATATTCGTATCCGCCACCTCATCGTAAGAACTGATATACTGTAATTTCGACAACAGGTCTTTTCCTTTTATCTCCACCAGCTGCGGTCTTTCAGAAAATGTGATAAAGTGATTTGCAAAAATGCCTTTATTTTTTTCCGCAAAATACAATCCAAGCGATTGCGCCACCGTTACCGGCAGCGGATTTCCGCCGCCATACATGGAGCCGGATCCGTCAATGACCGCCAGCGCATTCTGCTCTCCCGCAAAATCCTCCTGCGCATACCATGTCGCATCAAGAGTCTTCGCCTCCTCCTCAGAAACTTCATCCCCCAATATCCCCCATCCGTAAAAAGGTCTGATGATTTCATAAGGCATAAGCGTTCCCGTATGCATAACAGTCTCATGCCTGTTCACTTTATCCAGAAATTCCGAATACCGTTTTGCATCGTGAGTATAAAATGCATCTCTATATTTCAACATAGCCTTGCCGGGCTGCTTTGCATAATCAAAAGAATAATCTGTTTTCCTCAGATAATTCTCGATAATGTCTATTTTTTTCCTCAGCGCAGCTAATGTTTTTCTATATTCCTTCTCCGACATTCCAAAGGCTTTTGCAAGTTTTCTGCCCAAACGGACTTTTTCCCGATTGCTTGTATTTACGGAAGGAAGCCATTTCGCCAAAAGGGAAAGATTCCTTTCATCGCTCATCATGCTGTCAAGGTCCTGCTCAAGCTGTTTCTTTAAAAAAGCAACGGCAGCCTTTTCGCAGGGAGTATCCATAAGCGTCAGAAAATCATCATATCTGCCGCACTCAGCGATCCATTCCAGATTTTTCAAAACGGAATCCGGATGATTCATGCACAGATTCTTAAGCGCAACCCGAAAGAATTTTCTTTCGCCCAAGCCGCCTCTGACATCTCTGACATAAAAAAGAATTTTCATCGCAATATCCGCATTTTCAGCATAGGCTCTTGCAAATCTTTTTATGATCTCATCATCCGAAGCATTGCGCAAGCCGCCTGCCGTTGCAAAAAGATCCAGACAATGATCCATGGAAGATGCATATGTCAATGCCCCGTTTTCTGTAAATGTGTAATTCGCTTCTCTCTTTAATTCCTCTAACATTGTCCGTTCCTCCTTGACAAATCTGTAACGGCAGGGGCGAATACTTTGCATTCATCCCTGCCGGATCAATACGAGACACTATTTCTTCCTCATTATCATCCACATAAATATAGTTGCTGTAAGTGTCTCTTTTTTTCACAAGATGCTGTAAGTCCGGATTTGAATCTCCGACCTACGGGAATTGCTGCCGTTGGCAGCAAGCAGGTCGCAGGGCTAAAGCCATGCGATATTCAACCGGATAATGATCTCCATAATATATCCCATATCAATTGCTGTAAGCATCTTACGGATAGATTATATCGCTGATCATCATTCCATTCACGGAAAAAAAGTTGCGAACTCATTTTTTTAATCATACGAAATTAAATAAATCAATTTGTTTTTTTATTCTGTCCCGAAGTTTTTCCTTTAATTCTGCCGGGGCGATCATTTTAACAAAACTTCCAAATGACATAATCTGAATCAAAACATCCGTTTCCTCATCCATGTCATATTCCATCTTTACCTGATATGTATTCTCTCCCAGCCTTTCGACTTCTTTTTTATAATGGGCAAATTTCATCAATACCCGTTCCAGAGTTTTTCTCTCATCTGTCAGCTTAAAAATTAAAGTTTCCTTTTTCCCAAAAGATAGGCTTATGGTTGTGGAAAATGATTCCTCAAGTTTTTTCACACGGATGATCCTTCCCATATTAATCGTTGTAATGTCTTTTCTGCCGGCACATAACACCCTGAATTTATCATCTTTATCGGAATATTCTATTTTGACGGGATTTAAAACCTGAATACGTTCCTGCTCCTTTCTGTTTTGATATTTTATTTCCGCTTTTTTATGCTCTCTGATTGCCTGCACGATCACATGAAAGTTCTCTACATAAGATGTTTGATCGTATGGATCTCCATCGGAATATCGATCAAAGTAAATCAAATCTTCCGGCATAAATAAAGGCTCTACATCGTCCATGCCTTTAACATCAGCCTGAAAAAGCGCCACGCGGGGATCCAGAAGAATTGTTTTAAGCCACCGCCTCTCCAATGCAGTCATCGGCATCGTCGGCTTATTTACAACAGGGGTTTTGTAATTTCCGTCTATCAGCTGCCATTTCTGATTTTTCAAAGCGGGTATGATCGTAAACATACTTTCCCCGAATGCATCCCCCGCCACAATCTCATACATCTTTTTTTCGTTCAATTCTCCCTCAACAGCAAGGCTTATCATTTTTGCCACCGCATTATAATAGCATCCGTATATTTCATTAAAGATCATTCGCTCACCTCATACTCTGCCGCCAGTTTCAAAAGATCCTGTTTTAACCTGTTTACAACCTCGCTATTGTCACATCGTATCGCCTTTATTCTTCCAAAAAAAGTGCGAAGCCACGGAACCATCTCGTATGTATCAAAAACATCCGCAATAAAACGATACGTTTCTTCATCGACCTGCTCCACAATTCCGCATCGTTTTTCCCTTTTTAATCTGCGGATGATATAATTCTCATCGGGAGCAATGAAAATATCCATCTCAATATGCTCCGTTTTTCTGTCGTTGTTACATATCACGCCCCACATATGCTTCGCTTCTTTTTCAAAATCCCGAAGAATTTCATCATATCCGGCGAAAGGCTCCCCTATTTTCACCTTCTGAATATAATCGATCCGAAAAGATAAAGTATCATGATTTTCCGCTCCTCTGCACAGAAGATAATTTCTCCCGCCCTGAGTACTGATATAAAGTTTCAGCGGAATAACCTGCCAGCACTTTTCTTTCTTACTTTTCGGGCTGAAATTTGTGATTTCAATGAGCCGTTTCTCATGAATTCCCCGAAGGACACATTCAATAATCTCTGTATCATAAGCGTTCATGATATAATGATTTTTAAATACCAGATATTCATCGCCCGCCTCCATCTTGTCCTCAAGATAACTGCCCACGACGCCGAGGGGATCCTCCTCCGTAAAAAACCGGATCGCATCCCTTTCATTTTCAAGAATGATCTCATCTCTTACAATCTTATAGCGTACCACTCTTCCCTTTTTCTCAGATACAACAAGACCAAGTTCCTCATATTCCTTCATTTTTTTACGAAGCGTGGATTCATCAAAACACATGGGATTGTCAAAAGAATATAGATATTTATCAATGCATTGACACAAATCTTTTAATGTATAAGCCTTCCCGTCATTCAAAATATCCATTACAATAAAATGCAATGTAATATCCTTATCCGTAAAACTCTTGGATTTAAAAGCCTGATATAAAGGGTTGTGTGTAACGCTGCGCCCCTCCAGAGAAATAAATGTATTTCTGCCGGCTGCTGTCTGCTTAAATGAAACAAGATCGCCTAAATAGCTCTGGATCCTGCGTCTTTCATTATCATAGCTTCGCGCGCTCTTTTTATCATATTCTTCTCTGGTCTTAAAACCATAAATAAAAAAATCACGCATATAACTTCTGATATTGTCAAAATTCTTTATTAATTCTGAATATGCCATAATATCACCCTTCATCTCTTGTCAATCCTGGTTCTTTATGCAATAACTCAATAATCTTTTCCTGCCGTTCCTCCAATTTTATCGGGTCATTTATTGGGTCATTTATCAGGTCATCATGACCCAATAAAAATTTTCCGCCGATATGCATCTCTCTGTTATGCAATTCGTATTTTTCATCAAGAAGCAGACATCGTAAAAATTTCTCCAGAAATTCTGTCGTTTCATATACCGCAAACTAACCCCTTCCTTATTTTTTCGTGCCGTCTCATACAAATATTCCGATGGTTTTAACCCATCCACATCCTGTAAACCGATTGCCGCAGCCCATGCCTGTCCCAGTTCTCTCCTTGTAGGAGGAAGATTTTTAATATATTCGTCAAAAGGGTCGTTTTTAATATCCTTCATACCGCACCTCCTCATTTCCCTTTCACCAATCTTTTCACATATCCAATTACGCAGAATTTATATCGGTAAATACCATTCATGATTCACCCAAAAGCCGTCTTAGAATCTGCTCCCGATTATTGATAAACATCTCCGTTATCTGATAACTGTCCGTCTCCTCATATTCAATCGCATGAACAGTTCCATCATCAAAACTTAATATTTCCGCTCCCGGTATGCCAAGTAAAATCGGAGAATGAGTGACAATAATAAATTGCGAATCTTCTCCGGCGCAATTCACGATTTCCATTAAAAGCGTCAATTGCCGCTGCGGGGAAAGTGCCGCCTCCGGCTCGTCAAGAAGATATACCCCGTTCCCTTTGAAATTACTTTGAACGATTTCAAGAAAACTCTCTCCATGAGATTTTTCATGGAGATGTTGCGGTCTTCCGCCTGATTCTCTGCTATATTGATCTTCTGCCGTAGCCACATTATAGAAACTCTCCGCTCTGAGAAAATAACCCCATCCCGCTTTTTTATATCCTCTGGATAATCTGACAGCATCGCATAATTCAGAATGGGAATCATAAGTGGAAAAATGATAATTCCTTGTTCCGCCCTCCGGATTAAAACCATATGCAACCGCAATCGCTTCCAGCATCGTTGATTTTCCGCTACCGTTTTCTCCGACAAAAAATGTAATCGTTTTCCGGAAAGACAGGCGTTCCAATGTTTTTATAGAATCTATTTTCCGAAGATAACTGTCTTTTTCGATTTTATTCCAGTCAATGGACAAACCCTGTATATGAAGTGTTCCGCCTATGCCCATAGAAATTGCCTCTCTCCATCAGTCTTATCTTTATCTGTTATTCCACCGGCACACGCTGCCGATGTATTACGAGTTCAAAAATTCAACAATAATATAAATACTGCCGTCTTCATATTCGGCAAATATACTTCCGCCCAATCTTTCGGTAAGCGCCCTCGCAATGGACAGCCCCAGACCGGTTCCCTTTCCTGCCGTTTCCACGGTATAAAACCGGTCGAAAAGTCTGCCCGCCGTTACCTTATCAAGCTTCTCCGTTTTATTTGAGAAAATAACTCTGCCGCTGTTTTCCAGTTCGATCTTAAGGTCGCCGCTGCTGTAGCGAACGGCGTTATTTATGATATTTGAAAATATTCTGGACAATGCTGTCTTACTCAAATGTCTGACAACTTTCTCATCACATATCTTTATCTCCGGTATCATTTTTTTCTCCTTAAGAACAGCATAGAATCCGGTGATACTCTCCTCCAAAACATCATTTACGGTAATGTCTTCCAATTCCGGTTCATCGTCAGCAGAAACCGCAACCGAATACCTGAACAATTCCTCTGTAAGTACCTTCATTGCATGTGTTCTTTCGCTTATAATTCCGGTATACCTTCTTGCGTTATCCGACATTTCCTCTTTTTCGAGGAAATCAAGATAACCGCAAATCGCCGTAAGCGGGGTTCTCAGATCATGAGATATATTTGCAACTGCATTTTTTATCTCTCTGTCACCGTTTTCATATTTAATCTGACGTTTTCTTAATTCCGCAAGTTCTACATTTAATCGCGCTGCCAGACGACGAATATCCTTATCACTTGAGGAGACATCAATCAGAATATTTGTGTCTTCCTTAAGTTCAAAGGATATCTTTTCTTCGATCTCGCGAACGGCTCTTTTTATCATAAAGAGCCGTATTGCAAGAATCATTACAATTATAATCAGCAAAATTATCGCATATATCATCTTAAAACACCCTGTTGCCTTTTGCCTTATCTGATATCACATTTTCTGAATTTAAGCAATCCGAATATGATAAATATCAGCGCGGCGACGGCCGAAATAAGTGCATTTATCCAGAGCTTATCAGGCCTTTCAAAATAATTAAATTGAAAAATGCTGCTTTGAGGAAATACTCTCGACAAATACTCCAGTATCTTACTTCTGTTACTGTACATTGCAAAAAATATGGAAATCTCCATCACATATTGAACAGCCAGAAGAATTGCTATCAATTTACCTCCATGGAAGAAACTACCTATGGTAAAGGACAATATGGTACTCATTGCGGTAATCATAAGAAACATGATTCCCGTGGAATACAGCGCTGCGTCAAGCGCAGGCGAATCATTTCCAAATATAAAAACCGATGAGCCGATGATCGCCAGTTCACAGACAGCGAAGCAGCAAAATACACCGACAATGAGGGTCAGCAGTGAAGCAAAAAAGATATGATTTCTGTTATGTCCGCAGATAATCTTATTCCGGATCGCTCCCTGTGTGAACTCTGCCTCCAGAAACATTCCCACTATAACGGCTGCCGCAAAGGGAATAATAATTGATCCAAAGGAAGGTTCTACCCGGATTCCCATCATATTGCCAAGCATATCCTCCATTCCGGGAGGTATATTAATATCCTCCTTCGGCGTTTTCTCTAAAAGCAGAGTGATCAAAAATCCGATCAGTGCCGATACCATGATCGTCAAATAAAAATAGGACGCCTGAAAAAGTCTTTTAAAATCTGATTTTAATAATCTGCTCATGATTCCTCACCTCCTACAAGATTGATGTAGAAGCTTTCCAGACTTTCCTCTCTGTCATTACAGGTAAGAAGTTTGACGCCATTTTTGGATAAAAGTTCTACCAGCGATGTGACATCAATATCGGAGTAGATATCTGCCGTATTCTTTTCTCCGGCTATCTCGTAATCCAGCCCCATACCGTCAAGCACTGCGGTTAATACCGAAATGTCGCTGACGGTTACTCTTTTGGACTTTCTGCATGATTTTTCAAGTTCCTTTGCAGAAATTTCCTTTACGATCCGTCCTTTATCTATGAAACCGTAATCCGTGGCAAGTTTGGCAAGTTCGTCCAGAATATGACTGGAAATCAGTATCGTAATATTCTTTTCTTTATTGAGTTTCAAAATCAATTCTCTGACTTCAATAATTCCCTGTGGATCCAGTCCGTTTATAGGCTCGTCAAGAACAAGAAAATCAGGACTGCCTGCAAGCGCAATCGCAATTCCCAGTCTCTGACGCATTCCCAGTGAAAAATCTTTTGCCTTTTTCTTACCTGTATCTGCAAGACCTACCAGTTCCAGAAGTTCCGGAATACTGTCATACGAAGGAAGGCCGATCACATCATATTGTAAAACCAGGTTCTCCCTTGCCGACATATCCAGATAGATCGCCGGCGACTCAACAACCGCCCCCATTCGCCTTCTTGCCTCTGTTATTTTGGGATCCGAATTTTTTATTTTACATAATGTAAATTCCCCGGATGTAGGAAATTGAAGTCCCGTAATCACCCTTATCAAAGTTGTCTTACCCGCACCGTTTCTTCCTACAAAACCATAAATGCTTCCCTTAGGCACATTTAATGTAAGTCCGTCAAGTCCCCTGAATTCACCATAATATTTTGTGAGTTCCTTTGTTTGTAAAATATATTCCATATCCTGCCTCCATGTTTCAATCTGTTTTGATCTAAAACGAATTTCATTTGATGAAAAGATTCTAAAATCAACGATTTATCTTTTCTGAAATACAAGATACAACATATAAGTTAAGAAAACGGTTAAGGAAACAGTTAAGAATCGGTAAAGATTTTCATGGATTTTGCTGACCCCTTGAATGTCGCATGGCTTTAGCCCTGCGACCTGCTTGCTGGAGGCGGCAGCAATTCCTGTAGGTCGGAGATTCAAACTCCCACCTAC
>CADBTR010000042.1 GCA_902797675.1 uncultured Lachnospiraceae bacterium
AGATTCAAACTCCCACCTACGTAAGTTTCCTTTCTTTACTCACCACCTATAGAGGTGGGAGATTGAATCGGAGTGCCGTTCAAAAACTTCTTTACCGTTGCTTCCATCTCATCGACTTCCACCACCGTATTGTGACGGACTTCGGCGGTACGGATTTCCTCAATAGCTCTCGGGATCTTAACCTTTCCGATTTTGGAAAGCTCGTCTGCAAGAGCGAAATCCTCCATGGCATCATATTTTTCATCGATGGCTTTCATGACGCTTCTTGTAAATTTAAACGGACTTGCCGTAGACGCAATAACTGCCGTTGTTGTATCCTTCGTATCTGCAAGATACTTCTGATAAACACAGGACGCAACCGCCGTATGAGTATCGATGATATAACCGGTCTTTTCATACAAATCGCGGATTCTTTTGGCAGTCTCTGCCTCTGTGGCATAATTTCCGTAGAAATCCTTCAAGCCTTCCTTCATCTCATCAGTGATGGTATACTTTCCTTCTGTGCTCAGAGCTTTCATCAATTCCTGATTTTTCACATCATCATTTCCCGCAATACGATAGATCAGCCGCTCCAGATTGCTGGAAATCAGAATATCCATAGACGGAGAATTTGTCAAAATAAATTCTCTGTTTTTATCATAAGTTCCTGTTGTAAAGAAATCATACAATACTTTATTATCATTGGATGCACAGATCAGCTTTCCGATCGGAAGTCCCATGTTCTTCGCAAAGAAGGCCGCAAGGATATTTCCGAAATTACCGGTAGGAACGACTACATTCATCAATTCCCCGTCGGTCAGTTTTCCGGCAGCGGTTAATTTTGCATAGGCATATACATAATATACAACCTGCGGAATCAGACGTCCCACATTGATGGAATTGGCACAGGAGAACTGGAATCCCTTCTCATCCATGTATTTCGCCAGTTCTTTATTGCCGAAGATTTCCTTGACACCACTCTGCGCCTGGTCGAAATTGCCTTTGATTCCCACTACGAATGTATTGTCGCCCTTCTGAGTCACCATCTGTTTCTCCTGGATCGGGCTGACGCCGCCCTTCGGATAAAATACCACGATCTTTGTATGCGGAACATCGGCGAAACCGGCAAGTGCTGCCTTTCCGGTATCTCCGGAAGTAGCCGTAAGGATCACGATCTCATTTTTTACATTATTCTTCTTTGCGGAAGTGGTCAACAAATGAGGAAGGATCGACAACGCCATATCTTTAAAAGCAATGGTAGCGCCATGGAATAATTCCAGATAATAAGCTCCGTCTGCTTCCTTCAAAGGCGCGATCTCTTTCGTGTCAAATTTATCATCATAAGCTTTTCTGATGCAATCTTTTAATTCTTCTTCCGTAAAATCCGTAAAGAAACGGCTCATCACCTCATAAGCGGTTTCCTGATAGTTCATACCGGCAAGTTTTGAAACCGGAATGTCCAGCTTCGGGATGGTTACCGGAACAAATAATCCGCCGTCATCTGCGAGACCTTTTAAAATCGCCTGTGAAGCGGTAACTGTCTGACTGCTTCTTGTACTCTTGTACATTACTTCCATGGAACATACCTCTCTTTATCTTTAATCTCTTTCTGTCTGTAACAGAGTAAACTACTGCATATACGGGAATCATCATACCACAATTTGTCTGATTGTACAAGATTTTTTTTCCTTGCGCTCCCCCCGCGGCTATGCTAAAATAAAGGTAACTTACGTAGATCGCAGGGCTAAAGCCATGCGACATTCAATCGAAGTGCCGCTGCAGACACAGGAGGAAACGGATGTGGAAGAGAACATCATAAAAAAAGGCGTTTTTCAGGCGACGAAAAAGGACGGCAGCATCTATTACCGTTCTTCTTTTACATTTCAAAACAAACATATCAGTCTCGGAAGTTTTGCAAGTGAAGATGACGGACATGCAGCTTATACGGAAGCTCTCACCCTCTCTGCAACCCCGGATCTTTCCATCGACGATTATTTTGAAGCCCCCCGCATCCTGCCTTTTGGAAAATGGGTTTCCATTATCAATTTCCGGGACAATAAGATCTATTTTAAAACACCGATTTATTTAAGACGGAAATTTTTTGAATATCATTATTCCGAAGATCTGGTATTAAAATTTGACGCGGACGATTTATTCTTCTACTCCACACATACCATTATGAAACGGGGCGGTCACCTTTTTGTGGCGGATTACGGGATGCAGTTAAATATTTTAAATCGTTACGGGATCAAGAATTTCGCCGTTGCCGGAAAGGATTACCGTTTTGTAAACGGCGATGACACAGACTTCCGCTACGCCAACATCGAAGTGATCAACCGGTATTACGGGGTGACAAAGATCAATGAGCAGGGACGGATCCATTATCTTTGTAAGATCCATATCCGCGGCGATTACCTGATCGGCAGGTTTAAAGATGAGAAAGAGGCTGCCATCGCTTATAACAAAGCGGTTGACTTCCTCAATGAAAAGGGGATCCCCATTCAATTTACCAAAAATTATATTGACAATATGGAAGGCGACGAATATATCGAATTATATAAAAAAATCAGACTTCCGAAAAAAATCAGGGACTATGTATCATAGTCCCTGATCGTCCATCCAATCCACAATGGCTTCTGCTACTGCTTTCGCATATACTTCTTTATTTTTCTCATAGTCAGTGATATCATCTTCATTCAATACCGATCCCATTCCAAGAACAAGACTCGGTCCGATGCATTCCTTATTGGTCGGATAATCCTCACTGACTGAATTCGCCGTTCCGGCATCCACCTGATTGACTTTGGCTCCTGCATCTTCCAGCGCATCGAGAATCATCTGTGCGGCATAATCCGAAGTCTTTGGTCTCTTGTGATGTACCCACGCGCTGATCCCGCTGTTGGAATCTTTCCCGTTATAGCTCTCTCTGTTCAAAGTCACCATAAGATCTGCATATACATTATTCGCAAGATCGGTCCGTTCCTCGTCATCCAGATTGACGCTCTCTTCTCTTGTCATATAGACAAGCACATTTTGGGCTGTAAGCTCCTGCTGAATCAATTTTGCAAATTCCAGGTTATACTCGCTCTCACTCATGCCGCTGTCCGTCTTGGAGGTATTTCCCTTCGCATACCCTCCGAGTGCAGGATCCAGGCAGACAATCCGCTTTCCATCCTCACTGCAGGCATCTGCCGAAGCATTCTCATCCCGCTTCTGGATCTGTGACTGCGCCATGGTTGTCATTTCCTCACCCGAAGCCACCTGATCTTTTACCTGCTGAACCGCCGAAGCTTCCTGCGCCGCCTGCTGTGATTCCTGTTCTGCCTTCTTTGTGGAATATTCCCGGTATTCCACAAGCCCGATCATGATCATCGCTTCGAGAACAATTATAAAAAATAATATCATCTGCGGTTTATACCGCCTCATGAGGCTGTTTCTCATTTCCTCTTACCTTACTCCCTATTTGTGATTAATGTAATTAATCAGACCTTCTGCCTTGATGATCTTCTGCATGAATTCCGGAAATGCCTGACCTTTAAATTCTGTTCCCTTTGTGCGATTATAAATCATTCCGCTGTCAAAATCAACCTCCACCTGATCACCGGCTTCGATTCCGTGAGCTGCTTCCTTACATTCAATGATCGGAAGACCGATATTGATGGCATTGCGGTAAAAAATTCTTGCAAATGTTTCCGCGATCACGCAGCTGACGCCTGCTGCTTTGATGGAGATCGGCGCATGTTCTCTTGAGGAGCCGCAGCCGAAATTTTTCTCCGCAACAATGATATCGCCTTTTTTCACATTCTTTACAAAATTTACATCAATATCTTCCATACAGTGCTTTGCAAGATCTTCCGGTGCCGGAGCATTCAGATATCTTGCCGGAATTATTACATCCGTATCTACATTATCGCCGAATTTGAATACTGTTCCGCTTGCTTTCATTTTATCTCCCTTCTATAATCCAAGTTCATCAGGACATGATATTTTGCCGGTTACCGCTGACGCTGCCGCTACAGCCGGACTTGCCAGATATACTTCTGATTCCGGATCTCCCATACGACCGACAAAGTTCCGGTTTGTAGTAGCAACCGCCCGCTCGCCCTTTGCAAGGATTCCCATATGTCCTCCGAGACAAGGACCGCAGGTAGGCGTACTTACCGCTGC
Source organism: uncultured Lachnospiraceae bacterium (assembly GCA_902797675.1). Lineage (GTDB taxonomy): Bacteria > Bacillota > Clostridia > Lachnospirales > Lachnospiraceae > CAG-303. The sequence continues at coordinate 4,147 of CADBTR010000042.1, forward strand.
GCCTGCTTTGATAAAGCTTGTCACCAGACCTTCTTCAATACATTGCAAATAAATCTGCTGGGTCGCCGGTATCACGATGCATCTGACACCTTTCGCCACATGTCTGCCCTCTAAAATCTTTGCCGCGATCCTCATATCCTCAATATGTCCGTTTGTGCAGGAACCGATGACTACCTGATCGATCTTCACTTCTCCCACCTCATCGATGGTTCTGGTATTTTCCGGAAGATGCGGAAATGCAACCGTCGGTTTTAACGCGGACAGATCAATGGTATATGTCTCATCATATTCCGCATCCTCATCCGCCTCATATACATGATATTCTTTCGTGGAATGTTCTTTCATATATGCGATGGTGACGTCATCCACCGGAAAAATCCCGTTTTTGCCGCCGGCCTCAATCGCCATATTTGTCATGGAAAATCTGTCGTCCATGCTAAGATACTGAATACCGTCTCCCACAAATTCCATGGACTTGTACAAAGCTCCGTCCACGCCGATCATTCCGATAATATGAAGAATAATATCTTTTCCGGAAATCCACTTTGCCGGTTTTCCCGTCAATACAAATTTCAATGCGGAAGGTACCTTAAACCACGCCTGTCCCGTTGCCATACCGGCTGCCATATCCGTAGAGCCCACGCCTGTGGAAAATGCGCCAAGAGCGCCATAAGTACAGGTATGTGAATCCGCGCCGATCACAACATCACCGGCAACCACAAGTCCTTTTTCCGGAAGCAGCGCATGCTCGATTCCCACTTCACCGGTCTCAAAAAAGTTCGTGATTCCCTTCTCATTTGCAAATTCCTTTGCGCATTTACATAATTCCGCCGACTTGATGTCTTTATTCGGAGTAAAATGATCCAAAACGATTGCGATCTTATCTTTATCAAACACTCCGTCTACATTCATTTTTTTCATTTCTTTGATTGCCACCGGAGAGGTAACATCATTTCCCAATACAAGATCAAGGTTTGCTTCGATCAGCTGTCCCGCTTCCACCTTGTCCAGTCCGCAATGGGCTGCAAGTATCTTCTGGGTCATTGTCATTCCCATAATTTTTTCTCCTTCTGATTTTAACAATAATCATATCATTCTTAAGCTGTAGGAACATAGCATAAATGCAATTTTCCTACAGTCCCTAAGTGCTTATTCTAGCACAAATACCATTCCTTGTAAAGAAAAATGTGCCGGAAACGCTTCCGTTTCCGGCACACAAATTTTTTAAATCCTGCCCGTCTGCACGATTAAATAGCCTGATGGAATGTACGTGAAATAACGTCATCCTGCTGCTCTTTTGTCAACTTGATGAAGTTTACCGCATATCCTGAAACACGGATGGTCAGCTGCGGATAATTCTCCGGATGCTGCTGTGCATCTAACAATGTCTCTTTTACCAGCACGTTTACATTTAAATGATGACCGCCTTTGGTTACATAACCGTCCAGCATATTTACCAAATTCTTCTTCTGGGTTTCTGTTACCTGCATAATATTGCCTCCTTCATTATTTTATATCATAATCTGATTATTTGTTTAATTCCGCAATCTGCTCCGGTGTAAGCTTGATATCATCAAGGCTTACATTTGCAACTTCCTTGCCTAATGCATCCGGCAGGATTGTAAAGGTATTGGAAATACCATCCTGTGCATCCTGGAACGGCAGTTTGGATACGGAAGACAGAGAAGCTAATGCTCCGTGGCTGTCACGTCCATGCATCGGGTTTGCGCCAGGTGCAAGAGGAACGCCTGCTTTTCTTCCGTCCGGTGTAGAACCTGTGTTCTTACCATAGGATACGTTAGATGTGATTGTAAGGATTGAAGTGGTAGGAATGGAATTTCTGTAAGTATAATGGCTTCTTACCATTGTCATAAAGTGTTCTACCACATCTACAGCCAGAGAATCCACTCTGTCATCGTTGTTACCATACTTAGGGAAATCTCCCTCTACTTCGTAGTCTACAGCGATACCGTTTTCATTTCTGATGGTCTTGACCTTAGCATACTTGATCGCACTTAAGGAATCTGCTACTACAGAAAGACCTGCGATACCTGTTGCGAACCATCTCTTGACATCTCTGTCATGAAGAGCCATCTGAATGGATTCATAACAATATTTATCATGGCACCAGTGAATAACATTCAATGTATCTACATAGAGACCTGCCAGCCATGACATCATATCCATGTATTTCTCCCAAACTTCATCGAAGTCAAGATATTCTGATGTGATTGGAACATACTTCGGACCTACCTGCTCGAAGGTCTTCTCATCAACACCACCGTTGATTGCATAGAGGAGACACTTTGCAAGGTTTGCTCTTGCGCCGAAGAACTGCATTTCCTTACCGATTCTCATAGAGGATACGCAGCATGCGATACCATAATCATCACCATGTATCACTCTCATCATATCATCGTTCTCATACTGGATGGAAGATGATTTGATGGACATCTCTGCGCAATACATCTTCCAGTTCTCGGGAAGTCTCTTAGACCAGAGCACTGTCATGTTCGGTTCCGGCGCTGTTCCCAAGTTGTCTAATGTATGAAGATAACGGAAAGACATCTTTGTGACAAGTGTTCTTCCATCAATTCCCATACCTCCTAAAGACTCGGTAACCCATGTAGGATCTCCTGCAAACAATGCATTGTACTCAGGGATTCTGGCAAATTTCACCATTCTGAGTTTCATGATAAAGTGATCGATGAATTCCTGGATCTGCTCTTCTGTGTAAGTACCGTTTGCAAGATCTCTCTGTGCATAGATATCAAGGAATGTAGATGTACGACCAAGTGACATTGCCGCACCGTTCTGCTCCTTGACAGCTCCGAGATATCCGAAATATACCCACTGGATTGCTTCCTTAACATCCTTTGCAGGTTTTGTGATATCATATCCATAGGTCTCAGCCATTGCAGCCAGACCCTTTAATGCTTTCTTCTGCTCTGCAAGTTCTTCACGAAGTCTGATGACATCCTCTGTCATGGTACATGGATTCAGGGAATCAAACTGTGCCTGCTTATCCTGCAACAAATAGTCAATACCATATAATGCCACTCTTCGGTAGTCACCGATGATACGTCCTCTGCCGTAAGCATCCGGAAGACCTGTCACGATATGATTATGTCTTGCCTTCTTCATCTCCGGTGTGTAAACATCAAATACTGCCGTGTTATGTGTCTTTCTGTACTTTGTAAAAACCTCCTGGATCTCAGGATTTACTTCATAGCCATAAGATTTTGCAGCCTGTACTGCTGTACGGATACCACCGTTCGGCATGAATGCCCTCTTAAGCGGCTTATCTGTCTGTAAGCCCACAATCTGCTCCTTGTCTTTGTCGATATATGCCGCACCATAAGAGGTCAGGGAAGATGGGATTTCTGTCTCGCAATCAAGGACACCGCCCTTTTCACGCTCTTGTTTCATAAGGTCCATAACCTGTGCCCATAATTTGGTTGTTGCATCTGTCGGTCCTGCAAGGAACTCATCTGTACCTTCATATGGTGTATAATTTCTCTGGATAAAATCTCTCAGGTTTACAGCGTCTACCCATTTGCCAGGTACAAATCCGGCCCATTCTGCCTTTAATTCTTTACTCATTTTGTTTGATTACCTCCTATTTATTTTTTATAATCTTATTATATTGAAATCTTGTATACAAGTCAAGGCGTTTTCTGTCTAAAAATGTACTAAATGAGGTACAAACTCCCATATATTTGTGCATATTTCCGTACATCACCCGAGCATTTCACCTTTTTCCTCAACGATCTTTAAAATCTCCCCCGCAAGAGCCGGTTCCCGCTCGGTGAGACGTTTGATCTTCTGTTTATATTTTTCACTTCTCTTTTTCTGAAAATCAATGGTTTTTCGCAATGATTTTTTTCTTCGCTCCAGATTCTCCACAATCTCCTGCATGGATTTTTCATCGGCAACGGCATCCATCTGATAATCCCACACCGAGGAGTCATACAATTGCAGCCCGTCAATCTGCTCCTTATAGCTTTTCTGTTCTTTGTACAGCTCATCCGTCATCTTGCCGTATACTTCTCTTTCCTTTTTCGCGTTCAGATACAGCCGCCAATAATTATTCAATTCATAAGAACTGTGAAGTTCCAGTTTTTCATAAACATAGTCCACCCGGTTTTTCAGATTGACATAAAGCAGTCTGTTTTTGTTTAACAATCCGATGGCTTTATTCATTTTTTTCTCATTCAGCCGAAGTTCCGCCGTTTCTTTTTTGTAACGGCTTATGACAAAGACCATCAGGAAAGCAGCGATAGCTACCGTAAGGAAAATACCGATGGTAAAATCATAATCACTGGTAAGATGAAAATAAAAGATCACTCCAAGCGCGATCACGGTAAGCGCAGTGATCGTTCCCGCTATTTTTCTCAGATTTTTCAGATGTCTTGCATTTTCCCGACCCTCGTATTTGAGAGCGCTTTTTTCTCCCTCCAGCTGATCAAGATTTGATTTTATGGTTTGCAGATCCTCCTCATCGTCATGGAGATCTTTTAAAATCTGCGGCATTTCCTCCTCGTGATTCTGAATGTAAAAATACATCGTTTCGGGAACTTTCGTCTCATATGTCTGATAATGAACTTTATCCTCTTTCAGATTTAATATCCTTCTTGCCGTATAGGCAAGTTTCTCTCTCCTGTCCCGATCCTGCTCCTCGATCTTCCGGATATCCTCAAGGTATCCGTTTACCGCAGTATACTCTTTTCTCGCATCAGTCTGACGTTTGGCGCATTCTAAGATCTGTTCGCAGCAATCTTCCACAAAGTCCAGTTTATCCTGTTTTCCGGTACCTGTCTCCTGTTCTTCCTCCGAAACAACATCCTGTTGTTTTTCCTCCTGAAACCAGTCATAATTCTGCGTTTCATTCTCCTCTTCGCTGTATTTATCCTGCCTCTTTCTGTTAAATAGAAAACCCATTTTTTATTTCTGCCTTTCCAGTCCCTGTTTTCTGAAATCTTCCTTCCACCCCGCCAGAAGCTCCTCCATGGTCTGATGATATTCCTCCAGCGGTTTATTTCTCGGTGATATCTTTTCCTTAAATTCAATGGTATCCCCGCTTAACTCCACATTCTTTGCTTCCCGTTCCACAACGATCCCGTATTTTTCGATCAATTCTCCGGATACTCCGTATTGTACGCAAAGTTCCTTTTCTTTTTCTCTGAGTGCTTCCGTTCCCATCCGTCCCGGACCGTCTTTTGCAAGGATCAGACAGCAGATCATATTATCAAGATATTCTTGTTTTTTATGAAGCTGCATTGCCTGTCTGAAATATGTATACGCTTCTTCGTACCGAAACCCGGCTCCGCAGATCACGCCCAGATCATTCAGACAATCCGCCCGAAGTTCCTCCTCCAGATCTGCGTCTTCGCTTATATTTTTATATTCCTTATATGCGTCTTCCTCTTTTCCGTTTTTCATTAAAATGTCCGCTCTTACTTTTCGATTCTGTGCCGGTGAGCGTTCCATGATCCGGTCAAATTCCGCGAGAATCTTTTTTTTCTCTTCACCGGAATAATAATCGATCTCCATGATCACATCTGCCGCCATGGACAGATACGATTTTCCCAGATTTTTCTTTTGCAGCAACCTGACCGAAAGACTCTGATAACCGAGCGCGGCAAGAAAAGCGCACAACTCCTCACCAAAAAAATCCTCATTGATCGCATAAATATTCTGTTTCAGATAATAGCAAAGTTCTTCCGCCGAAAAGATCCTCTTTTCTTCCAGCGATTCTCTGTAAAATACTCCCTCTTTTTTTTCCGATAAGATCAATCCGCTCATGTTATCCTCCATCTATTCCAAAGAGATCCGCTTTTCCACCTGTCTGCCGGAAGCCTCTCTCCACTCGCCGAATCCCAGATCCGTAATCCTTACCGTAAATACCTTCGGTGATTCAAATCTGATATCGATGCGAATCTCTGTTGTTTTATCCATACGGGGAGAAATGCCCGAAAAATCCACCTCAAGCATTTCCTGCTCCTTATAAAAAGGCGAGCTTACCAAAAGTTTCAATTGATCGGTATCCGCCACAATAAATTCTCCGGAATATTTTGCCTGGGCAAATCCCGTCCCCGCCGCGATCAATTTCAGTGCTTCCTCTCTGCCGTTTACCAGTCTCATCATTCCTAAGGAAACCATAACGGTTCCCTCGCAAAATACCGTTGTTTTACGGGACATATCCGACAATGCCGCTGCCGCCCCGCAGGCATACAGATTGAAGCCTTTAAAAGCCCTGCGCTTTTTGCAGATTTCCCGTATCGATTCCTTACACCAGTTTTCATAGAAACCGGCTCCGGTCAGATAAACGGCGCTGACAATATGGGAACGGTAATCCTCTTTCAGATAATCACAAAATCTGGCATCCTCCGAATCCCTCAAACGTTCTTCCTGCACCGCCTCATAGCTTACCAGTCCGGTGAGTTCCTGATCTTCCACAAAATAAAACCACGTATTGCCCTGCCTTCTTCCGGTGAAGTTTCGCAAAAGCATCTGCTTTTCCTGCAATTCAAACAAGGTGACATCATTTACCCAAAGTTCTTTTTTCTGATTTACCACATAGCGGGCAAAAGCTTCCGAATGAGACAAAAAGCAAAGTTTCCGTTGGTTCTCTCCCATTTTTTTCATCGCCTGTTTCAGAAAACGGATCAAGGAAAGATCCATCTGCTCCGCCGTAAAAACAATCGGCTCCTCTTCCGGAAACTTCAGGATTTCCTTCGCTTTCCGATACAATACCGAAAGATATTCCGCAAACAACTCCTCACCGGAATATTCCTGCTCCTCAATATACATCATTCTCTCATTGTGATATACTTCCCACACAAAGATCAGTTCTTCCCCTTTATTTTCCGGAAGAGAAGCCGCAAAGACCGCATCATCTCCGATCAGCCAGTCTTTCGTCTGACTTCGATAAAATAAGACCATCGGAATCACACATTTTCCATCCTCCGGATTTACGTTCATCGGATACCATTCCCCTGTCCCGTTCTCATACATTGCCACACTGGAATACGTTTTTGCAAGATCGATCCCGATCACTTTTTCATATTGCTCCTGCACCTTTCCGGCCTCTCTTTCCTATCAGCACAACGTGAAAATATTCTGATTCACCAGTTTCCTGATATAATATTCTTTCGCAAGTTCATTTAAACTCTGCTCTTCCCGCATCTGACTGCATACCATCATGTCATTTAAAATGCCATATACACTGTCACTGTTCCATGTATGTTCCCTGCTGACCGCAATCTCTCTGCTCTCCGTCACATGCTCCTGCCCCTGTTCCCGCTCTTTGATGTAATATTTCAACTGTTCGCCGTAGAACAACAGATACGGAAATGTAAAGATTCCGTGACAGATATTGTTCATCTTCCCGGATTGAAATTCCTCCCGGTCCGGTGCAAGGTAATAAATCGAAACTTCCTTATCTTCCTCTGTCCGGTATTCTATAAATGTCATACACGCCACATCTTCCGGTATCGGAAAATATTTTTGAAATTTCTTATAAAATTCAAATATTTTATTTCTGCCGCACATCTCATAAAGCAACTTTTCCGCCAGCAGAATCTGAGCTTCCTCCAATGTTTCCTGCTCAGACCAGTATTTCAGCAACGCAAGCTTGCACATGTAATACAGATCCCCGCCGTTTGCAACAGCGCGATACAACTGTGAAAAAACAGCTTTCTCAACAACTGTCTCCTTCACAAAGTAATCATAGGATTTCCGGATAAAATACGCTGCCTTTACTTTCTCGTTGGCGCCGTTTGAGAGATAGGATTCAAATACCTCAGCAAGATGATTGCTGTATTCCCCGGTAAACATCATCTGTACCACAAGCTGCTCCTCAAGTCTGCGGCTCTCGCAGTCAAAATTCTTGATCGCCCGCCAGAGTTTCAGCATCTCCTTTGTGGGACCGAAATAACGCTCTCCCAGCAGATTTAACGTCATCTCATTATACTTTCCTCTCCGGAAAGCCTCAAGGGAAAACTCCACCATTTCCGGCTCATATGATTTGGAAGTTTCAAGCACTTCGTTCATACATTTAAATAACAATTTGCTGTCCGCATAATCCACGCCGCAGATCTTCATGATCTCATAAGCCCGTTTCGGAAGCCCTCTTGTAATGCATAACCCCATAATCTGAAAAAGCAGCTCCGGACGCAGATATTGCGTCTCCATCTCTGACAAATAATTTTTAAAAGCCTCCTCATCGCTGTCGGCAGCATGATATTCAATGATCTCTTTTTCCAGAAACACCCGGTATTCCGGTCTGATATTATGCACCTTCACAAGCCGTTCCATCACCTCAATGGCGATATTGGAGAATTTGCGATATTTAAAATACATATCATTCAGATAAATCAAAAGCCCCAGCTTATCCGGATGAACATGATACATCTGCAATAACAGTTCTTCCATCTGAAGCAGTTTTTTCTTCTGATAACTGACTGTCTGCAAAAAGCGGTTTCCATGTACATCCTCAAATACCACGGCGGCGTCGGAAGAATAAACCGGCACGTAAGCTTTTCCTTTCACAAACGGCACATGCGTTTCTTTCTCCATTTCTTTGTAAATTACGATTGCCTCTCTGATATCCGGATCAGCGCACTGAATCTTGTAGGTATTTACGATCGCCGCCAAATGATCAATATTATTCCGGTCTGCAACATCCGGCAGAAATTCCTGATAAAGCACCGCCAGCTTATCATTGATCCTGCCTTCTCTTAAGGAAGTCTCCACGTAAGATCTTATGATCTTCTCATACATCTGATAGATCTGTTCCGATTCCGCCTTGCTTTCCAGCACCTTGCAATAAAGAAAGTCGAGTCGTTCTCCTTTTAGTGTAAGATTGTATACAAAATACATATAGATCACATTCGGGATTCTCCCCCTGTAATCATAGCTCATGGAATACATATAATACTCATACAATCCGGTCAGCTGCAAATCTGCTTCCACGGCTCTCTGATACCACGGAAAATAGCCGGTATCCGTTTTCGCTCCTTTGATCAGCATGCCTGTAATGACTGACAATACCTGTTTATCCGGATATAATTCATAAATGCCGGTTAAAAGCCGATACACCGGCTCCTGATATTTTTTCTCCGCGCTGCAAAGATCCAATATTCTGTCGCAAAGTCGTCTGGATAAATATTGATATTTTAATCCGAACAGCAATGCCTGATATTCATATTGATCCAGTACCCGAAGCAGAGACGGAGTTTCATTAAATAACGCTACCGTTTCATAATACAACAGGGGACTTCTCATTCCCTTGTCATATTGTTCCTTCATCCGGATTAATTTCAGGCTCTCATTCCGGTCATAATTCACATCCAGATACATCATCAGCCAAAGAAGCTGCCATTGATCATATCCCTGCTCATAATATTCCCGAATGACGGACAGACTTCGTTTCGTCACTGCTTCATCTTTCTCTTTCAAAGCTTTCACATACAGATAAAAACAATAATTTTCCACATTCCGGTTAAAACTGCCCTGCAGCTGCCTTGACACTTCTTCCAGCAATAAACCTGCCTCATTCTCTTTTCCCATGGAAAGCATGAGCTGCGCCCGCACAATAGAGACAAATACATCTCCTTTTTTCAAACGGCTCATGATTTTGACAGCTTCCATGGAACGATCCTGCCAGTCTCCCAGAGGAATTTTTTTCATGCGAAATTCCAGATAACAGTGATAGAGCGCGGACAGTTCTCTCTGAAAGGCAAGATGTTTTCCTTCCAGCACACTTTTTTTATCCCCATGAGGTTTATAAGCCCGGATCGGAATTTCAATTTCCCACTGTACGCTCCGTATTTTCAGATAGCCGTAATTCCAGCCCTCATGCATTTTTTCCTCACAGATCCGATAAAAGAGTCTGTATTGTTTTCCTCCAAAATCCCATGATGTAAGTATTGTTTTCTGAGGCACGATAAATACGCCCTCACTCTCAACGGACGCCGAAAAATATCCCCAGCCATCCTGCGTAAGCAGTACTTCTTCCTCCAAGGATTCCGTACATTCTTCATATACGCGCTCTCCGCAGTCGGCATCCACCACCACAGGCTTTTTCTTGTTGGCGATGATCAAAAATTCCTCCATCGCAAGTTTTTTATCCGCTCCCTGTACAAGGGCATGATACTTTGCCCGCAGGGTATAATCCTTGCGCAAAAATATTTCCGCAAAACGGTTGGAACAAAATAATTTTAAAGCCTCCTCATAATATTCCTGCACCAGATCGGTAAAATGAAATAAATTTCTGATCTCTCCAAGACTTGTCTTAGCGCTGAGTACATTGATCCGCAATTCAAAAGGGATCTTTAATTCTCCGCCGTTGGATACGATGCCGATCTCGCCTTTTATTGTAGTATCCTCCTGCAGATAACGGGCATCTGCCGTGTAACGGATGAGCTGATTGGATCCTGCGAAGGTCTGATTTTTTATTTTCACATGACGATTGGAGGAATATACAACACCCTTTAATTTTCCGTCGCCGTAATTACGGAGCACGATGCTCCCTTCTTTCTGTTCCCCCGGCATCATAACAAGCAGAATTTCCTCCACATCTGCCGTGATTTTCGGATGTTCTCTCTCGATCATTCCTAAGGATAGTCTGTCAATCAATTCCTTCATTCTGCCCGATCCTCCTCAAATACTCCTGTATCTTCTTCTCATAACCGATCTGCGTTGGCTCATAAAACCTGGTGCCCGTCAATGCAGCCGGAAGATATTGCTGTTTCACATAATGCTCCGGATAATCATGGGCATAAAGATATCCGATCCCTCTGCCCAGTTTTGAAGCTCCTTTGTAATGAGCATCCTGCAAATGAGGCGGCACCTCATATCCTTTTGCTCCGCTGTCTTTTACTGCCTGCATCGCCCGATCCACAGCAAGATAGGATGCATTGCTCTTTGGCGCACACGCCACATAGATCGCTGCCTGGGACAAAATAATCCGGGCTTCCGGCATTCCGATCTGATGTACGGCATTTGCCGCGGAAACCGCCACCACCAGCGCATTGGGATCCGCATTTCCCACATCCTCCGCCGCGCAGATCATGATCCTCCTTGCGATAAAGGTAACGCTCTCACCTGCATATAACATTTTCGCAAGATAATATACCGCCGCATCCGGATCCGATCCCCGCATGCTTTTGATAAATGCCGAGATGGTATCGTAATGGTTATCTCCGGTTTTATCATAGCGCACCACTTTTTTCTGAATACACTGCCCTGCCACCTGAAGTGTAAGATGAATCTTGCCGTCCTCGCTCCGGTCTGTTGTAAGCACACCGAGTTCTATCGCATTCAATGCCATTCTGGCGTCTCCTCCGGAGATTTCCGCCAAAAAATCCTTTGCGTCCTCGTCGATCACCGCTCCGTACGCTCCCATTCCTTTTCCTGTATCACATAAAGCCCGATCAATGAGTTTTTTGATATCCTCCGCCTCCAAAGGATATAATTCAAAAATAATGGAACGGGAGATTAACGCCTGATTTACCTCAAAATATGGATTTTCCGTGGTTGCCCCGATTAAGATCAATGTTCCGTCTTCCACAAACGGCAGCAGATAATCCTGCTGTCCCTTATTAAACCGATGGATCTCGTCAATAAATAAAATAGTCTTCTGACCGTACATGCCAAGAGTCTGTTTTGCCTCTTCCACCACCGTTTCCATGTCTTTCTTACTCGCCACGGTGGCATTGATCTGATGAAAAGCGGCGCTTGTGGTATTGGCGATCACCTTCGCAAGAGTGGTTTTTCCCGTTCCGGGAGGACCGTAAAATAAAATGGAACTTAACTTGTCCGCCCGAATCGCCCGATACAGCAATTTATCCTTTCCGATGATGTGCTGTTGTCCCACCACTTCTTCTAAAGTAGAAGGACGCAGGCGGGACGCCAGCGGCGCATCTTTTTCCTTATGCTGTTCACTCATATATTCAAACAGATCCATCTCTTTTTTCCCCTTCATAAAATATCTGACTAAAAATAGTTTACTTTTAATCGGCCTTTCCGTCAACCTTTTTCGCAAAAAAGAATATGCTATATTAAACAACTTTTTCCGGTTAACTAACGGATCGGAGGACTTTTATGAATGCAGACTACCGAAGAATTGTCAAAAATGCAACTTTTTTTCAAAAAATGCAAAAACATTCACCTTTCCTGCCCCCCTGTATTGCCGTTATGGATACGGGAATCTATCCTCACCGGGATTTAGGCAGACGAATCCTCGGTTTTTACGATGTCTTAAAAAAACACCCGCAGCCCTATGACGATAACGGTCACGGCACCCATATCAGTGGTATTATAGCCGGGGCTTCTCCCGGACGCTACCGGGGAATCTTTCCCAGGGCAACTTTATTCGGCATTAAAACCCTTGCGGATGACGGCACCGGAAAGATCGGCGACTTTATCGCCGGCATCGATTTTCTTCTGCACAACCATAAGGCAAATAAGATTCGTATCATCAATATTTCTTTAGGGGGAACCTATGACGGATCCGATGAGCAGAAAATGCTGATCGATTATGTAGAACGCGCCTGGGATCTGGGACTTCTGGTGGTGGCAGCAGCAGGCAACAACGGTCCGGAACGCGGTACCGTCACCGTTCCCGGCGTCAGCAAAAAAGTCATTACCGTAGGGACATGGGACGACAACATTCCCGCCGTCAATCCCTCCACCGGAAAACGGTTTGTCCATTATTCCGGACGGGGTCCCACCAGCGAATGTATCGTAAAACCGGATATTTTATGTCCCGGCGCCAATATTTTAAGTCTCAACGCCTCCTATGCCGGCTATACCGTAAAAAGCGGAACTTCCATGTCTACCCCGATGATTTCAGCGGTCTGCGGTCTGGTTCTTTCTTATCATCCGGATCTTACTCCGAAAGAATTAAAAAAAGCCGTCAAAGCCTCCTGTTTTCCCAACAGTCGGCGCTTTGACAGCCAAAAATTTTTTTCCTGTTTCCTGTAACTTTAAGCAAATTCTTTTCTCAACCGCTTGATGATCTTCTTTTCCAGTCTGGAGATATAAGATTGGGAAATCCCCAAAAGATCCGCAACCTCCTTTTGAGTCATTTCCATCCCGTCTTCACGACCGAGACCATAACGCAGCTCCACGATCGTTTTTTCCCTTTTGGATAATTTGCCGATTGCCTTATTTAACATTTTAATCTCGGCTTCGTCCTCAATATTTTTTGATACGACATCATCCTCCGTCCCGAGAATATCGGAAAGCAGTAATTCATTTCCATCCCAGTCCACATTCAGCGGCTCATCGATGGAAACTTCCAGTTTCGTCTTATTGGTTCTTCTCAGATACATCAATATTTCATTTTCGATACATCGGGACGCATATGTTGCAAGTTTTATGTTTTTGTCCTTATTATATGTGTTAATGGCTTTGATCAGACCAATGGTTCCGATAGAGATCAGATCCTCCACTCCCACGCCGGTATTTTCAAATTTTTTGGCTATGTAGACCACCAGCCGGAGATTATGCTCGATCAGCGTGGATTTCGCCTCTCCATCCCGAGCCGTCCCTAAAAGCCGCAATACACAAGCCTCCTCCTCGGCAGGCAGCGGCGTCGGCAAAATTTCCGAGCCTCCGATATAATGAACGTCTCCGTTATTTGTCATAAAAAGATTCCGTATGGTCGGTATGACCTTGAATCTCAATCCGGTTCCCACAGACATATTTATAACCATTGATTTATACTCCTGTTTAAAATAATTCGATATTTTTTTCCGGCAGTAAGGGTGCCCCTGACAATTCCCAAATATGCCGGTCCGAGATCGATTGTCCGTCCCTTTGCGAGAAGCTCCAGTTTCCCGCACTCAAAGGCGGTGAGGACTCCTTTTTCCTTTCCCACCGAGTGAAACGGAACAACTCTCCATTTTTCTTCTGTTCTCTGCCCTCCTTTTATAATATGATCGGCGGTTTCCAAATCAATCAGATGCACCGGTTTCCCGCTGATCGGTTCTCTTAAAGAATTTCCCGAATCATACAGCGCCACGACCTGAGTTTTTAACCCTTTGTGAGTGATGATCACCTCCACATAATCCCTCGCATTTCCTGTTTTTTTGCTCCAATTCCGATAAAAATAAATTCCAAGTTCTCCCAGCAGATATGTAATCACCGAGGCGAGAATAAAATCGGATAAACGGATGCTTTTCAGATAAGGTTCTTTCAAAATCGTGTTTAAAACATACCTGAAGTTGGTATAATAATACACAGAGCTGATAGCTCCGCCCGCAAAAAAGGCCGCCGCAAAAAGACATACCCAGTCTTTGAACAGCTCCCTTTTCCTTTTCTCTCTGTATGCCACCGCGCACATGATAAAACTTGTTCCTCCGTATGCAAACAGATTGCTCAAAACCGGGATCCGCAAAGGGATCAGAATATGAAGCAACGCCCCCGCCGCCCCGATTGCCGCGCCCCACAGGTATGAAGTGGTGATCCTGTGTCCCGTGAGTTTACCGACAAAAATCAGCAGCAGGTAGTCCAACATAAAATTCAAAGCAAAAAAGCTGTCCGCATAAAACACGTACTTCAATTAGTTCCTCCATTACGTGCTATGAAATCAGGTCACGCTGTTATTATTGCCTTTTGAGATGTAAACTTCGTCAATACCACGTAAAAAGAAAGTAAAATGTGAATAACAACGCTTCATTCCTTACTATTCACAGTAACTTCCCCTTTCCTTCAAAATAACTCTTGACATTTTCATTTTAATTGTGTACAATCTATTTGTGGATTGATTTTGCACAATCCATTCGTAAAGTTTTGATCCGAGGAGGTTTTTATGGGAATCTATGATTACACAGTAAAAGATGCCGAAGGGCAGGATGTTTCATTAAGCGATTACAAAGGCAAGGTTCTTTTGATCGTCAATACAGCGACCGGCTGCGGCTTTACCCCGCAATATAACGGTTTGCAGGTTCTGTATGAAAAATATCGTGAACAGGGCTTTGAGATCCTTGATTTTCCCTGCAATCAGTTTGCCAATCAGGCGCCGGGCACGGATGCGGAGATCGTTTCCTTTTGTCAGCTTCGCTATCAGATCACATTCCGCACCTTTCACAAGATCGATGTGAACGGAGAAAAGGAAGAGCCGCTATATACCTATCTGAAGTCACAGCAGAAAGGGATTCTGGGCAGTAAGATCAAGTGGAATTTTACGAAATTCCTTGTAGACAGAGACGGCAATGTTGTCGCCAGGTTTGGTTCCGCCACAAAACCGGAAGATTTGGAAGACGATATCAAAAAATTGCTTTAATAATTATTTGTAACTATATGTAGGAGGATTTTTTATGAGTATTTATGATTTTACCGTTCTTGATGCAGAAGAAAACAAAGTATCTTTAGAAAAATACAAAGGAAAACTGTTATTGATCATTAATTCCGCCACGGAATGCGGTTTTACACCCCAATATGATGAATTGCAGTCCCTTTACGAGCGATATTCGCCGGAAGGGTTTGAGATTTTAGATTTTCCATGCAACCAGTTTGCCAACCAGGCTCCGGGTTCCATCGAGGATATTGTAAGTTTCTGCGATTCCAAATTCGGCATTACTTTTGAGATTTTTAATAAAATCGATGTAAATGGTCCCAATGAAATCCCGCTTTATACTTACCTGAAATCACAGAAGGGCTTTGAGGGCTTTGATCCGGAGCATCCCCTGACTCCTACCCTGGAAGATCTTTTATCCAAACAGGATCCTGATTTTAGAAATAACAGTGATATTAAGTGGAATTTTACAAAATTCTTAATTGACCGGGAAGGCAATGTGGTCAAAAGATATGAGCCTACCGACGATATTCTGGAAATTGATGATGACATCAGCAGATTATTATGATCCTCTAAAGCTCGGCAATCAATTGTGCTTTCCTCTTTACGCCTGCGCAAAGGAGATTGTGCGCAGGTACAAGCCCTATCTCGATGAGCTGGATCTGACTTATACCCAATATATCACAATGATGGTATTGTGGGAAAAGAAGTCTCTTCGCGTCAAGGAACTGGGGGAAATTCTTTACCTTGATTCCGGCACGCTGACTCCTGTTTTAAAAAAACTGGAGCAGAAACAATATCTCACCAGACAACGCTCCGCCGAGGATGAACGGGGACTGGATATCCATATCACCCCGAAGGGGGAAGCCTTAAAATCAAAAGCAATCAATGTTCCCGCGGGAATGGCAAAATGCATTCGCTTAGAACCTGAGGAAGCGCAAACACTTTACCGACTGCTTTATAAAGTTTTAGACGATCTTCCGCCTGTGACCGGCTAAAGACACTAAAGAAAAAAAGGCATAGCCCGAAAGCTATGCCTTTTTTCTTTAGCGTTTATTATTAAAATTCTCTAAAAATCCCGGAATATTCAAAGTCTTACCCTGTTGTGACTGCTGGCTTGTCCTCGCCTCCGATATACTCACCGGCTGCGCATTCCGAGGCTGAATAGTAGAGCGCTGCTGTGTGACTGCAGTCTGCCTTGACGCCTGATTTGAAGCTTGTCTTGTACTGGTGCTGATGATCGGTCTCACGCCCAACGTCTGTTGTTTCTGCTGTTGTACCGGCTGACGCAACGGCTGAAATCCCGGCTTGAATTGCGGTACCGTCTCCTCCGGAGTTTCTTCCTCAAGACCTGTGGCAATAATCGTAACGACGCATACATTTGCCATAGATTCATCATATCTGGCACCGAAGATAATATTTGCTTCTTCCCCTGCCATCGTCTGAACATCTTCTGCTGCTTCACTGACCTCAATAAGCCCCAGATCTCCCGCGAAGTTCAGGATTACATTCTCGGCACCCGCAATGGTTGTCTCCAGCAGCGGACTGGACATTGCTTTCTGCACTGCCTCTTTTGCCTTATCCTCACCTTCCGCCATACCGATTCCGATATGAGCGAGACCTTTTTCCCTCATGACGGTCTGCACATCGGCGAAATCAAGATTGATCATCGCCGGAACATTGATAAGATCCGTAATTCCCTGTACAGCCTGCTGCAACACTTCGTCTGCTTTCTTCAAAGCATCCGGCATCTTTGCCTTGCGATCTACGATCTCCAACAGCTTCTCATTCGGAACCACGATCAGCGTATCCACATTCTCTCTTAATCGCTCGATACCGCCTAAGGCATTTCTCATTCTCGGCTTTCCTTCAGCCTTAAAAGGCTTTGTCACAACACCGACGGTAAGACAGCCCAGATTCTTTGCAATTCCGGCAACTACCGGCGCCGCACCTGTTCCGGTACCGCCGCCCATACCACAGGTGACAAATACCATATCCGCGCCTTTTAATTGTTCCGTCAGTTCCTCAATATTCTCTTCTGCAGCCTTCTGACCAACTTCCGGCTTTGCTCCCGCGCCCAGACCCTTTGTCAATTTTTCTCCGATCTGGATCACCGTCGGTGCCTTGCAAAGCTTCAAAGCCTGTTTATCTGTATTGACGCCGATGAATTCAACGCCCATAATTCCCTCATCAATCATACGGTTTACAGCACTATTGCCGCCGCCGCCGACACCTACCACAATGATCCTTGCAGCCAGCTCCGTCTCATTTGTTGTAATCTCAAATAAAGGTTCCAAGATTTTATCCTCCTAAATAATCATTCTTCATATAAGCCTGGACAGATTCTCTCATTTGTATGGATAATTGTCTTCCTATATAATATATTGTTTTGTGTAAATAATCAACCCTTTTTTTAATTCTTTTTAAAAGTATACCCTTTGTCATTTCCCTGATACTCTGTCATATCAAGCACTCCCGGTACATCTTCCATAACTTTGCTGATCTCCGACAGATCATTGATCTTTTCACTTAAAGTATCATCATCCTGTCCGATCTCCACCTTTACCTGTCCAATATAAAGCGTAATATTCAGCAATCTGTCAATGGCCACGCTGTCCACCGGAACCTTATAATTATAGATCAGCTGAGTAATATCAAGGATCGTATCAAATGTCTTTCGGTTTTTTACCGGAATTTCTTCATCCATCACGATATGATCAAATTCGATTCCCGTTACCGGAACAATATACTCCAGCTTTTCCGCAGTCACCTCCACAACGATACCGTCCTTGTCAAAATACATATATTCTCCCATATAAGCAAGATATCCGATGATCGTTTTCTCATAGACCGTGATCTTAACCTGTTTTAAATTCACCATCTCCACTTCATATTGTTCCACAAAAGGTATGGTTTTATGCTCCTGAAATTTTGACTTAAAAAAGAAAACCAGCGGATTATAGTCTATCTTATCCGTAAAAAGATATTTTTCAATGGTTTTGCCGGATGTATTTATGCATCCGGCGTAGGAAATCTTTTCAATTTTTAAATTTACCACATAAATGATCATACCGGCAAGCAGTAAAATTACAAAAATTGCAAAAATTTTCCCGATACTGATGTTTTTCTTCACTGTCCTGCTCCTCTTTTATCATTCGAGTTTGATCTGTCTTGATACCGACAATACCATGCCCATCTCTGTCAGCAAAAACAGAATGGATGTACCTCCGTAACTGATAAACGGGAGCGTGATACCGGTATTTGGAATCGTATTCGTCACAACCGCGATATTCAATATTACCTGAATGGAAATATGCGCCATAACGCCGATGACAAGCATGGACCCGAACAGATCCTCCGCATTGTTGGCAATTACCATGAATCTCCAGATCATGATCAAAAACAGGATAATGACTGCAATTCCGCCAAACAATCCCAATTCTTCGCAAATAATGGAAAAAACCATATCATTTTGCGCTTCCGGAACATAGCCTAATTTTTGTACGCTCTGCCCCAGACCTTTTCCCGTAAGTCCCCCGGAACCGATGGCATATAATGACTGCAACGTCTGAAATCCTTTTCCGCTAGCGAATTTTTCCGGATTCTGCCATGCCTGAAACCGCTCGCCGCGGAATCCGTTTCCTGTTGTCAAAAGTCCTACTATTCCCGCAACTCCCAATGCTGCCGCCAACACAAAATAAGAATATTTCGGACTTGCCACAAACAACATGATAAATGCGATTCCCGCCACAATGAGTGCGGAACTCATATTATCCGTAACGAAATAAATGATGGCCGCCGGAAAAAGACTGACGGCAAATAATTTTATAAGCATCGTCACCCGATCCAGCCTCTGGCGGTTATTGCTTACCAAAACAGCCAGAAATATAATCACGCCAAGTTTTGCGATCTCTGCCGGCTGGATACTGATTCCCACATTGATCCATCGTCTGGCTCCGTTAAATTCCATTCCGAGAGGCGTCAGAACTAAGAACAGCGCCACAATGGAAACAGCATAGATCACAACTCCGCTCCAGACGAATTTACGATAATCCAGAAAGGAAACAACCAGCATAACAGCAATACCAAGGCAGGTGGCAGTCAGCTGTTTTTTCAGATAATAGGATGAATCGCCGAATTCGATCGCCGCATTGTATGCGCTGGTGCTGTACAGCATCAAAAGTCCGAAGGCCAGCATAAAAATAATGACGAACAACAGACTGTAGTCAAAATAGCTTTTTTTCTTTTTTTTGGCGCGGACAAGATCTCTGCTTCTCGTTGTAACATAGCGTCTTCCTCTCACCGGAGGGCTGGCGCTCATATTCTCTCTGCTCATGCTCTGGCTCCTTTTACATCATTTCCCTGACATATTGCTTAAAGAGTTTTCCTCTTTCCTCATAACTCTTGAACATATCCCAGCTTGCGCATGCCGGCGACAACAATACCGTCTCTCCCGGCGCCGCCTCTTTTGCGGAAACCTCCACCGCTTCCCTTAAGCTGCTCACCCGGACAATATTGGTAAATCCGTGCTTTCTCGCGCATGCTTCAATCTTATCTGCAGTTGCTCCAAGTAAAACAAGACATTTGATCTTATCCCCAAAGGCTTCCACCCAGTCATCATATTCCGATCCTTTGTCATAACCGCCTGCGATCAGCACCGTCTTTCGATCCATCGCCTCCAGTGCCTTTTTTGATGCGTCTGTGTTGGTTCCCTTAGAATCATTATAATATATCACGTTATTGATTGTTTCAACATATTCGATCCGGTGTTCGATCGCTGTAAACTCCTTTACCGTCCCGATCACATTCTCCCGCGGCACGCCCAGGGCATCCGCCATGGCTAACGCAGCCATGATATTTTCTCCGTTATGAGTTCCCACAAGTTTCGTGTCGGAAAGATTGAAAAGAAGTTCCTCCTTTTGATCTTTTATATAATAAATATCCTTTTTTTCATCCATGTAATAACCGTTTTCCAGCTTTGTGCGGCTGCTGAAATATACGACATGACAAGGAAGAGATTTTCCTCTCTCCCGAAGGATGGGATCCTCATAATTCAGAACACATACATCATCTGCTTTCTGTTCCTTTGTGATGCGGAATTTTGTATCGATATAACATTCCATGGTCTTGTGGCGGTTTAAGTGATCCGGTGTAATATTTAAGATTGCGGAAACCTGTGGACGAAATTCTTTCGTAGTCTCCAGCTGAAAGCTGCTGATCTCTGCAACAGTAACGGACCGGTCATTCGTCCTGCCCGCCATCAGCGTATAAGGAGTTCCGATATTGCCGACTACGAATGTATTTCCGTAATATTGCTCCATAATCTGACCGGTAAGCGCTGTTGTAGTGGTTTTTCCGTTTGTTCCCGTAATGCCGATCAATCGTCCCCTGGAACACCGGTACGCCAACTCGATCTCTCCCCAGATCTCTTTCTTTTTTTCCCGCAAAAGCGTTACAAAAGGGACATCAAGCGGAATTCCCGGACTGATGACGCAAAGATCGATTTTCTCCGCCAGTTCCTCTGAAAGTTCGCCTAAGACAACATCTACACTGTCCGCATCCTGTACGCCTGCCGTATACATTTTATCGTATAATTCTGTTTCGGAAAGTTTTTCATTCCCGTCATACAAGATCACATCCGCTCCTGCCGTCTTAAGTAAACTTACAGCTCCGATTCCGCTGATGCCCGCTCCTGCGACCAACACTCGTTTCTCCTTTAGTTCCATGTTACTGTCCTCCATTTTTTACTCTGTTTTTAAACCCAAATATGGCAATATCTGCTGGTATAAGGTACTGATCACCGGTGCGGCGATCGTTCCTCCATAATAAATTCCCTCCGGCTCATCGATCATACAGATCGCAATGATCTCGGGATCGTCTGCCGGCGCAAATCCGATATAGGAGCCGATATATTTTCCGCTCCCCCGGGGTAGTTTTTCCGAAGTTGCCGTTTTTCCGCCCACAAGATACCCCGGCACCTGTCCGTTCTTTCCGCCGCCTTCACTTACAACCTTTGTAAGAATTTCCTTCATTGTCTCGGAAGTTTCTTTTGACACAGCCCCGTCCGATGTAGGATAAAGGAAAGGCTCTGTCAATATCCCGTCTTCATCACAGACCCCCATGGCAAAATGCGGCGTGATCAGCGTGCCTCCATTGATGACGGCGCTCACTGCCCGCAATAATTGCAATGGCGTGATCTGAAAAGACTGACCGAAAGACATGGTTGCCAGTTCCACCTCTCCCACATTTTCCTGCTTATGCATAATGGTTCCGGCTTCTCCCGGAAGATCAACGCCTGTTTTTTCCAGAAGACCAAGTTTTTTCAGGTATGTAAAATATCTGCTCGCCCCCACACGAAGTCCCACTTCGATGAAAACGGGATTGCAGGAATTCATGGTCGCCTGCACAAAGGTTTCCGCGCCATGACCGATAGTCTTATGACATTTGATCCTCCGATCCTCCACGATTTTGTAACCCGGACAATAAAAACTGCTTTCTTTGGATACCACGCCTTCCTCCAGTCCCGCCGTGGCAGTTACGATCTTAAAAGTGGAACCCGGCTCATAGGTATCATTGATACACTGATTTCGCCACATTTTATTCAACTGCTGCCGGTATTCTTCTGTTCCGGAGGATAATCCCCCGTCATCCTGCAAGGTATAAGGATGATTCAAGTCAAATTCCGGCTCATTGACCATGGCGTAAATTTCTCCGTTTTTGGGACTCATCACAATGATGGAAACATAATTCGCATGTTTTTCCTCTAATGCTTTCCTTGCTGCCTGCTGTGCATACTTTTGTATATTCACATCCAAAGTCAGCAACAGATTTTTTCCGGAAACGGCCTCTTTTCTCTGTTCTGCCATGTTGGCAAGCTCCATTCCCCTTGCGTCCGTCATGGTCTGAATCTCCCCGTCCGTTCCTTTCAGATAAGACTCATACTGTACTTCCAGTCCGATGATCCCCTGATTGTCGCTTCCGGTAAATCCCAGTACTTTTGACGCAAGCGTTCCGTACGGATATGTCCGTTTGTAATCTTCGTCTACTTTTACGCCATCCAGTTTTCTTGAGCGAATTCTGTCTCCGATCTCTTTCGGCACATTTGATTTTATTTTCTCTCTTACGCTTTGTTTTTCTACCTTCTTCCTGATTTCTCCGGAATCCATCTGCAATTCCTGTGAAAGCACATCAACTACCGTATCCGGATCTTTTATCTGATTATAAATGACAGAAACTGTGCAGACCGTCTCATTGGAAGCGATCACAACACCGTTTCTGTCCATCAGTTTTCCTCTTGCCGCTTTAATCTGGCGTTCCCGTTCATGCAGCTGTTCGGCGATCGCAAGATAATGCTCCGATTGAAAGATCATAAGATCACAAACTCTCACGCAAAGCAGTAAAAAGCCTGCTGTGATTGTCAAAAAATAAATCATCAGTTTCTTCTTATTATAAATACGACTCTGACTCTTTTCTTTCAACTTCGTAAGCGTCACACTGTCACCTGTCACATCTGTCTTTTATTCCTATCTTATGATTTCTCCGATCAATTATTCCCCTGAATTTTCTGTGGTTGTTTCTTCACTTCCGTCTATATAACTGTATGCCCGTTCTTCCATCCCGATATTGGATATGGTTTCCTGTGGCGGTTCTGTGACCGCTTCCGCGGTTGTCTCCTCTTTTGCAGGTTCCGAAGAAGCTTCTGTTGCTCCTTCTGTCGTTCCATTCCCTGCAGGTTGTGACTGTTCCTCCCCCGATTGCGGCTCTGCAGCTGCCGGCAGTTTTGCTTCCGCCGGAGTTCCGGCAACCGCTGTTTTCAAAGTTTCCACCGGAATCTCCGGTCCATCCTTTTCTATATTCAAATATGGAAGAACTTCACTCATAATTGTGGCATACAGACTGCCCGTCACTTTTGAAGAATCATCGGAAGGATTATCCATCAAAACATAGCAAACCACTTCGGGATCATCGTAAGGTGCAAATCCGATAAATGATAACAGGTAATGATCTTTTCCTTCGGTCAGCTGCTGTGCCGTACCGGTTTTTCCGGAAATCAGATATCCGCTTATTGCCGCACTTTTTCCTGTTCCGTAATCCACGCAGGCGCGCAACCCTTTTTTTACCGAATCACATGTTTCTTTCGTTACTGTCTGCTTGATCGGATCCGTTCCCGCCGTCTCTACAATGCTTCCGTTTCGCTTTACCACCTGACTTACCAGATGCGGACGATAATAATATCCGCCGTTGATCACAGAGGAAAACGCCGAAGCGAGCTGAACCATCGTCACATTGAATCCCTGCCCGAAAGAACTGATCGCAAGATCCTGATCGATCATCGTCTCCGGCTTATAAAGCAAGCCTGCGCAGCTGGATTCTCCCGGGAGATCTACGCCGGTCAGCATTCCAAATCCAAACCGGTTCTGATAATCTGCAAATAATGATTTTCCCTCCATACGAACAAGCTGCATCATCACATCGTTACAAGAAAATGCAAGTCCGTCTGTTGCCGTGATCACGCCATGACCCTCATGTTTGTGACACCGGATATAGTCGGAATATTGTTCTCCTCCGTCACATAAAAATGTGGTGGATTCATCGATCAGTCCCAATTCGTAAGCCGCCGCCACCGTAAATGGTTTAAATGTGGACCCCGGTTCATAGGAATCACTGATGCAGAAATTTCTCCACAAACCATTTAACAATGTAAGCTGTTTCTCCGTCTGGATCTTCTGCTGAAGTTCTTCCTCATTTTCAGATTCATCCTGCAGGTTTTTCATCCTTTTTTCATTAATTTCAACGGCATCGACTTCTTCCTGCGTAAAATACGCCTGCCAGTTATTCGGATCATTCAGATCAAAATTCCGTTCTCCCGTCATGGCAAGGATTTCTCCATTATCGGGATTCATCACCAGAACCGCGATATTATCCGGCTGATAAGCCGCCTTCCATTCCGCGACATATTTCTCGATAATATTCTGAATGTTAAAATCAAGCGTCGTGGTGATATTGTCCCCGTCCTCCGCTTGTTTTGTAACCTTTTCCATAACATTATCGCTGTCAACATAACCGTATTCCCGACCGTCCACGCCATTTAAATATTCATCATATCCCTGTTCCAGACCGCCGATCCCCACATTTCCCGCTGCCGTAAAGCCGATCACCTGGCTGGCAAGCGTGGAAAACGGGTATTTCCTCTGATATTCATCTTCAAATGTAACGCCTTTGACATAAGGATTCTTTTCGGTGTCACTGGCGAGTGCGATAAAATCCTTGATTTCATCATAAGAAAGCCTTTTTTGATATACATAATATCTTCTGTCTTTATTATCCCGGATCAGCTGTTCCATCTCCGTCTGATCATATCCAAAACATTGATTCAACGCTTTCAATGTAGGTTTCAGATATTTCTCATCCGTTAAGATCAGCTTCGGATCTAAGATCAGATTGTATACTTTGATACTGGTGGCAAGGGTCACTCCGTTCCGGTCCAGAATATCGCCTCTTCTGAACGGCAGAACCGTACTGGTCCGGTTTTGCTGAGCAAGTACCTTAACTGTATACTCGTCGCCTTTGTCTTTATTAATATTGACTAATTGATAAATCAAAAATCCGAACAGCAGAAATATTGCCAGAAGATAGACGATCGCTTTTTCACTCATTTTTCTGGTAAATATCGCCGGAATCCGTCTTTTCCTGCGTCTTGATGCAGTCCTTCTCTGTTTGCTCATGAACTTCCTCTTTTAATTTCCCTCAGGTACATCTGCATACTGATTCATAAATTCATCTGTGCGCTTATCAAAATATCTGATCTGACTCTCACTTGCACGCACCATTCCAAGCTCACCTGTCGCAACATCTACAATGTGATTGATGTCTACATATCCGTCAATATCATATGCAACCGCATCATTCTGCGAAGCAACTACTTCGATCTGCGATTGCAGCGCATTGATCTGACGTTTTGTACTCTTGATCTCTGACTGATAATTCAGATATTGTAAACTTAAAATCGCAACTACCACAACCATCGCCGTAAGGAAAAACACATAACCGATTCCCATGGTTTCGTTATCCATATGGCGATAGGATGCTCTTCTCGTAAGCTTTTCCTGTCTTCTTTCTTCTCTCTGCTCCCTTTTTGTCAACGGTTTCTCTACTGGTACCGCGCTTCCCCTCTGGTAAGCTGTTCTCTTTCTTTTCGGTCTTCTGCCGTCAAATTCGATCTTTCTTGCCGCATTCCCCTCTGTGTAAACCCCATAAGATATTCTACGTGCCATGATGTCTCTGCTCCTCTATTTTTATACAACCTAGCACATCGTTTCTTCTGATGTACTAATATTTTCTCTCAAAAGTACGAAGTTTTGCGCTTTTCGCCCTTTTGTTCTCTCTGATCTCCTCTTCTGTCGGCAAAACAGGTTTTCTGCCCACTGTCTGTCCTTTGGAAATTCTTCCGCACACACATACAGGAAAAGATTTCGGACAAATACAGGGATTTTCATTCTCCCGAAACTTCTTTTTTACAATCCGGTCTTCTAAAGAATGAAATGTGATAATACTTAACCTGCCTCCATCTGTCAACAAGTCGATCATTTCATCGATGGACTCTTCCAATACTTCCAGTTCCCGGTTCACTTCAATCCTGATCGCCTGAAACGTTCTTTTTGCCGGATGTCCTCCCACAGCCCGCATTTTTGCCGGAATCGCCCCTTTTATGATCTCAACCAGCTCATATGTGGTCTCGATCCTTTTCGTCTGCCTGACCTGCACTATGTGCTTTGCAATATTTTTTGCAAATTTTTCTTCGCCGTACTCTCTGATTATCCGATAAAGTTCTGATTCTGCGTACTCATTCACAACATCAGTAGCCGAAAGACTTTGCTTCTGATCCATCCTCATATCAAGCGGAGCATCCGACATATAACTGAACCCTCTCTCTGCCGTGTCCAACTGGTACGAAGATACGCCGATATCCAGCAGGATTCCGTCTACATGCTCAATTCCAAGTTTTAATAACTCCGGTTTCATATTTCGGTAATTGCTCTTGATCCTGCTGATCTTAAGTTTCTCCTCAAAAGGTTTCAACCGTTCTGCGGCTGCTGCCAGTGCATCCTCATCCTGATCGAATCCCACCAGTCTCCCTTTTTCCGATAATCTTTTACAGATCTCGCCGGCGTGTCCTGCTCCACCCAGAGTGCCATCAACATAAATCCCATCCGGTCTTATATTCAGGCTGTCTATGGTTTCTGCAAGCAGCACAGACCTGTGATTAAATTCCATGTTTTTTTGCGCACTCCTTTCCGGGCGTTTTTTTAGAACATACTTAAAAATCAAACTCCTTCATATGTTCCGCAAGTTCGTCCATATTCTCAATCATAGAGTCTTCTTCCAGTCTCTCAGGATTCCAGATCTCCACCTTGGAACCCGCTCCAAGCATAACAACTTCTTTATCCAGTCCCGCATACTCCCTTAATTTTGCTGAGATCAGGATGCGTCCCTGCTTGTCCGGTTCCGGTGCATCGGCTCCTCTTAAGAAAAATCTGGTAAATTCTCTCGCTTTTTTATCTGTCAGTGGTAATTTACTAAGCTTCAGTTCAAACTCTGCCCAAACTTCTTTCGGGAACACAAAAAGACACTTGTCAAGCCCCTTGGTGATGACAAAACCTTCTCCAAGAGCTTCACGAAGCTTCGCAGGGATGATCAAACGTCCCTTGTCGTCTATGTTATGATTGTATTCACCCATTAACATAAGCTTGTACCTTTATCTTTCTAATGCGGGAGTCCTGTGTTTTTTAACGCCACTCCATTATCCTCCACTTTGTGGTTTTTTTCTCCCACATTTCACCACTTCAAGTAAGATTTTATAATAATTTCAGAAAGAAGTCAAGTAACAGAACAAAAAACTCCGAAACATTTTTTTGTTTCGGAGCCTTTTCCTTATTATCTTAAAGTATTTTATTGTTATTCATTTTAATCTCCCGGCACAATCGTCACAACTTCAAATCCTTCTGTCTCCTGTTCCACCGGAGGCGTCTGTGTCTCCCTTGTAACCTCTTCCGTCATGATCTGCTCTGTGACAGGCTGTTCCGTCACAGACTGCCCCGTCGTAGTTTCCTCTTGTGTCACCGGTTCCTTCGTTGTCGTCTCCAAAGGTTTTTGTGTAACATTCTCTTTTGTGGTTTTATTCTCTTGCTTTGCTGTGGTCGTCTGCTTTGCTGTGGTCGTCTGCTTTGCCATGGTCGTCTGCTTTGCCGTGGTCTTTGTTTCTGTCTTTGTCTTTGATGTCGCTTTTGTCTGATTTTTTTCTGCCGTCGTTGTGTTCTGGGATTGATCTGCCGGAACCGTCTTCGTAACTGTTTCTTTCGTGATTACCTTCGCCTTGCCGTCCGTTCCCACTTCTACTTCAGTTCCACCGTTAAGGATAAACGTCAGACTTCCGTTGTCCCCAATCTTTGTCTGTGCTTCGCTGCCCAATTCAATAGTCATGCCCTCTTGTGTAACCACCGATTTGATCTTCCCCTGCGCGTCTGTCTCCACCTGTCCTTCTTTCTCGACAGTGACTTCTTCCTCCACCACCATAGTCTCAAACTTTGAGTATTCTATCCCGGCGTTTTTTTGTTCCTTCGCATCCGTAGCGCTTGCCTGCTTTCCCTGATGCTCATAGTCATTCTGTTTTTGTTTTCCGGCTCCGAATGCGACAACTCCTACTAAAAGTACGATCGCCGCGATCAAAACCGCTGCCTGAACTTTTTTATTCACCCAAAATCCTTCCATAAATCAATCCTCATCTCTCTTATTTTTATCTCCCAAATGTCTCATTATCATAACTGAATACAGAATACAACGATACTTAATTTGCCATCCGGATCAGATCTTCCTTTGTAATTGCAAAAGGATAATTCTTTAATTTCGCCGGATTATCCATGACAGCCGCAGCGTCTGCCTCAAGCAGCTCCTCAGGCACTTTTACCTCTCCAAGTAAATCTTTCAGATATGCATGAAATTCCCTTGCATTCGGAAATCCAAGATATTCCATCACCTTGGCCGCTTCCTTCTGATCTTCATATTGCTCAACATATCCTCCCAGGAACATGCCGACAGCCCGTCCATGAGGAACTCCCAGCTCATAGGTAACCGGATAGCTCAATCCATGGGGAAGGGATGTGCTTGTGTGAGTGATCGCCATGCCTGCGATCATGGAAGCATGCAGCATCTTTCCGTAGTCTTCCTCTGTCAGAGCATCATCCTTCAGCCTGTCTTTGAATTCCGCCCATGCATACATACCCTGTCTGCTGTAGATCCGGTTCAATTCATTGGAATTGGTATTCAGATAGCTTTCCACCAGATGTGCCAACGCATCTACAGAAGTATTGACCAAGCATTCTCTGGACGCCGTTTTCAGATACTTGCCATCCAGCAGCGCAAGAGCAGGATACATCTTATGACTGATGCTCTTTTTCGTCCGTTTTTCATGTCTGGTAAGGATCGCAAAAGGGGTTACCTCAGACCCGGTTCCGCAGGTAGTCGGAACACATGCCACCGGAAAATACGGCAATGCTTCGTTACAATCATACAAGACTGTACTGTCTTTTTCCGGATTTGCAGCCATCAGCGCAATCGCCTTGGACGCATCTAACGGCGAGCCTCCGCCGATTCCGATGACAAAATCCGTCTTTTCCGAAATTGCAAGTTCTCTTGCTTTCATAACCGTTTCCACGGACGGATTTTCCTCGATATCATCATAGATCACATAAGGTACATGTTGATTCTCCAACGCCCCGGTAACATCAGACAAAGAACCGTTTTTTCCGGAAGAATGTTTTCCGGTTACGATCATTGCCTTGCTTCCCAAAGAAGCCAGCTCCTGCGCGTGTTTTTCCACGCACCCCTGTTCACTATATACTTTTGTCGGCATATATAATAACATAATAAACCCTCTTTTCTGTTTTTATTCTTATTATACTCATTTTGTCTTTTTTTCGCAACCATCCCGCAGAAATTCCCTTGAAAAAAACATTCCAAAAGAGTATGATATAAGAAAAATTTGATTACAAGAGGTTTCTATGAGATTTTTTAAATATATTTTTCGCCTGTTGAACGATTTTTTGGAACAATTAAAGAAAGATCATGTCAGCGCCTATGCATCGCAGGCTGCCCTTTTTATGATGATGGCTCTGGTTCCGATTCTGATTCTGGTTTTAAATATTATCCGTTACACCCCGGTAACAAAAAATTTTCTGATTGAAAGTACTCTCGGGGTTGTTCCCTCCGCATTTGACAGTCTTGCAGCCAGCATAATCAGTGATCTGTATGAATCATCCAGCGGCACATTGCTTTCCTTTTCCATTATTTTTACAATCTGGTCTGCTTCCAAAGGAATCCTTGCTTTAATCCAAGGTTTTTCCAACATCAACCATGCAGAAGAAAACCGGAACTATTTTTTTCTCCGTCTGATTGCTTCCTTTTATACAGTGGTGTTCGTGATCGGAATTGTTCTGGTACTTACCTTGATGGTCTTTGGAAATACCCTTCTGTTCTTTATTCAAAGACATATTCCTCTATTGTACGATGCCGCCGCCTGGCTGATTACCACAAGAACGCTTTATGTACCGATCATCCTGATCATGATTTTCCTGTTTATGTACCGTCTGTCCCCAAACAGCAATCAATCTCTCTTTAGTTATTTACCGGGGGCAATTTTCACAACGCTGGGCTGGTTTTTATTTTCCTACCTTTACTCCTACTATATCGATCACTTCGCATACCGTTCTTACTCTTACGGAAGTCTGACCATTATGGTACTGCTGATCCTTTGGCTTTATATCTGTATGTATATTATCTTTATCGGTGCCGAAATCAATAACTTTTACACAAGAAGAAGAAACCGGCAGGGCTAATCTACCGGTTTCCTCTCTTATAGGGGCTTATTATGTTTAACCGGAGAGCATGGGATTTGAACCCACGAACAGCAAATTATGCCGTTACCGCATTTCGAGTGCGGCTCCTTCGACCGCTCGGACAACTCTCCACTAATGTCAGTATATCATTAAACATTTTTTCTGTAAAGCACTTTTTTGTAAATAAACAATTACTATGTTACTATTCACAGCAGCCGTCACTTTAAGGTCTGCTCATTGCTCAACAGGATACAGATCATCATATTTCTTCAGTTTCTTCCTCATCCTTTTATAAAACCATTCGGAAATCTCTCCCTGTTCATGAAAACTTTCCATCATATCCAGCGTTTTATCATAGCAATCTTTCGCCAGATCCTTATAATTATTCTGAAGATTTAATTCAAATTGCATAAATTCCTTCTCAATCAATAGTTTTGCATCATCACTCATGACCGGAACCCTCCTCCACGATCAGTGTATACGTTTTCTCAGTCTGAAAATCTTCCGCAAGTACACGAAGGATGATGGTATCGCCGCCTTTTATGCTGCACTCCCGCTCCAGACTGTCATCAACCAGAATATCACCCTCGTACAATAATCCGTTTGTATCTGCAAGCTCTGCCTGATAGGTGATCCGGTCTTTTTCCGCTTTCATATGATAAGTTGTTACATCCGGATCAAATTTTTCAACGAGAACACCACCGCTGACTACGAGATTTTTCAGCGCCGCGTTTTTCGCATAATCGCTGACGATATTTAATTTATCAAAGATTCCACCCACCCAGCTGTCGCCGCGAACAGCAAATTTTACGACAACGCTGTCTTTTCCTGCGATCCGTTCTTCCGGCAAAAGATAATATTCATCATAAAAATCTCCCGGAATGCGATCCTCGATGGTTTCCTCCTTTAAAAGCACATCATCTATATAGATATTAAAAGTTCTGCCCACATTTCCGCTGAAATATTTCACCATAAGATAATTGCAAACTCCCTGTTTTACGTTCATCTCATAGGAGAACCAGCCCTGTTCCGACCAGGCGTGTCGAAGCATCAGACCGTTAAAGGTGCCTGCGCCCGTGTTTTCCCCCTTGATCTTATGCAATAATTCATATTGATCATTTCCGAGAGGAATACTGTCGATAAGCACATGATTCAACCGCGCCGTTGTCTTGCCTTCCCTGATATGTTTCTGCAAAGCCGGCGAATCCTTGGCAACCATATTCCAGTAGATTCCATAACGCTCTTTATGCTGACGGTAATGCGGGGAAAAGATGTATCCGTCGCTGTCTGTGCCGCTCAAATGAAATTCCAAGGTGCCCGGTTTCCGGATCATATGATCTTTTACATGAGCGATCCACTCCTCCACATCCTGCTCGGTGCTGTCAAACCCTCCGTCTTTTGCCCGAACCGTGATAAAGTCTTTCATACTGATATTTCTTGTGGCAATGGTGACATCAACGCCGGTCTTGCTTTCTTCCATATCCTCAGTGCCAAGAGCCGCGCTTAAGACCACCGGTCCGTACTTAAATCCCACGCAACAACTGTTATCCGGAAGTGCCTTGGCGCGAACTTCCATCGGGATCCGGAGGGTGATCACGCTGCCCTCCGATACTTCCGCTTCAAGATAAGAATCCGAAGGCTCTGCCGTCTTTACACCGTTTCCTGTCTCTGCCGTCACTTGATCGCATGCCCAGTCCGGCACCCGGAATGCAAGTGTTCCGCTTCCTTTTTTTACGGTAAATACCGTCACATCTTCCATCGGGATCCGGCTTTCCTGCAAAACCTGAAAGCCTGTCTCTTTATCCGTGAATTCCGAAGATACATACTGGCTGACATAGACTTTATCTCCCTCTTTAAAATAAATGCTGTCATTGCATTTTGTAAAATTCTCCATACCTGTTCCGGTACAGCACCAGAAGCTGTCAAAAGGCGTGGAATATACTTTAAAGAAGCCAGTTGCCATAGGCTGAAAATACATCGTCATACCGGTTTCCGGATTTTGTGACGAAAGAATCGCATTCGTAAATGTATTCTCATAGAAATCCAGATATTTCTTATCGCCGGTAAGCTGAAACAATCCTCTTGCAAGTTTTAACATATTATAGGTATTACAGGTTTCACAATTGCAGTTTGTCCGCTCCGCGTCCAGGATCTTCGGCTCGCCGAAATGCTCCCATTCACTGTTGCCTCCTGTAATATAGGTGTGGTCTGCCGTTACCAGATCAAAGAATCTCTCAGCGGACTCAAAGTAAAATTCATCTTCTTTGCAGCAGCCAAGGGCAATGTAACGATATAGTGCACCGAGAAATTTCGGGATTGTGGTATTGGCGTGTTTTCCGTTCAGGATATCGTGTCCGTCATGGATTGCCTGAAACAGTTCGATCTCATCAAAGCTATGGGCAGCCTTTGCGTGCTCCTCTTTTCCTGTCACCTGATACAGATCATATAATGCTTCGTTCATTCCGCCGTATTCTACGGCAAGCACCGTTCTCCGGGTTTCCTCGCTCCATGCCGAAGTTCTCTTATATACCCAGTCCGCAAGCCTGCTTACGATCTTGAATGCTTTCTCGTTTCCTGCCAGAACATAAGCCGCCGTCAATCCGGCGATAATCTTATCCATGGTATACCATGGCACCCAGCAAGGTTTTTTATTCTCTACATTATCAAATAATACTTCCGGAAAGGCTGACAGATAACCGTTTGTCTGCTGTGCTGCCCCAAGTCTGTCTACAATGCTGTCCAGTTTTTCTTTTAATTCCGGATCTCCCGTCTGCGCCACCGCCTGTGATACCGCCGTCAGATAATGTCCCAGTGAATGACCTCGGATCTCTGTATTCTCCCAGCCCGGATATTTTTCCGCCCGCGGTCTGATGTTGTTTACTTCCTCAAATCCTGCTACAAGGCGGTCTACATCAAATTTTTTCAGATAGGCAAGTTCTTTCTCCAATGCATTCTCAATGTATGCATCTGTTACTTTTACCTCATCCATCTTAAAATCATGAATCTTGTTTATCTTCATACCGGTTTTATCCTCCTCTTATAACGATGGTTTATGATCTGACTCAGCAGTACCCCTCTTTTAACTGTCTATATTCTATCAGATTTTCCTGTTTGCGTAAACTGTTTTCTTCCATAATCGGTGTAAAAAAAATTATGTCTTGACAGTTTTAACAATCGGTTGTAATATTAAGTGATTATAATATGAAAAAAGGAGTTTTCTATGTTACTGGAATGCAAAAACCTAGTGAAAAAATATCTGAACACTACTGCGTTGGAAAATATCACACTGACATTGGAACCCGGCAGGATCTATGCCCTGTTAGGACCAAACGGAAGCGGAAAAAGCACTTTTATGAAGATGGCGGCCGGTCTTGTGATTCCCACCTCCGGAGAGATTTTTTTTGAACATGAACCCATCGGCATCAACAGCAAAAAGCATGTGGCCTACATGCCGACAGAAAGTTACTTCTATTCTTATATGACAGGTCGGCACATCAGCAATTATTATAAAGATTTTTTTGAAGATTTTCAGCCTGAAAAGTTTGAACGTTACCTGCAGATGATGAATCTGGATCCGAAACAAAAAGTTTCAAAAATGTCTTCCGGTATGATGGCAAAATTAAAAATCGCCGTTACGCTGTCCCGCAAATCAAAACTAATCATGCTGGACGAACCTTTAAACGGAATTGACATCATCGCCAGAGAACAGATATTAAATGCGATCTCGGAGAATTTTGACGGTCTTACCACGTTTGTGATCTCCAGCCACTTAGTGGACGAACTGGAACAGATTGTAAGCGACGCCATATTCATCAAACACGGACATGTGGAATTGCAGGGAACTCTGGAAGATCTGGAATCCCAGCGTCAGATGTCTATTACAGAGCTCTATAAAGAAATATACAAATATGATTGATCAGAAAAGAGGTTTTTATGTTAAAATTAACAAAATATGAATTTTTGAAGAACAAGACAGTTCTTCTTATTATCTTCATCGGTATTGCGATTTTAGAATCCGCATATCTGATCTGCTGCCACTTAAAGGATGTGGAGAAAACAGCTCTTACCCTTACACTTTGCGTTGTATATACATCTGTTTGTTTTTTTGTTGTATTCGTACTTGCGATTTCAAACTACTCCAAAGAATTGAATTCCAAAAGCAGTTTTTTGATCTTTATGACGCCAAACAGCTCTTTGAGCATCATTTTTTCCAAAATGCTTACCACCCTCATCACCGGTTGTGTGATCGCAGCAATTTTATGCGGACTTGCCTACTTTGATGTCTGGTTTCTTTCGGAAAATTTTCCGAAAATCCGGGTTTATAAAGAATTGATCAACATCTTTTCCCAGATGGCTGCGGTAGAGATTGCGCAACTGGCATTGACAGTCTCCTCGTATGTGATTGATTTTCTGATCAGTTTCTTTGCTACCGTAACCTTAATTTATCTGGCGATTACCTTAAGTTTTACCCTGTTGCAAAATGCGCGTATGAGAGGTTTTATCAGTTTTCTGATCTTTTTCTTTTCCGAGATTGCCCTCAATATGATCCGCAGCCGTCTGCCGAGTCCATACACATTTGACGAGATCACTTCCACATACCGCATGCTGATGAATCTTCTTCCCGGCGCATTACTGGATCTGATCGTTATGATCCTTTGTATTTTCGGCTGTACAAAACTTTTGGATAAACATCTTTCACTTTAACTCAACTCCGGTCACGATCCTGCTTCTTTTTTATGATCTCATGACTGTCAAGCAGAATCGTCACCGGTCCGTCATTTAACAATTCCACTTTCATATCAGCGCCAAAACTTCCTGTCTCAACCACAGGAAGTTCTTTTTTTGCCTGTTCTACAATATATTCATACAACGGCTTTGCCATCTCCGGCTTTCCTGCATTGATAAAGGACGGTCTGTTTCCCGCTCTGCAATCTGCATATAACGTAAATTGGGAAATCAGAAGCAATCCGCCGGATACATCTCTTAAAGAAAGATTCATCTTTCCCTCCTCATCCTCAAATATCCGAAGTCCCAGCAATTTTTTTACCATCTTATCGGCGATTTCTTTCGTATCCTCATTTTCAATCCCGATCAATACCATGAAACCTGTTCCGATGGCGCCTTTCACTTCACCTTCTATCGTCACTGATGCGCGACTGACTCTCTGAATCACAAATCTCATTTCCTACTCCCTTCTTTTTTTAATCTACAGGTAATTGCGAAATTTTATACTCCTCGTAAACGAATTTGCTGCAAAGCCCGGTCTGCAAGCCAGCCTGTACCGGTTTTTTCGGCTTGTCGCCTTCACAAAAAAGCGACGCTGTCCCACGCGCAAACACGTCCGGACAACGCCGCCCTCTTTTTAATTGAATGTCGCATGGCTTTAGCCTTGCGACCTGCTTGCTGCCAACGGCAGCAATCCCCGTAGGTCGGAGATTCAAACTCCCACCTACGTAAGTTTCCTTTCTTTACTCACC
>CADBTR010000043.1 GCA_902797675.1 uncultured Lachnospiraceae bacterium
GTGGTGAGTAAAGAAAGGAAACTTACGTAGGTGGGAGTTTGAATCTCCGACCTCCGCGAATTGCTGCCGCCTCCAGCAAGCAGGTCGCAGGGCTAAAGCCTTGCGACATTCAAACATAACAAAGGAAATGGCTATGAAAAAATTTATAAAAATCAGACAGCTGCTGTTATCATTATTTTTGATCCTTGCCGTCAGTGTCGGCTTTTTAAACGGCTGTGCATCCGGAAATACAAAAACAACAGGAAATTACGAGAAGAGCACGCAAGAGCGACAGACGGAAGAACAGGGCACGGAAGAACAGAGTACGGAAAAAGAGAGTATAGAAGAAAGCTCGGAAGAACAGGTTACGGAAGAAGAGAGCACGGAGGAACAGACTGCGGAAGAACAGTCCGAAGAGGAACAGCTTGCGGAGGACGGGCAGTATTGTTCCAGGGAGGAAGTTGCTCTTTATCTGCATATATACGGGAAATTGCCGTCGAATTATATCACGAAAAATGAGGCAAAAGCACTGGGATGGAGCGGCGGATCTCTGGAAGAATATGCGCCGGGAAAATGTATCGGCGGAGATACTTTCGGGAATTATGAAGGACTGCTGCCGGAGGGAAAGGAATATAAAGAATGTGACATTGACACATTGGGAAAAAGTACCAGAGGCGCCAAGCGCATCGTTTTTTCCGATGACGGTATGATTTATTATACAGATGACCATTACCAGAGCTTTACGTTGTTATATGAAAAGCCAGGTTCCGTCTGAGACTGCGAAGCAGGCGAGGCTACGGAATCGGCATCCGACCGGACTTGTTCGGATAATTAAGCAGATTGCCAAAATCTCTGATTTTGTGCAAGTCGCTTATGCAGTAGCTAAACTATCGTTATTAGAGGAGGAGACATGATATGGAATACAGGCTGGATCTTCACGATGTGCACAGCATAGAGGACTTTCATGATAAAATCGGGGAAGTATTTCCTCTGCCGGAATATTACGGGAGGAATCTTGACGCACTGCATGATATATTGACGGAGTTTGCGTCACCTGCGGATATTCTGGTTGACGGACTGGAGGAAGCGTCACAACGGATTCCGGAATATCTGGAAAAATTTAAAAAATTGTGTAAATATGTACAGATAGAAAATAAAGACGTTCATATCTATGTGAGACTGTTGGGGTAAGGAGGAGTCAAATCTATGAATACAGAGAGAGTGGCAGAAAAATTACTGGAGACGCTGAAACGCTCCACCTGCTCTTTTACAACGGCAAAATACGCCATGGAACGGCTGAAAAGCGCCGGATTTACGGAATTACCTCTCAGCAAGGCGTGGAATCCTGCAAGAGGCGGAAAATATTATGTGAATCTGTACGATTCGGGAGTCGTGGCTTTTACTGTCGGTTTGCAGTCCGGCAGATTGTGTATTGCCGCCGCTCACACCGATCATCCCTGCCTGTATATCAAGCCGAAGCCGGAGATGACGGAGAAAGATTACGGAAAATTGAATGTGGAAGTATACGGGGGCGCCATCCTGAATACATGGCTGGACCGGCCGCTCTCTGTTGCGGGAAAAGTGACCTTAAGAAGCAGCGAGATCTTTCATCCGAAGACCCGGATCGTGGATTTTGAGCGACCGATCTGTACCGTTCCGAATCTTGCCATTCATCTGAATCGCGAGATCAACAAAGGAGTGGAATTGAATCGTCAGAAAGATATGTTGCCGCTGTGCGCTATGCTGGATGAAACATGGAACAGAGACGGATTTTTCATGGAGTATCTGGCGGAGGAATTGAGCGTGCGCCCGGAGGAAATCCTGGATTATGAACTGTATGTCTACAACTGCGAGGAGGGCTGTGTATTGGGGCTCAATAATGACTTTATCTCGGCTCCCCGTCTGGATAACATCACCTCGGTGGAGGCGTGCGTGCAGGCGATCTTAAAGGATCCGGCAGCTTCCGGCGTTCACATGATCGCATTGTATGACAATGAGGAGATCGGCAGCAGAACCAAGCAGGGCGCGGATTCTGTCTTATTGTCCATGATCGTGGAAAAATTGTATACAGCCCTTGATTATAGCAGAGAGGATCTGATACGGGAAACGCTGGAGGGATTTTTGCTCTCGGTGGATGTTGCCCACGGTTTGCATCCGAACCGGCCGGAAAAATCGGATCCAACCAATGTAGATCTGTTGAATCGGGGAATTATTTTAAAACGGGCGGCGTCACAATCTTATGCGACAGATTGTGAATCCATCGGCATTTTGGAACAGATCTGTGAGAAATACCGGATCCCGTATCAAAAATATGAGAGCCGGTCGGACGGTACGACCGGAAGTACCCTTGGAACCATTGCAAATAAGTACCTTCCGATGAGAGCGGCGGATATCGGCGCGCCGGTGCTTGCCATGCATTCGGCGAGAGAATTGATGGGAATGAAAGATCAGGCATATCTGGAAGAATTTTTGACAAAATATTTTTTGACGGAGGAAACCGATGAGATTTAGACCATGCATTGATATTCACAACGGAAAAGTAAAGCAGATCGTGGGAGGAAGTCTGAAAGACGAGCAGGATCGCGCGGTAGAAAACTTTGTCGCTGGGCAGAATGCCGGATATTATGCTGAAATGTACCGAAAGAGAGGACTTAAGGGCGGACATATTATTTTGTTAAATCCTGCGACTTCTCCATATTATGAGGAAACGAAAAAACAGGCGTTACTTGCCCTTAAGACCGATCCGGGGCATCTGCAGATCGGCGGCGGCATCAATGATGAAAATGCGGGAGACTATCTGACAGCAGGTGCTTCTCATGTAATCGTCACTTCCTTTGTATTTCAGGGAGGAGAGATCCGGCGGGAAAATCTGGAGCGTATGCGCAAAGCTGTGGGAAAAGACCATCTCGTATTGGATGTCAGCTGCAGAAAAAAAGACGG
The DNA here is from genome assembly GCA_902797675.1 of uncultured Lachnospiraceae bacterium. Taxonomy (GTDB): domain Bacteria; phylum Bacillota; class Clostridia; order Lachnospirales; family Lachnospiraceae; genus CAG-303. Next base: position 2,920 of record CADBTR010000043.1, read on the forward strand.
TCAGTACTATATCGTCACAGACCGTTGGCAGAAATTTACAAATGTGATCCTGAATGAACAGGTAATAGAAGAATTATCCGCGTATTGCGATGAGTTTTTGATTCATGCGGTGGATGTAGAGGGCAAAGCAAAAGGAATCGAGAAAGAACTGGTACGTATGCTCGGCAGACTGGACGGACTGCCGGTTACATACGCAGGCGGAATATCTTCCATGGACGACTTGCAAAGCCTTAAGGAATTGGGACAGGGAAAACTTGATTTCACGGTGGGAAGCGCCCTTGACATCTTCGGCGGCACCATGGACTTTGAAGAAGTGGCGGCGTTTTGCTGACCGATGTTTTTGGGAAAATCTTTTGATAAAGCCTGTTGATGAAATTTTTCGGGGAACTCAATGTCCGACAGCCTTTGCATCGTCGATCAGCCGGTGAAGCTTTTCAAGAGCCTGCCGCATTCCCCCGACCTCATCGATCAGTCCCTCATTGACGGCTTCGCTGCCGACTAATATCGTACCGAGATCCTTCGTGAGAAAACCGGTGTTTAACATCAGGTCTTCCATGCGGGATTTTTGTATTTTTGAGTGAGCGGTGACGAAGTTTACGATGCGGTCCTGGATCAATTTAAAATAATCGTAAGTCTGCGGAGCACCGATAAATGTTCCGTTCATGCGGACAGGGTGAAGCACCATGGTTCCGCTGGGAACAATATAAGAGTAATCCGCAGAGACCGCGATGGGAACGCCGATGGAGTGAGATCCGCCCAGTACAAGGGATACAACGGGTTTACTTAATGAGGCGATCATCTCGGCGATGGCGAGACCGCTTTCCACGTCTCCGCCGCAAGTCTGCATCAGAACAAGAAGTCCCTCCATGGATGCATCGTCCTCAAAGGCGGCAAGCTGGGGGATGACATGTTCGTATTTCGTTGTTTTGCTGTTGCTTCCAAGGATATCATGACCCTCGATCTCGCCGATGATGGTGAGAAGATGGATCCCGGAGCCGGATGCATTCCGGTCCAGACTTGCCTGTCCGTATTCGTAGATCTTGTCATCCCGAAGCTGTTCGGTTTCTTTTTTTTCTTTCTCTGCAGCGGGAACTGTACAATCCCGGTTTTTCATTTTAGCCATAGAGCGCCTCCTTGTGAAATAAAATCGTTTCTATCGTTATTCTTTCCTGTTTTTTTGATTATATACAAACTTGTTACTATTAACATAATAAATTTCTAATTTTAACTTGAATATCCATCCATTTAATAGTAAAATAATATGGATTGTGTAAAAATGCGTTGCGTACGGCAAGAGGAGGTGCGATTCATGGCACAGGCTGCAAAAAAGAAGACAACTGCAGCAAAAACTTCAACAGGAACTTCGACCAAAAGAGTAAAAAAGGATTCTGTGAACTCTGCGGAGAGATCCGGAAGAAAAGGGACGGCAGATAAGAAAAAGACAGAAAAGAAAAAAACGCAGAAATCCAGCGTTTATGATGATAAATATGTATTGACGGAGCAGGATGTGAAACTCAGGGCAGAGATCAAATTACTTCTGGCATTGGGCGTGACGGTGCTGCTGCTGTTAAGCAATTTCGGATTATTGCCGCCGGTGGGCGATTATATCAGCTTCTTTATGTTCGGATTGACGGGGATTCTGGCATATGTACTTCCGGTGTTGATGTTTCTCGGGATTGCGTTTTACCTTGCAAACCGGTATAACCGGCGGGCAATCAGGAAACTGATCGCTGCGGTTTTTCTGTTCTGGTTTGCGGTCACATTTTTGCAATTGATTTTTGCGGGATTTCAGCCGGAAAATAATTGTTTTCACTATTATTTTTACTGCGGAGAAAACCGCGTGGGTGGAGGTTTCTTTGGAGCCTTATTGCTGAATTTACTCAGCAGAACGGTAGGCGTCGTGGGAGCGACGATTCTGCTTATCATTTTCAGTGTGATCGCAGGAATCCTGCTTACAGAACGTTCGTTCTTAAACGGAATCAGGCGGGGCGGACGACAAGTCTATGATACAGCGGACGAAGCTGTGACGAAGATATATACCAACGTAAAAGAGAATGTGAAAGAGCGGGAATATCAGAAAAATTTAAGATCCCGCAAAGTCGTGCGGGGAGTGGCATTAAGCCGTGTGGTGGATCCAAACCGCGATGAAGAAGATATGCATGAAATCATGGAAGCGGAGAAAGAGGCAGCGCTACCGGAAGACGATGGTCTTGATATTATTCCGACGGGACCTGCGAAGAAAAAGAAGAAGCGTTCTCATCTGATGGAATCCATGCGGTTAAGCGGGGAGGATACGCAAGCAGAGCAGATAAAGCAGACAGAGCAGCCAATGAATCCGCAGAGCGGAATGCGGGCGATAGCCAATCCGGAAGATGAGGAAAAAGCAGGGCAGTATGAGACCTACGAGAGAAATGAATCCAAAGAGATGCCGAAAAGCTTCCTTCCGAAAAAGCAGGGCGGTTCCCTGATCCGATCCGTGGAAGATACAGGTGTCAGGAAAGTACAAACATCCCCTGAGCGGTCAGATGAATTTAATCAATCTGACCGGTCTGATCCGTCCGGCAGAATCGGTAAACAGGCGGAAAATGACAGTGTATCCGGCGGTCGGGTATACCGTGATCAGGAAGGAAATTTCCATGTAAAAGAGGAAATCATAGTCAGTGAGGCTGCGAAGACAGTGATGAACAGACCGGCGTTTTCCATGCCTTCCAAAGCAATCACGCCGGGTTCGGCAGCAGCGGTAACGGCAACAACGGTAAAGGATGCAGAAAAGGTTAAAACGGCAGCAGAATCGGTAAAAGCTGCGGCAGTCCAACAAACAGCCGGAGTTGAAAAGACGGAAGATGTAGAAGACAACAGACCGCATCCAAAAGACGGGCTTACGCAGGAATTGGGACCGGACGGAGCGGTGGAGATCGCTACGGCTGATGTGGAGAATTCGGTCTATGAACCGCAGGAGCGGATGCCTGTAAAGAAACGGAAACATTATGAACTGCCGATGACCAATCTTTTGAATAAGAATCAGGAAGGCGTGCGCGCCGTCAACAGGGCGGAACTTCAGGAGACGGCAGATAAACTGGAGCAGATCTTAAAGAATTTCGGAGTCAAGGCGACGGTGACGGATTATAATCGGGGGCCTTCCGTTACAAGATACGAGATCCAGCCGGAGATCGGAACCAGATTGAATAAGATCACATCGTTAGCAGATGATATCAAATTAAATCTGGCGGCAACGGATATCCGGATCGAGCCGATATCCGGAAAATCCACGGTCGGAATCGAGCTGCCAAACAAGATCAGGGAGTCTGTATTGATCCGGGATCTGATCGAATCAGAGAATCTGATCAATCACAAATCGAAACTTGCCTTTGCCGCAGGAAAGGATATTGCGGGACAGGTGGTTGTGGCAGATATCGCAAAGATGCCGCATTTCCTGATAGCAGGTACGACCGGATCCGGAAAGTCGGTCTTTACCAACTCTATTATTATGAGTATTCTGTTTCGGGCAAAGCCGGATGAAGTGCGGCTGATCATCGTGGATCCAAAGGTGGTGGAATTCGGGATCTATAACGGAATCCCGCATTTATTACAGCCGGTGGTGACAGATCCGAGACTTGCCTCCAATACCTTAAAGTGGGCAGTGGCGGAAATGTCAGACCGTTACCGTAAATTTGCGGAATGGAATGTGAGAGATCTGAAAGGATATAATGAAAAAATTGAAAATATGCCGGTGGGAGATGAGGCGAACCGGCCGAAAAAACTGCCGCAGATCGTCATTGTGATCGACGAGCTTGCGGATCTGATGATGGTAGCGGCGAAGGAAGTGGAGGAATCCATCTGTCGTCTGGCGCAGCTTGCCAGAGCAGCGGGAATTCATCTGATCATCGCGACCCAGCGGCCGTCGGTAGATGTCGTAACAGGTCTTATCAAGGCGAATATACCGTCCCGATGCGCGCTTATGGTTTCTTCCGGCGTGGATTCCAGAACGATTCTGGATTCCGTGGGCGCGGAGAAATTGCTCGGAAACGGTGATATGCTCTTCTATCCGTCCGGTTATGTAAAACCTGTAAGATTGCAGGGCGCATTTGTATCGGATCAGGAGGTAGAGCGGGTTGTAGATTACTGGAAAGCCCAGGGAGACGGCACTAATTATGATGAAACTATTGCAAAATATGTGGAAAGTCAGCCGGCAGAATCCCAGCCCCAGGCGCAGACATCACAGAATGATGACGGAAGGGATGAATATTTCTTAGATGCCGCCAGGCTGGTAGTGGAGAAACAGAAAGCCTCAACCAGTATGCTTCAGAGAGTATTTAAGATCGGTTTCAATCGCGCGGCGCGCATCGTGGAACAGCTTGAAGCGGACGGCGTGGTCGGTGAGGAAGAAGGGACAAAACCGCGTAAAGTGCTGATGAACCAGTTGGAATTGGAAGATTTTATCAGTCAGATATAAAACAGGAAAGGTAGGATAAACATGAAGACAGATATTGAAATCGCACAGGAGGCAAACATGCTTCCAATCAGAGAAGTCGCTGCACAGCTGGATATTCCGGAAGACGATCTGGAATTCTATGGAAAATATAAAGCGAAAATTTCTGATGAATACTATGAGAGTATTAAAAATAATCAAAATGGTAAGCTGATTCTTGTGACGGCGATCAATCCGACGCCGGCAGGGGAGGGAAAGACCACAACCAGCGTAGGACTTGGCCAGGCATTCGGAAAATTGGGAAAAAAAGCGGTGATCGCTCTGCGTGAGCCTTCCCTCGGACCGTGTTTCGGCATAAAAGGAGGCGCGGCAGGAGGCGGATATGCCCAAGTAGTGCCGATGGAGGATCTGAATCTTCATTTTACCGGAGATTTTCATGCGATCACTTCCGCAAACAATCTGCTGGCTGCTATGCTGGACAATCATATCCAGCAGGGAAATGAACTGAATATTGATACCAGACAGATCGTCTGGAAGAGATGTCTTGATATGAACGACCGCGTGCTCAGAAATGTGGTAGTGGGACTGGGCGCCAAGGCGGACGGAACGGTGAGAGAGGATCATTTTGTCATTACGGTGGCTTCTGAGATTATGGCGATCCTTTGTCTGGCAAATGATATGGAAGATCTGAAAGAACGTCTGGGACGTATTATTGTCGCCTATACCTATGCGGGAGAACCGGTGACGGCAGGCGATCTGCAGGCGGTGGGTGCTATGGCGGCATTGTTAAAGGATGCGATGAAGCCGAATCTGATCCAGACCTTAGAGCATACGCCGGCACTGGTTCACGGCGGACCTTTTGCGAATATCGCTCACGGCTGCAATTCCGTAAAAGCCACAAAGACAGCGTTAAAAATGGCGGATTATGTGATCACAGAGGCAGGCTTCGGCGCGGATTTAGGTGCGGAGAAGTTCTTTGACATCAAGTGCCGTATGGCGGGATTAAAGCCGGATGCGGTGGTGCTGGTGGCAACTGTGCGTGCATTGAAGTACAATGGCGGCGTTCCGAAGAATGAAGTTTCCGAGCCGAATATCGAGGCATTGAAGCGTGGAATCGTAAATCTTGAGAAACATATCGAGAATCTTCAGCAATACGGAGTTCCGGTGGTGGTGACTTTGAATTCTTTCGTGACCGATACGGAGGAGGAAACTGCATTCGTCAAGAAATTCTGTGAATCCAGAGGCTGTGAATTTGCCCTTTCCGAGGTTTGGGAAAAAGGCGGCGAAGGCGGGATCGAACTTGCCAATAAAGTATTATTTACTCTGGAAAATAAAAAAAGCGATTTTACGTTATTATATCCGGATGCGATGTCCTTAGAAGATAAGATCCATGCGGTCGCAACGAAGATTTACGGTGCCAACGGGGTTACCTATGCGCCTGCGGCAAAGAAAGCTCTGGCAAAGATTACACAGATGGGATATGGAAAATTGCCGGTATGCATGGCGAAAACACAATATTCTTTCTCGGATGATCCGACGAAACTCGGTCGCCCGACAGGTTTTGACATCAATATCCGTGAGGTGTATCTGAGTGCGGGAGCCGGATTTGTGGTGGCGATCACCGGAGCGATCATGACGATGCCGGGACTTCCGAAAACACCGGCCGCATTTAATATCGATGTAAATGAGAATGGCGTGATCACAGGATTATTCTAGGGGTGAGCAGATTGCTTTTTGCGGATATTATTGTGGATGTCTCTCATGAAAGCGTAGACCGGACCTTTCAATATATTGTTCCGGAACGTCTGATCGGGGAGATTTCAGAGGGCAGCAGAGTTTGTATTCCCTTTGGAAAAGGAAACCGGCAGATAGAGGGATACGTTGTGGCGTTGTCCGGCCAGCCCTCTTTTGCTGTTGAAAAACAAAAAGAGATCACAGAGATCGCGAAAAATAAAATGCCTGTGGAGACGGAACTGATCGCTCTGGCGGCTTATATCAGAAAAACCTGCGGCGGCACTATGAATCAGGCGCTTAAGACGGTTCTGCCGGTGCGGCAGAAGGTGGCTGCGGTGGAGGATCGCCGGGTAGCACTTTGCGATCTTTATCGGGATCATGAGGAAAACAGACAGGAATTATTTGAGCGGTTAAAGAAAAGAAGAGCAACGGCAAGACTTGCATTTCTCGAAGCCTTGTGTAAAGCGGGAGAACTTGACTACAGGGTGTGCACCGGCACATACCGGATGACGGCGTCTGTGCTGGCAGACCTTGAAGAACAGGGGATTCTTAAAATCAGGAGAAAGATCCGGTACCGGAATCCCATGGAAACGTTTGCGGATTACGGGGAAAAACAGGAATCCGGAAAGCAGGATTTCGATTTAAATGAAGAACAGAGCAAGGCTGTCGGCGGGATTATGGAGAGCGGGCAGAACGTTCATCTGTTGTTCGGTATCACCGGCAGCGGAAAGACGAGAGTCTATATAGAATTGATCCGAAAGACCCTCTTACAGGGCAGAAAAGCAATCGTTCTGATACCGGAGATCGCATTGACATTGCAGACCGTAAAACGTTTTTATGAAGTCTTCGGGGACCGGATCGCCATCGTTCATTCCCGCTTGTCTGCGGGAGAGCGTTTTGATCAGTTTGAACGCGTAAAGAACGGGGATGCGGATATTATGATCGGTCCAAGATCCGCGATATTTGCTCCGTTTGCAGACATCGGCATGATCATTGTGGATGAAGAACATGAGGGATCCTATAAAAGCGAGACGGTTCCAAGATATCAGGTAAGGGATCTTGCAATCCGCAGAGCCGAACGACATGGCGCAAAGGTTGTGCTGGGGTCGGCGACGCCGGATATCGGCACTTATTACAGGGCAAAACAGGGAATCTATGGTTTCCACAGCCTGTCAAAACGGGCGGGAGCGGGAAAACTGGCGCAGACAGAGATCGTAGATCTGCGGGAGGAACTGGAAAACGGAAATAAATCCATGTTCAGCCAAAGACTGAATGAATTGATACTGGACAGACTTAAGAAAAAAGAACAGATTCTTTTGTATATCAACCGCCGGGGGTATGCTGGTTTCGTCAGCTGCAGAAGCTGCGGGGAAGTCATTCGCTGTCCCCATTGTGATGTTTCGCTTACCTATCACGGTAATGACACGCTGGTCTGTCATTATTGCGGGCATACGATTCCCATGCCTGAAGTTTGTCCGGAATGCGGTTCTAAATATATTGCCAGATTCGGCACGGGAACGGAAAAGGTGGAGGAGATGGTGCGAAAATACTATCCGTCGGCAAGGGTATTGCGCATGGATGGAGACACCACCGCAACGAAAGGAGCCCATGAACGGCTGATCGGGACATTCATGAAGCATGAAGCGGATATCCTCATCGGAACGCAGATGATCGTGAAGGGACATGATTTTCCGGATGTTACGCTGGTTGCGGCGATGGCAGCGGATTTGTCGCTGTATGCGTCGGATTACCGGGCGGCTGAGAGAACCTTTGAATTGCTTACCCAGGCTGCCGGACGGGCGGGACGGGGAGCATCGCAGGGAATCGCGTTGATTCAGACTTATCAGCCGGAACATTATGCGATTGTTGCCGCTGCCGCGCAGGATTACAGGACTTTTTACGAAAAGGAGTTATCATACAGGCAATTGATGGAGTATCCTCCTTTTTACGATATTCTGGCAATTCTTGTATCTTCGCCCTCACAGGAGGATGCGGAGAAAATGTGCATGGCTCTTAAGGAGCTTGCGCAGGGGCAGGCGGAGGAATATACGTTGATCGGACCGGCAAAAGCAGGAGTTGCAAAGGTGAAAGATGTGTACCGGGAGGTACTTTACATAAAGCATAAAAGCAGCGAAAAGTTATTTGAACTAAAAAAGAAGATGGAGGACAGGTTTTCCGGTCAGTGGGGAAAGACGTCCGTTACCTTCGATTTTAATCCGATGAACAGTTATTAAAGAAAGGCAGGAATAATCATGGCATTAAGAAATATTCGTACAATGGGAGATGAAATCCTTAACAAGGTGTGCAAACCGGTAAAGGAAAATACTCCAAAACTCCAGATGTTGATTGATGATATGTTTGACACGATGTATGAGGCTTATGGCGTGGGACTTGCAGCCCCTCAGGTGGGAATGTTGAAGCGTCTGGTGGTGATCGATGTGGGAGACGGCGAAGGAGAGGAGGAATTCGTGAGCAATCCCCGGGTATTGATTAATCCGGAGATTCTTGAAACTTCCGGAGAGCAGACGGGAGAGGAAGGGTGCTTAAGCGTACCGGGAAAGGCAGGAATCGTGACCCGGCCGAATTATGTGAAAGTAAAAGCACTGGATCGGGATTTTCAGGAGATCGTGATAGAGGGCGAAGGACTTCTTGCAAGAGCCATCTGCCATGAATGTGAGCATTTGGACGGTCATCTGTATGTGGAACGCGTAGAGGGAGAACTCCACGACGTGGGAGAGAATGAAACGGAGGAATGAGATGAAAATCATATTCATGGGTACGCCTGATTTTGCCGGCGGAATTTTAGATGCTCTGATCGCGGGAGGGCATGAAGTGGTACTGGCGGTGACACAGGAGGACAAACCGAAGGGAAGAGGGAAAGCACTCCGGTTCCCGCCGGTGAAAGAAAATGCTTTATCATACGGAATTGAAGTATTTCAGCCCCATCGCATAAGAGAAGCAAAGAATATTGAAAAATTGCGGCAATATCAGGCGGATCTTATTGTGGTGGCGGCTTACGGACAGATCTTGCCGAAAGAGATTTTAGAGATGACGCCTTACGGCTGCGTGAATGTACATGCTTCCCTGCTTCCGAAGTATCGGGGAGCCGCTCCGATTCAGTGGGCGATCATTGACGGGGAAACGGTGACGGGCGTTACCACGATGAAGATGGATGAGGGACTGGATACCGGAGATATGATCGATAAAAAAGTCGTGGAGATCGCGCCGGATGAAACCGCCGGAACTTTATTTGACAAGCTGATGGAGGCGGGAAAGGAACTGATCCTTGAAACCATCGCGAAACTGGAAGCGGGAACGGCAGTATTTACAAAGCAGGAAGATCAATTGAGCTGCTATGCGAAAATGCTGAAAAAAGAGATGGGAAATATTGATTTTACAAAATCCGCCGCGGAAATCGAGCGGCTGGTCAGGGGATTGAACCCATGGCCCAGCGCATATACTTCTTATGCGGGAAAACTCTTGAAGATCTGGTCTGCAACAGCCACAGAAGGGCATGAATCCGATACGCCGGGAGAGATCATCCGGGTGGAAAAAGATGTATTGGCAGTGCAGACGGGGGATGGAATCTTAAAGATTCATGAATTGCAGCTGGCGGGAAAGAAACGTATGGATACCGGAGCCTTTTTATCCGGCGTACATATGCGTCAAGGGGAAATACTGGGAGCGGAGGCAGAACAGTGACACCGGTAGTAAATCAAAGAGAAATCGTTCTTGATATTCTGCTTGAGATCTCAAAGCGGGGCGAGATGTCTCATGTGGTGTTAAGACGGGCATTGGAAAAGTATCAATATCTTGATAAGCAGGAGAGGTCTTTTATCACCATCGTGACGGAGGGAACCATCGAAAACAGAATACGGATCGATTATGTGCTCGATCAGTTTTCCAAAGTGAAGACCGGCAAGATGAAAAAGGTTGTTTTGGAGATTTTAAGGTTATCTGTGTATCAGATGCTTTTTATGAAAAGCATTCCCGATGCGGCTGTATGCAATGAGGCGGTGAAACTTGCTTCCAAAAGAGGATTTGCGCAGCTTAAAGGGTTTGTAAACGGGGTATTGCGGGCAATCGGCAGAAACAAAGAGAAAATCGTATATCCGGATGCCAGTAAAAATCTTTTGAAAAGTTTATCCATTGAATATTCCATGCCGGAATGGATCGTAGAGCAGTGGATCTACCAATACGGGACGGAGGAAGCCGCGCGCATGTTGAAAGGCGTTGCAAAGCCGGATGTAAGGATCAGTGCCAGATGTAATTTAAGCCGGATCTCTGTGGAGGAATGTGAGGAAAAACTGCGTGCTGAGGGCGTGACAGTGGAAAGAAATCCATATATTCCGGAGGCGTTTTATCTGTCGGATTTTGATTATCTTGGAAGGCTTCGCGCCTTTCGGGACGGGGATTTTGCAGTGCAGGATCTAAGTTCCATGTTCGTTGCAAAGACCGCGGATCCGAAAAAGGGTGCGGTATGCATCGATGTCTGCGCGGCGCCGGGAGGAAAATCCATGCACCTTGCAGATCTGCTCTGCGGTACCGGAAGTGTGGAGGCGAGAGATATTTCGGATTATAAGGTGGATCTGATCAGGGAAAATATCCGCCGTATGGGATTTCAGAATGTGAAGGCTGTGGTTCGGGATGCCTTCGAGGAGGATGTACAGGCAAAAGAAACTGCCGATTGTGTGATTGCCGATTTGCCCTGTTCCGGTCTCGGTGTGATGGGCAAAAAAAGCGATATCAAGTATCATATGACACCGGAGAAACAGAAGGAACTGATCAAGGTGCAGCGGCGGATCTTAAAAAATGCGGTAAGCCTTTTAAAACCGGAAGGAAAGCTGATTTTCAGCACCTGTACCACCAATCGTGAGGAAAACTACGGGAATTTCCGATGGATCAGTGAGGAATTGCATTTGAAACCGGATGACATATCATCCTATTTTCCAAAGGAATTCGGTCTGGATACTGCAAAGGATGGATATGTGCAGTTGCTTCCGGGAATTCATAAATGTGACGGCTTCTTTATCAGTCGGTTTACAAAATAAAAAAAATATGTTATACTTAGCATTGTGTGGGCAAAAGAAAACAGTATAGCAGGAAGAACATAAGGCAGATGATATATGGAAGAACGGACAGATATAAAATCCCTGTTGCCGGAAGAATTGCAATCTTTTATGAAAAAACTGGGAGAGAAGCCCTTTCGGGGAAAGCAGATTTTTGACTGGCTGCATCACAGACAGGTGGAATCCTTTGACGAGATGACGAATCTCTCGAAAGATTTAAGGGAAAAGTTAAAAGAACATTGTGTACTCACTGTTTTAAAACCGGTACAGATCCTTACGTCGTCTATCGATGGTACGCAGAAGTTTCTGTTTGCCCTGGAAGACGGCAATGTGATCGAGAGTGTCCTGATGAAGTATCATCACGGAAATTCCGCCTGCATTTCTACGCAGGTGGGGTGCCGTATGGGCTGTCGGTTCTGCGCGTCAACCATAGACGGAATGGTCAGGAATCTGACGCCGTCGGAAATGGCGGAAGAGATTTACGCCATTCAGAGAAATTCCGGTGCGCCGGTTTCCAATATTGTGTTGATGGGCAGCGGAGAACCCTTGGACAACTATGATCATGTGATGAAATTTATGGATTTGATCACCCATGAACAGGGAGCAAATATCAGCGGAAGAAATCTGACATTGTCTACCTGTGGGCTTGTGCCGCAGATTCAACGGCTTGCCGCCGAAAAACGTCAGATTACTCTGGCAATTTCTCTCCATGCGCCGGACGATGAGACCAGAAGGTCATTGATGCCGATCGCGAATCAATATTCCATCGCCGAGGTTTTGGACGCGTGCGAAGAATATTTTGAGAAGACCGGCAGGAGGATTTCCTTTGAATACAGTCTTGTCGCAGGCGTAAATGATACGAGAGAAGAAGCAAAAAAACTTGCGGGATTGCTGAAGGGAAGAAATTGCCACATTAATCTGATTCCGGTCAATCCGGTGAAAGAACGGGAATACAGGCGATCGGATCGAAAATCGGTGGAGGATTTTCAGAGAATATTAAAGGAAATGGGATTGAACGCAACAATCCGCAGAGAGATGGGTGCCGATATTAACGGTGCCTGCGGCCAGTTGCGAAAAAGTTATCAGGAATACAATAAGAAAAAGGAGGGAGAGCAATGAACGCATACGGCATGACAGATGTTGGCAGAGCCCGAAAAAACAATCAGGATTATATGTTTTGTCATGAAGATGCTTTGGGAAAACTCCCCAATCTATTTATTGTCGCGGACGGCATGGGCGGACACCGGGCCGGTGATGTCGCTTCGCGAGGAGCCGTGGATACGGTGATGGAAACCATCGAAAAAACGGAATTGCATGATCCGGTATCGATTCTACAGGAAGCAGTTACTGCCGCAAATCATCATGTGATGGAGATGGCCATGGAGAATCCGGATTATGAGGGAATGGGAACTACCTTGGTGCTTACTACTGTTTATGAGAAGGATTTTTATGTGGCAAATGTGGGAGACTCCCGCTTGTATATCATCGGTGAGGAGATCCGGCAGATCACCAGAGATCACTCTTATGTGGAAGAGATGGTAAGCAGAGGAGAGATCGACAAGGAGAGCGCCAGAACACATGAAAAGAAGAATGTGATTACGCGGGCGATCGGGGTAGAACCGGGAACCTATGCGGATTATTTTCAGGTAAAATACAAAACAGGGGATAAAATCCTGATGTGTTCCGATGGATTGTCGAATATGATCAAGGATGAGGACTTGAAAAATATTGTCCGCAGATCGATTCCGGTGGAGGAGATCGTAAAAGAATTGATCGCTACGGCAAATCGTAATGGCGGCAGTGATAATATCACCGCTTTGGTGGTGGAATTATAAGGACATGGATAGTGAGGTTTAGAAATGATCAGAAAAGGAATGTTTATAGGCGACAGATATGAGGTGCTGGATAAAGTAGGTTCAGGCGGAATGTCTGATGTATATAAGGCGTTGGACCACAAGCTGAACAGAAATGTCGCGATCAAGGTTTTAAAAACCGAATTCAGCGAAGATAAGAATTTTGTCTCGAAGTTTAAGGTGGAGGCGCAGTCCGCTGCGGGACTGGTTCATCCGAACATTGTAAATGTATACGATGTGGGAGAGGATAACGGGATCCATTATATTGTCATGGAGCTGATCGACGGCATCACCTTAAAGAAATATATTGAGAAGAAGGGACCGCTTCCGGTGCGGGAGGCAGTCAGCATTGCGATACAGGTGTCTCAGGGAATCGAGGCAGCTCACAATAATCATATTATTCACAGGGACATTAAACCTCAGAATATCATGATTTCCAGAGAGGGAAAAGTAAAGGTTACTGATTTCGGCATTGCCAGAGCGGCAAGCGCCAATACGATCAATTCCAATGCTATGGGATCGGTGCATTATATCTCTCCGGAACAGGCAAGGGGTGGCTATATCGACGAGAAAAGCGATATTTATTCGCTGGGTATCACATTGTATGAACTGATCACAGGTCAGGTGCCGTTTGAGGGAGATTCTACCGTAAGCGTTGCACTGCAGCATATCAATGATGAGATGACAAGCCCGAAAGAGCTTGTGCCGGATCTTCCGATCAGCGTGGAGAAGATTATTTTAAAGTGTACACAGAAAAAGCCGGATCGCAGATATGCAAAGGTTTCGGAACTGATTGCGGATCTGAAAAAATCTCTGGTAACTCCGGACGAAGATTTCGTACATATTGCTTCACCGGCAGTGAGCAAGGGATCTACTGTTATGATGACGGAGGAAGAAGTCAATATAATCCGGAATCACGACAATAGTGCCAAGAGAGCCTCCATGGCGGAAAATGAAGAAGAGAATGATGATGATGAGGAAGAAGATGATGAAGATGATATTTTCGGGGAGGACGATGATATCGATGCGTCCAATCCGAAGATGGATAAGATCATCTTTATCAGCGCCATTGCAGCCGGTGTGATCTTTGTTGTGCTTGCAATCGTATTGTTCATCAAATCCATGGGCGGATGCAATTCCGATCCTGGCGATGAACAGCTGACAACCGTGGAAGGCGAATCTTTGAAATCTACGCAGACAAAGGTTCCGTATGTGATCGGAAAGTCGGAGAAAGAAGCAGAGCAATTGTTAAATGACGCAAATCTTGGTTATAAAGTTACTTATGCAAAACATAATACGATACCGAAAGGGGACGTTATCGATCAGAGCGAGGCTGAGGGTACCATCGTAGATAAGAATACAACGATTGAGATTACAGTCAGCCAGGGTAAGAAAAAGGCAGCTATGCCGGATGTGATCGGACAGGATAAAGATGCTGTCAAGACGTTGCTGGAGGGCGAAGATTATGGTCTTGTGGTGACATTTGAATATCAGGCAAGCACCGATTATGAGGCAAATATCGTTATGCGCACGGATCCGGAGGCGAAAGTGGAGGTTGCGTACGGTGATTCCGTTACGGTATATGTAAGTCAGGGCTCCGATACATCGAATGTATTAGTTCCATTGGTTGTTAATATGAGCCAGGAGCGGGCAAAGACAGAACTTAGCAATGCAGGACTTTCCATGAGTGTGGAAGGGGAAGTATATGATGATGATATTGCGGCAGGGAATATTGTAGCCCAGGATATCAAAGACAACAGAAGTGTGCCGAGGGGTACTACGGTAGGGGTTACGGTAAGTAAGGGACCGCAGCCGACCACGACTCAGGCTACGACAACACAGGCACCGACCACAACGACGAAGGTACAGGAAGAAACGACCACAAAGAAAGAAGAGGAGACTACTACAGTCAGAAGCGAATTTACAGCTACTTTCCCTGGATTGTCAGGAGGCGGAAATTTTGTAAATGATGAGGACGGATCTGCGGTATCTTCTGAGGCAAACGGGGCAAATGTCACTGCAGTACTCATTTATGAGGGAAGCAACGGAGCAAAGAAGACAGAGGATATTACCAGTCAGCTGGATTCCAAGGTATACAATGAGTCCTGGTCTCAGGGAATCTTAAAGATCACAAAGAATGATGTATCTGAGGGAACAGAAGCAAAAATACAATTTGTGATGAATTATTCCGTAACGGATGCAGATGGCAATACATCAGAGAAACGTGCCACAACAACTGTAAGGGCAGTGTTTAATTAATGCAGGGCAAGATCATTAAGGGGATTGCAGGAATTTATTATGTGCATTGCGCACAGCAGAACGGCGGAGAGAATTCTTCTCTCCGCGGGACTCTGTACGCCTGCAGTGCCAAAGGGATATTTCGTTATAAGAATCAAAAGCCGTTAGTCGGCGATCAGGTAGAGTTTGAGATTATCAATCAAGAAGAGGCCACAGGAAATATTGTGGCGATATCAGAGCGGAAGAATTCGCTTATACGGCCGGAAGTGGCAAATATCGATCAGGTATTGCTGGTATTTGCGGTAAAAAGTCCGGCGCCGAATTTGAATCTGCTGGATCGTTTTCTGGTGATGATGGAGTCACAGGGAATCGACAGCATCATCGCATTCAGCAAGTCTGAATTGGCAGATGAGGATGAAATAGGAAAGTTATGTGATACTTATGGAAAGGCAGGATACGAATGCCTGGAGATTAGTACATTTGAAGATATTCATATAGATGAGCTGATTGAAAAGCTCAGGGGAAAGACAACTGCGCTGGCGGGACCTTCCGGCGTGGGAAAGTCAACACTTTTAAACAGGCTGGTGCCGGATGCCGGAATGGAAACCCAAAGCATCAGCAAAAAGATAGAGAGAGGTCGTCACACTACACGCCATTCTG
The DNA here is from genome assembly GCA_902797675.1 of uncultured Lachnospiraceae bacterium. Classification (GTDB taxonomy): domain Bacteria; phylum Bacillota; class Clostridia; order Lachnospirales; family Lachnospiraceae; genus CAG-303. Next base: position 18,903 of record CADBTR010000043.1, read on the forward strand.
AGATATTTTGTGTCAGTGAAAATACATATCTGTTTGATACGCCGGGATTCAGTTCCCTTTATGTGTCGGAGTTTGAGAAAGAGGAATTGAGAGATTATTTTCCGGAATTTGACGCCTACAGAAATCAGTGTAAATACAACGGCTGTGTGCATATTCATGAACCGGGATGCAGCGTGAAAGCGGCGTTAGAACAAGGGATCATCAGCAGAAGCAGATATGATAATTATGTACAGATGTACAATGATTTAAATAACAAAAAAAGAAAGTGATGGGAGAGTTGCTTATGTACAAATTAGCACCGTCGATTCTGAATGCCGATTACGGCAATCTGGAATCGGAGATCCGGCTCGCTGATGAAGCCGGTGCAGACATGATCCACCTTGATGTTATGGACGGAATGTTTGTTCCATGTATTTCTTTCGGGTGGGATTTGATCAAACGTGTTCGTCATTGCACGAATAAAAAGTTTGATGTTCACTTAATGATCGATGATCCGGATCGTTATCTGAAATATTTTAAAGATGCGGGAGCAGATATCATTCTGGTACATGCGGAAGCCTGCAATCAACTGGATGTCACCATTGACAGAATAAGGGATCTGGGGTGTAAAGTCGGCGTTGTGTTAAATCCGGCAACATCTCTGACCGCCCTTGATTTTGTTCTGGAAAAGATAGACATCGTGCTGCTTATGACGGTTAATCCGGGCTTCGGGGGTCAGAAATATATGACCAACATGACGAGAAAAATCATGGAACTCAGGCAGATCATAGATGAGCGGGATTTTGACGTCGATATCGAGGTAGACGGAGGGATCACTGTGGAGAACGTCCGGACTGTGCTGGATGCAGGGGCGAATATTATCGTCTCGGGTTCCGGTGTCTATCGGGGTGATCTGACACAGAATGTAAAGAACTTTTTGGAGATTTTTAAAGAATATGACCGATTTGACACACACTAAGGACCGAAAGAGAGAGGATTTCCATGCGTTGATCGTTACAGGCGGAGATGTGGATTTTACCTATCGCCCGGAAAAGGGAGGTTTGGTGGTCGCGGTAGACGGCGGATTGGAGGCGGTTCGGGCAATGGGATTAAAACCTCATGTGATCATAGGAGATTTTGATACCATTGCACCGGAGATTCTCCGGGAATATGAGGGGGAAGAAAGAATAGAAATGATCCGGCTTTCTCCGATGAAGGATGATACGGATACTCAGGCGGCTGTCAATCTGGTATTGGATCGCGGGTACCGGAAGATCGATGTATTGGGAGCCACCGGATCCAGATTCGATCACTCCTTTGCCAACATGTTTCTGTTGAAAATGGCGAGGAAGCGGGGCGCGGAGATGACGTATTATACGCCCTTAAGCAAGATTTATCTCATTTCCGGAACAAAGGAATACAGAAAGGAAGATTTTTTCGGAAAGTATATTTCTTTTTTACAATTTGACGGAAGTGCGAAGGATGTGACGCTTCGGGGCTTTGCTTATGAGGTGGAGCATTTTGATTTTGATACCGCAAAAGGCTATCGGCTGGGTGTCAGTAATGAACCGAAAGAGGAGACGGCGATTGTCAGGATCGGGAAGGGTTTTTTGCTGGTCGTGGAATCGAAAGAAGATAAAAATTTATGAATGTAAAAAAAATATTATGGCTTGCGCCTGCGGCACTTGTGATTTTTATATTGTCCAGACTGTCTTCCTGGTTTGCGGAATATATTCTTGCCAGAGGAATTTTTCGGATTTTTGCGGTGCCGATCGGGTTTCTCACAGGTTTTCTGCCCTTTTCACTGGCGGAAATACTGCTGTATCTGACGGTGGTGACCATGATTCTGCTCCTGGTAAAATTTCTCTTTTTGATGACAAGACCGGGAAGATTTGAAGTAATCCGAACATGGGGCTTGAGATTCATTGCGACCGTCAGTGTATTGGCGTTTCTTTTTACCGTTTTGTGCGGCGGACTCTATTATCGTATTCCCATGAGCAGTCAGATGAATCTGAAGGTGCAGAAATATTCCAGAGAGGAACTTTATCAGACCTGTCTGTATCTGGCAGATCTTGCGAATCAGACAAAAGCGGAAGTGACGCAGACGGATGATAAGGGCGTTGTGGTCGTCGAAGATATGAAGCAATTATCGGCAGATGTGGCGACAGCCTATAAAAATCTCGAAAAGAAATATCCGGTTTTCCGTTATTCTACCGGAAAGGTAAAGCCGGTGCTTTTTTCAAGAGCCATGTCTTATACGGGAATTGTCGGGATCTATTGTCCTTTTACCGTGGAGGCAAATGTGAATACCGATGTGGCAGGATATAACAGAGCTGCGGATGCTGCCCATGAACTGGCTCATTTACATGGATTTATGCAGGAAAATGAGGCAAATTTTATATCTTATCTTGCCTGTGAAGAAAGTGATAAGGCATACGTTCGCTATAGCGGGATCATGCTGGGCTTTATCTATTGCGCCAATGCGTTGTATGAGGAAGATCAGGAAATGCACCGGCAGTTGTTTGACGGTCTCAGTGAAGGGGTAAAGGCGGATCTGATCTATGAAAATGAATATTGGGATTTTATGGAAAAGTCAGAATTGTACGAGGCGGTGGAAACCGCTTCGGATAAAGTAAATGATACCTATTTGAAAGTAAACGGACAGAAAGAGGGGGTCAAAAGCTACGGTCGGGTTGTGGATCTTTTGATCGCTTATATCGGAACAGAAAGTAAGGAGTCAGGGCAAAATGGAACAACAGATGAAACTCAGTGATTTTAATTATGATCTGCCAAAGGAGCTGATCGCACAGGATCCGCTGGAGGACCGGTCTTCCAGCCGGCTGCTTCATATGGATCGGAAAACCGGAGCGTATGAGCATAAGATTTTTACGGATGTGATCGATTATTTGAAGCCGGGGGATTGTCTGGTAGTCAATAATACAAAGGTTATTCCGGCGCGTTTGTTCGGCGTTCGGGAAAAAGTGGAGACATCGGGGGAACATGCCGGTGAGACGGTATTGACGACAGGGAAGATTGAGATCTTATTGTTAAAACGCAGGGAAAATGATATCTGGGAGACTTTGGTAAAACCCGGAAAAAAATGTAAGCCCGGTACAAGGCTGGACTTTGGAGACGGGGTGCTAAAAGCTGAAATTCTGGAGGTTGTGGAGGATGGAAATCGTCTGATTCAGTTTTATTATGAAGGGATCTTTGAGGAGATTCTGGATCAGCTTGGACAGATGCCGCTTCCACCGTATATTACTCATGAATTGAAAGATAAAAATCGTTATCAGACCGTCTATGCAAAATATGACGGATCGGCTGCGGCTCCGACGGCAGGACTGCATTTTACAAAAGAACTGCTTGAAAAAATAAGGAATAAGGGCGTGGAAATCGCCAATGTCACCCTTCATGTCGGTCTTGGAACTTTTCGGCCGGTAAAGGTTGAGAATGTATTGGAACATCATATGCATTCTGAATATTATCGGATTGAACAGGAGGATTGCGACAAGATCAATCGGGCAAAAGCTTCGGGACACAGGATCATAGCTGTCGGAACAACAAGCTGCAGGGCATTGGAATCCGCGGCTTCGGCAAGAGTGGAAGAACAACCGTTAAAGGCGGGCAGCGGATGGACAGATATCTTTATTTATCCGGGTTATGAATTCAAGGTCATTGACGGTCTGATCACAAATTTCCATTTGCCGGAATCCACTTTGCTGATGCTTGTGTCGGCATTTGCGGGCAGAGAACATATTTTGGCGGCATATGAAGAGGCGGTAAAAGAGAAGTATCGGTTCTTCTCCTTTGGAGATGCTATGCTGCTGTTGTAGGAAAACAACAAAGTGCTATTGAACGGCAGGGCTAAAGCCATGTGACATTCAATTTTATGATAGATGAATGATTGACCGAATCGGGGAAGAATGGTATAATAAGTGAGAATGTAAGGTCGTAAGCACGAAAAATACAGTCAGAGGACAGGAATTATGGAAAAATATCAGGTTCAGACATGGAGTGAGAAGAAGGACATCATAGTGGAAGTTCCGGGTTCCAAGAGTATTACAAACAGAGCTCTTTTGCTTGCGGCGTTGTCGGATGGCAGAGTAGATTTAGATGGCGTGCTGTTTTCCGATGATTCCAGAGTATTTATCAAGGCGTTGCAGGAATTGGGCTTTCGGGTGGAAACGGACGAGAAACATAAGAGAGTGACCCTGTGGGGGGAAGGGGGAACGATTCCTCATTCTTCGGGGCGGATTTATGTGGGAAGTGCCGGTACCGCGGCAAGGTTTTTGACAGCCATGACAGGACTTTCCGGCGGAACGTATGAGATCGATGCTTCCGAACAGATGAAAAGGCGTCCCATGAAGCCTTTATTTGATGTATTGGAAGCATTGGGAACAGAATTGGAATATATGGAGGAACCCTGGCATCTGCCGGTCAGAGTGAAAGGGAGGATACATTCTCCGGATGGTAACAGAATACAGGTCAGTCTTGATATCGCAAAGACATCACAGCCTTTGAGCGCGTTGCTGATGACGGGTGTGATGTTGAAAAATCCCCTCAGAATTACTGTGACAGGTGAGAAGAAGGGCGGGGCGTATATTGACATTACAAGGAAGATGATGAGAGAGTTCGGCGTTGAGGCAGTTTTTGACGGAGAAAATTACGATCTTCAAAATACAGGCGTTTATCATCGGTCTGCATATCAGATCGAGCCGGATGTGTCGGCGGCAGGATATTTTTACGGAATCGGAGCAATTACCGGAGGAAGCGCCCTTGTAAGGCATGTGAATTTTGATACCATGCAGGGGGATATCCGCTTATTAAAGGTGTTGGAACAGATGGGATGTATGTTGGAAGAAACGCCGGATGGAATCAGACTTACCGGACCCAAAGGAAAGTTAAAAGGTCTGGAAGTGGATATGAATAATTTTTCCGATCAGGCATTGACACTGGCGGTTGTGGCGATCTATGCGGATTCTCCCGTGACGATTACCAATATCGGTCATATCCGGGGGCAGGAATGTGACCGGATTCACGCTATAACAGAGAATATGAATCGTCTTCACATCCGCTGTGAGGAAGGAGAAGACTGGGTGAAGATCTACCCGGGGGAACCGGAACCGGCGAAGATTGAAACCTTTGAGGATCACAGAGTGGCGATGGCATTTGCTATGGCGGGACTTCGTTCCGGGGGAATCGAGATTTTAAATCCGATGTGCTGCAGAAAGACATTTGAAGATTATTTTACCATTTTAAATGGTTTATAAAATAAAAAACAGATGAGAAAGGGTGTGGAAAAATGGATGAGAATGAATACATTCATGAGCTTGTATTGAAGGTGTTTGAGGAATTGAAGAACAGCGTGGAACATTATCGGGTGGAATTTATCGGTGCCGGGAAGTGTTATGACGGCGTGCAGATGTACATTACCGTATTTTTTCGTACGGATGAGGAGCGGAATGACGCCTTTGCAGACGGCGTAACCAACGATATTGACCGGAAATTTCTTGAACTGGCATCCAGATTTGACAAGAAGAAATTATTAAAGCCGGATCGGAAATATATTTATTATGACAGTATGGAGAACCTGGAGAAGAATTATCAGGGGAAGATGCAGTTGTATTTTGCTCCTGAATCATAGGAAATTCGAGTCAGGGGTTCTGAAATAGGTACAAAAATTTTTTATCTGAAAAAAAGGTGGAAACCTGTTGCGGCTTCCACCTCTTTTTAAATACAATTTGAACGGCTATGTGACATTCAATTCATGCTTGTGTGAATATCAAACGAGGTTCTATTCAATCTTAAATTTATTAACTTCTGCATCCAGATGTTTTGCGATTTCTGCATTTTCATTGGCGACATTCTGATTTTGATCCATATTCTCAGCCATATCACTTACAAAAGCGGCAACATCGGTAACACCCCTTGCGCTTTCGTCAACGGCGTAAGAAACATCGTTGACGGCATTGTTTACAGCGGTCATGGATTCCTCGATACTCCGGGAAGAATCTTTTACATGATCCAGCATGCCGCTGATCTGTTCGGAGTCCTTACGATACTGGACACCGGTATCCATCAATTTCTGATAGCCGCCGATGGTTTTTTCTTTCAGGAAATCCACCATTTTTTCGGCTTCTTCCGTCAACGCGTGGACATTATCGATCACTTCCTGACTGATTACCTGAATTTCCGTAGCGGTATCAGCCGAATTGGAAGCGAGGGAACTGATTTCGCTTGCCACCACCGCAAAGCCTTTGCCGTGTTCTCCGGCTCTTGCCGCCTCAATGCTGGCGTTTAAGGAGAGAAGGTCAGTCTGGGAGGCAATGTCGAGAATGGTCTGGGTCAGTGTGCTGATCTTTTCTACAGCTCTTGAACGCTCGATCTTTTCCTGCAAAGAAGCGGTCATATCGTCAGCGGCTTTTTTTGCAATGTTTGTCTCTTTTTCTGCTCTTGTGCATATTTCTTCGGCACGCTGCTTCATATTGCCGGCATAATCGGTACCCTGTTCAACACTGGAATACATATCCGTAACATCTGTCTGAATCTTGTTTGTGGAGTTTTGTACCTGCTGCAGGCTTGCTGACGTTTCTTCCATTGCCGCGCTCATGGTCTCCATTGTCTCGGATACATGATCAAGTTCCTCATTGGTCTTTACCGTCGATTGCAATGCCGCATCTACCGATACGGAAAGCTCTCTGGAAGAACCGGAGATATTGCTGATCACATTTCTTATGTATTCCAGGAGATTGTTGATATTTCCTGCAATATCACTGACTTCGTCATTGCCGGAGAAGGAGATTTTCTGCGTCAGATCTCCGTTGTTGCTGACAAGATCACTGACCTTGCTGTTTACAAGTTTTAATCCTTTTGTAATGCCGGTTGCAACAAAAACGGATACGAAAATTGATATGATCACACAGATCACACCGATCAGCACAATCCTTTTCACAATATCGTTTAAAGAGTCGGCGATCCGGTCTGCAACATAATCAATGCCGAGAACTCCCACGATTTCACCGTTGTTGTTCTTGATCGGCGCATAGGCGGAAATAATTTTCACACCGTTGTTTTCATCGAGAACGCTTGGAGTAAATCCACCTTCCTGCAATCCTTTTTTCATTTCGGCGGAAAATTTTTCTTCTACCGGATCTCCAATCTTGCAATCTTCTTCCGGGATCGACAGATAGACCATTTTGCCGTCTCTTAAAGCAACCGTATAAAGACTGTAAATATCGCCGCTGGATTTGATATCATTTAAAGATTCAAGGATTACGGTATTGGCGTAACTGTCGTCGCTTCCCACATCCAGAAGGCTTAACAGATTGCCGTTGATCTGCTTTGCCGAGATCTGGCTTAGTGCCAGCGTATCATCGGATGCGCTCTTTACAAACGAGTGGTATACATAATTATAAATATTGATTCCCATGATCACACAGATCAATATATTGATGGCAATGGTCACTACAAGAATCTTGCTTCGGATGCTAAATCTCATTTTATTTTTATTCATATTATCCATATTATCCCTCTTTTCCAGTTATTTTTCTTTATTCTGCATTCAGTGAATCCACCACTGCCTGAGATTTGTAGGCTCCGCCAGAGGATTCAAATTCGTTGTAGGCATCTTCAATGGACAGACCTTCCGTTACGATTCTGTTTACCAGATCGATTTTTTGCTTCATCAATTCGTCGTTATAAAGGGCAAAGGCCTTGGTGCTGTAAGGGAGGTCAACCAGTTGGGAATGTTCGTTAAAGGTCTTTGCAGCGGCAATGGCATCTTCTGCGGCATTTGCAGCCCCCGGATCATTTTCAATCGGGACAATAGCCAACATCCTGTCAATATGGTTTTTTCCATATTTTTCATCATCCGGAACATAAGTCCAGAGTGTTTCCACATCCCCCCGATCCAGCATAGTTTCTATAAAGTATTGATAAACGCCGGCAGGGTTTTTGCAGGTGGAGGTAATGCACCAGACAGGTGCAACACGTTCCATATAATTTCCCACTTCTGCAATCGGAGGGAGGGATACGATCTCACCGTCAATGCCTGCATCCACCGATTTTGTACTCAATGTATGTGCCCATGTTCCCGCCCAGTAAGTAAAGGCACCGTAGTTATTAGCATAAAATTTATCTCTGCAATTGCCGGTTCCGTTAGAAGTGATCTCCGGGTCGATATATCCGGCTTCATAGGCGGATTTGATCCGGGAGATGGCTTCTTTCATGGAATCTTCCGTAAAGCCGTCTACCCATGTTCCGTCTGCGTTTTTGTAAAAAGAAGGATAGGCATCCTGGAAAAATTCCGGAAGATAATTGACGTAGGGAGCTTCCGCATTGATGATTCCTGCGGCGGACACACCGTAGGTATTGCCGTTGATCCCGTCTCCGTCCGGATCACCTTCCGTAAAGGCTTTCAGCATATTCAGATATTCTTCATAATTGGCAGGTGCCGAAAGATTACAACGATCCAGCCATGCCTTTTTGATATAGGTCATACAGCCGTTTCCTCTGGTAGGAGTTATGCCGAACAGCTTATTTTGAATACGGATGCCGTCGATTAAGGATTCTTTTCCCTGTTCCCGGATGGCGGCTTGCAGTTCGGATCCCTCGTAATAAGGGGAAATATCGGCAAGCATATCCTGGGCGGCGTATTTGGTATAGTAGGTGGAACTTAAAAGAACCACATCTGGCAGATCTCCGCTCTCAAATGCTTTCGCTACCTCATCGTAATATACATCATGTCCCGGCTGGATGATCTCAAGCTCGATGCCAGTGAGAGCCTCCCACCGTTCTTCAAACAGATCCCGTCCATGTTCTGTATCAATCAGGGTTCCGTCCACCATCATGGTGATTTTCTCCGGTTTTGTCACAGGTCCGGTGTCCCTTACATAGCTGGAAGTCTTATTTGAGGAAGAACTTCCGGTTGTAGCTTTCATGCAGCCGGAAAGCAGACTTACCGAACAGGATAAGAGTGCAACCACTGCAAAGAATCGTTTTGTCATAGTCTTCGCTCCTTTATATATGAAATTAAAACACAAATACAGATATCATAAGTATATCACAATTTTTGAATTTTGTCTGTTCTTTTTTTGGGTTTTACGAAAAAAAATGACAATCCGGTTTTTGCGGATTGTCATTGGTACTTAGGAACTGTTGATAAGAGTGTCAAATTTATGATAAGAACATCAAGTGATGGAATTCCGGTATGCCCCGCCGGATTCAAATAATCTGCGGATCGCTTCTCCGTCACCGGAACGGATCTGTTCTTTGATCGTTTGCAATTTCTCCGTATAAAGCTCCAGCATTCTGCAGATCTCATCCCCATTTGCCATAGCGATCTGTTCCCACATCTGCGGGGAAGAGGAGGCGATGCGTGTGATATCTTTAAAACCGCCTGCTGCCATCTGTTTCATAAAATTCCTGTCAGAGTCCTGTTCCTTCACTAATTCCACCATGCTTGCGGCAACAAGGTGGGGAAGATGACTGATTCCCGCCACTGCCCGGTCATGTTCTTCGGCAGATAAGATGATGGGAACGGCGCCGATTTCCTCTATCAAAAGGCGATATTCCTCCACACGTTCAGGGGGAGAGAGGGGAGTAGGGGTAATTGCGTAGATCGCTTTTTCACATAAATTGGCGGAACTGTTTTCATATCCGGTTTTTTCGGAGCCGGCCATGGGATGACCGCCGATGAATTGCGCCTGCAAACCACACCTTTTTGCAGCGCGGTGAATATTGCCTTTTACGCTGCCCGCATCGGTGAGAATACAATTCTTTTTCATGACAGGTTTTAAAAGTTCCAGATATTGTTCATTATATTGCACCGGAGTGCACAAAAAGATATAATCACATTCGGAAAAAGAATCATCTATTTTATCACAGACCACATCTGCCACGCCTTCTTTTTTGGCTAAAATTCTGGGTTCTTCCCTGCGGTTATAAGCGATGATCCGGCAATCGGGAAAATGCGCTCTCATAGCCTTTGCAAGAGAACCGCCGATCAGACCGAGACCGATGAAACCGAAAGAAAAACCGTCAAAAGAATGTTGCATGATAAATCTCCTTCTATTAAATTTATTGTAACTATTCAGGTAATTGCGAAATTTAGTTTCACATTGCATAAGTTGTATATATGTAACGCGGACACGCTTGCGCTCCGTGTCGACTCAGCGGTACATAAGGCGCTAAAAAACAGCGCCTAAGTACCGGCGTCTCCACAAGATCCGCTTATACATATATACAACCTGAACAATTAATTTGGAGAAAAGAATTTCGCAATTACCGAAACTTTATTGGTTTAAAGCGTCAAATCAATGAAGAGTATATCACAGACCGGAGAAAAAAGCAA
>CADBTR010000044.1 GCA_902797675.1 uncultured Lachnospiraceae bacterium
TCCAAGACTTTACGAATACAAGTATTCGACGGTCGTTGAACATTCATGCTGCTGAATAGTTACAAAAAATATATAAATATATATAAGAAGGGACAGGTAGCATGAAAAAAAGATTTATATTGGCGGCGGTTTGTGGTATGATGATAGGAGTATTGGGACTTACCGGGTGTTCGAGCAACGCGGAAAATAATAAAGAGGAGAAGACAGAGACCATGAAAGAAACTAAGACAAGTGCAAACGGAGCAAAAACGGAAAAGGAAACGGATGTTGTAAAAGTAGAAACAAGTGAGATCAATGTTCCGAACGGAGAAAATTCCGTTTACGGAAAATTATACAGTCCGGGAGAGGGCAAGCATCCGGCAATCATTATGTGTCATGGATATAATGGCTGCAATGCGGATTGGACCAATGAGTGTTATTATTTTGTAAAAAACGGGTATGTTGCTGTAGCGATTGATTTTTGCGGCGGTTCCGTAAAATCAAAGAGTACCGGAAAGACTACGGATATGACGATCACTTCCGAAAAGAGTGATTTGCTGGCGGTATATCATTATGTGTCCGGTCTGGACAATGTTGATCCGGATCATATCTTCCTGATGGGAGGAAGCCAGGGCGGACTTGTAAGCACTCTTGCCACCGAAGAATTGCAGGATAAGGTTGCAGGTCTGATGTTATATTTTCCGGCGCTTTGTGTTTTTGACAACTGGACAGAAAAATATGCATCTGCGGACAGCGCAGAGGATGTGATCCCGTTCTGGGGTATGGATCTGGGAAAAGGCTTTGTACAGGATGTATACGGCAGAGATATTTTTTCCGAGATCGGTACTTATAAGGGCGATGTGCTGATCATTCACGGAGATCAGGATGCAATCGTTCCGCTGTCATATTCGGAAAAAGCGAAAGAACTTTATGCCAGCGCGGAACTTGTGGTTCTGCCGGGAGAGGGACACGGATTCTCACCGAAAGGGGCAGAGACGGCAAAGGAAAAATTATTTGAATTCATGGAAGCACATGTAAAATAAAATTTGATATTGCAATAAAATAGATAATATCCGAAAGGAACTGTCAGCGTTTGATCGCAAGGCAGTTTCTTTTTTTCTATTGTGATTTATACGGTTTTGTAGTAAAATTTACCTGACGGAAAACAACAAACGTATGTGGAAAGGAGCACACCATGGATTCTTATGAAGAATATAATAAATTATTAGAGGAATTGATGACAGACGAGACATTTGCAAAACAATTTTTGATCACAGCGAGTGTTCTGCTGGTAATCTGCAGTTTCATCTGCTATCTGATCGCGGCGAAAAACGGTCTGTCAAAATTTTATGCATTTTTAGGCTTGCTGGGTGTGGACGGGATCTGTATGGTGATTTGCAGAAAGATTGCAAAGGATATGAATGCATCTCCGTTTTTTCTGCTTTTTGGATTGTTTCACATATATGGCGTGTTGATCATGCTTGTGCTCAGATATATGAGCAAGTCAGGGTATATGGGCGATCATTCAGGTAATATGGGCAATCATTCAGGAAATATGGGCAATCATTCGGAAAATAAGGGAGAATGGTCAGATCATATGAACCGGTGGGAAAATAACGGCAGATTTTATGAAGAGCAAAAAAGTGAGGGATATAATTTAAACGGCGTATATTACGAGAGAGAGGATCAAAACGAGAATGAGAAAGGGGCCATTTGCCTGAATTGTGGGGCAGCAGTGGCAGGCGGCGTGAAGATCTGTCCTCATTGCGGACAGCCGTTGTAAGAAATAAATCATAATCAGAAAAAATTTTTGTCAGTAACTTACCCGTAACATAAGTCTGCTATAATAACGGTGTAAACAAAAAAAATCGTACCCATGAAAGAAAGGCAGCGGTCTGTTTTTCTATTATTTCAGGAAAAGAAATTATGAGATCCGCGAGTTGACAGAGATGGTGAAGCAGGATGAATCAGGGGGCTTGCTGCCGTTGGCAGCAAGCAGGTCGCAGGGCTAAAGCCATGCGACATTCAAAGACAGTCTTTCGGATATTGCCCATCAGATGAAGACGCCTCTGGCGGCGCTCCGTATCCTGCTGGAGAATTACACCTTAAAGCCGGAGGAAAGGTTTCCGTGACCAGCAATGAGAGGGAGACGGATTTCAGAATCCTTTATTTTCTTTAGAACGTGCTGAAACAGATGGGAATTGTTGAAAGTTAGTTACAACTAATGTGAAAAAATATCAAAAAGAAGTAGACGAAATTGAATTTTTGTGAGAAAATATCATATAGAGAAGGAGCGTGTCCAAAGATATGTCTCTTTCTGTGCGCATTGACAAAAGAGGCGTACAATAAGGAACATTATTTGAAAGGAGATTTAACATGATTATTTCAACGGAAATTCAAAACATGTGTCCGGTTGCACAGGGCGTGCATCATGGCGCAGCACCGGTTCCTACTGAGGGAAAATGGGTAAAGAACAAGGAGGTCAAAGACATCTCCGGTTTCACACATGGCGTAGGCTGGTGTGCACCGCAGCAGGGAGCCTGTAAGCTGACACTGAATGTAAAGGATGGAATCATTCAGGAAGCTTTGGTGGAGACCATCGGATGTTCGGGAATGACACACTCTGCAGCTATGGCATCTGAGATTCTTCCGGGACTTACCATTATGGAGGCATTGAATACAGACCTTGTCTGTGATGCGATCAATACAGCCATGAGAGAATTGTTCTTACAGATCGTTTACGGTCGTACACAGTCTGCATTCTCAGAAGAAGGACTGGCAGTAGGCGCCGGACTGGAAGATCTTGGTAAGGGACTTCGCTCTCAGGTTGGTACTATGTACGGTACTCTTCAGAAAGGTCCTCGTTATCTGGAGATGGCAGAGGGTTATGTAACAGGAATCGCGCTGGATGAGGATGATCAGATCATCGGTTACAAGTTCGTAAGCCTTGGAAAGATGACTGATTTCATCAAGAAAGGTGACGATCCGAATACCGCATACGAGAAGGCTTGCGGTCAGTACGGAAGAGTTGCGGATGCAGTGAAGATCATTGACCCTAGAACAGACGAAGAGCTTAAGTAAGGAGGAGACGAACAATGGCATCATTATTTGAATCATATGAGAGAAGAATTGATCAGATCAATTCTGTTTTAAATAGTTATGGAATCGCTTCTCTGGAAGAAGCTGAGAAGATTACAAAGGATGCAGGTCTGGATGTATACAATCTTATCAAGAGCATTCAGCCGATCTGTTTTGAAAATGCATGCTGGGCATATATCACAGGCGCTGCCATCGCAATCAAGAAGGGCTGCAGAAAGGCTTCCGATGCGGCTGCCGCTATCGGAGAAGGATTGCAGGCATTCTGTATTCCGGGTTCCGTTGCAGATCAGAGAAAAGTAGGTCTCGGTCATGGTAATCTGGGCAAGATGCTTCTGGAAGAGAGCACAGACTGTTTCTGCTTCCTTGCAGGACATGAGTCTTTTGCCGCTGCAGAGGGCGCGATCGGTATCGCAGAGAAAGCGAATAAAGTTCGCCAGAAACCGTTAAGAGTTATCCTGAACGGACTCGGAAAAGATGCGGCTCAGATCATTTCCCGTATCAACGGTTTTACCTATGTGGAGACAGAGATGGATTACGCTACAGGTGAAGTAAAGGAGATCTTCAGAAAGTCTTATTCTGACCCGAATGGTCCGAGAGGCAAGGTAAATTGCTACGGCGCTAACGATGTTACAGAGGGCGTTGCTATCATGCATAAGGAGAAAGTAGATGTTTCCATCACCGGTAATTCTACAAATCCTACAAGATTCCAGCATCCGGTAGCAGGTACGTATAAGAAAGAATGTATCGAGCAGGGTAAGAAGTATTTTTCCGTAGCTTCCGGCGGCGGTACAGGACGTACTCTTCATCCGGACAACATGGCAGCAGGTCCTGCTTCCTACGGTATGACAGATACCATGGGACGTATGCACAGCGATGCGCAGTTCGCAGGTTCTTCTTCTGTTCCGGCTCATGTTGAGATGATGGGCTTGATCGGTGCAGGAAACAACCCGATGGTAGGTATGACAGTTTCTACAGCAGTTGCTGTTGAGGAGGCTGCTAAGGCAGGAAAATTCTAGGATATAAGATAAAATGCCTGTTTATGGGGGATTCTCAAGTTGTGGTACGGCTTGGGAATCCTCATTTTTTTATACATAAGACACCTATAAGACACTTACAAGACACACGCTACAAGACACACTTTTTAGAATAGATGAAAAAAACGATAATTGCCTTTTTGCAAGAAAGACTGTCATGTGGAGGTGGCGGGGTAGTTGTAAAACATCAGGTATTCAGATGACACTGGAAGATGAATTGCCGGTTTTCAACGGATGTCTTCATGTAGCCATAATAGTGATCAAGACAGTTACGAACATTTTTCAATCCGTAGCCATGTAAGGAATCCTTATTTTGCAGACTTTGATTCTGCGGATAAGGATTTCTTGTTTCATAATACATAACGCGGTGATGCATTTTCATTTTAATAAAAATAGTTCGCTCTTCGGGAGGCAGAATGTCACAGGCACGAATGGCGTTATCCAAGGTATTTCCGATGATAATATACAAATCTACGGTATTTACATTCAGTTCGGCAGGAACACGGATATCCATGGACAATTTGGTCTGATGTTCTTTTGCAATTTGCAAATATTCATTTAAAATCACATTGAGAGTATGGTTTTGTACATCAACCAGCTGAGTTACGGAGTTTAAACGATCTGTGACATCTTGCAAAGCCTGATTATCGGAATCTGTCTGAATTGCCCGTATATATTTGTTTAAATCGTGCCATAAAGCGCGCACTTCCTCATTTTGCTGATAAAGGTTGTCATAATATTTTTTCTGCATCAGATAGTGATGTTTCGTCAATTCAAGTTCTTTTTCATGAAGCGCGTGCTTTGTCAGCTGTGAAGTAAAATAAAGAAAAATAATATTCGTATATAACAATCCCAACATTACAAAAAGATAAAGGGCGGGCATATTATCATCGGTATGAACATATTGCCATGCTAACAGACAGGATAAAACGATGCTGACTGACCAGCAAGGAAGCAACGGCAGTACTGTTTTAAAGGAAAGGGTGTCAGCAGAACGGCGAATTAAAAGACAAACAAAAATAAATATGGCAAACAAAATGAAATGACCGATGATCAGATACAGAGATCTGGCAAATCCACGCTCCACAAGAATTCGATTGGAAATTCCAAAGGAATTGAATAGTATTGTTGTAATGATATCACCGACAGCAATAAAGACGCAGGCAAGGGCAGAGGAACAGATCCCCTGTATCAGGGTCGCATGATATAATACTTTTGCCAAAATGGTAAGTCCGGCAAAAACAAAAAGAATTCTTAAAAATGCGACGCCCGGCATAAAAGAAAGAATTGTCACGCCCGCGCCGAACAGGCAGAAAGATACAGCCGTTTTGGCAAGAGTCTGCCTAGAGGTAAAATAAAAGGCGTTTAAAAACAGATATAGCATCCATAATTCTGAAACAATACATAAGATCTCAATGAAATTATACATCTTATTCGTCCTCACTTTCCAGATAGTAATTAAATATTGTTTGAAATTCACCGGCTTGTCTGCGGCTCAAAGGTATTTTTTCTCCGTTTGCAAGTATAACATTTTTGGAATCACAAGAAATAACCTGATCCATATTTACAATATAACTTTTATGGATCTGGAAAAATTTTCCTGAGGGCAGATGCAATATTACTTGTTTTAAACTGTCGCGAAAAGCAAAACTATCATCTTTTGTGTGGAGAATGGTATGGTGGTTGATAGATTCAAAATAGTAAATATCTTTCGTTTGAAAGACAGTCGTTTGATTTTCGCAATTTAAAATAAAGCGATGGGGTTGCAGCTTTGCAATAGCTGCATCTAATACTTTATATATAATATCAGAAGAAGCAGGTTTGGGGACATAACGGAAAGCAACTTCATATCCGGATATCACATAATCCATAGATGTAGTCAGGAAAATAATTAACGGATTGCCGGAAGTGGCGAGGATTTTTTTTGCTAATTGAAATCCGTTTATCTCCGGCATGATAATATCTAAAAAAATGACATCAAAAGAAGATTCCAGCTGTTCGTTATATAACGCCAACGGCGAGGAAAAACATCTGATCGTAAGCTGCGTATCGGTATGATATTCATTTACAATGCGGTATATTTCATCTCTGTCAACCGGATCATCATCGCAGATCGCTATTTTCATAAAGAGTATAAACCTCCCCTTTGCTGTATTGTTTTTCTTCCATTCGTTTGAACATCATTAACATTATATAATAGTTGCCAAAGGATAGCAACCGTCAGTTTGACCGAATATGTCACCAAAACGACCGTTCACGTCAGACGTATTGATTTATTGGTTTGAAGGTGCTATAGTTTGAAAAAAAAGAAGGGGGTCATTGAAAATTGATATTCTGATGATTATTATAATGTTAGATACAACTTTTATGCAACTTTTATGCAACTTTGATACAAGTTAGATACATTGCTATGATATATTTTGAATTGGAGGTGATCGAAGATGAGGTATAAAAATAAAATAAGTATTTCAATTGTGGTATTCGCAGTGACAGCAGTATGTCTTAGTGGCTGCACACAATATTCCGGCGCCAAGAATATGGCAAAAGTGGAGGAAGCGGTGGAAACATTACCCATGGAAACGATAGATGTGGAAAAATATAAGGATCAGGAGCTTTCATTAGCAAATTATCTTCCGGACAGCTATTATTGCGATGAGGACGAGAGAGATTTCTTTTCCGCCAATAACAAAAAAAAAGAGGAAGATTATCATATTAAAATCACAGACGCTTATGTGACGGACGATTATACAAATGGCGGTGAATATTTTACAAAAAAGGGGGACTGGGTTCAGGAAAATTTAGATTTTTTAAAACGTTCTCATACTGAGGCTGAACTGAATAAGTTGAGATATTATTTTATCACTTTTGAACTCACAAATTTAGCGGATACAATGGAGTCCTTTTGCATTTTAGATGTTCAACTTGTAGAACGGGTTCCGGATGATCGTTATGTTGCTGATTTTGGAGTCGGAAGCAGTTATACGACCTATTGGTTAGGTGAATGTCGATATGTAACGGATAAAACACCGGATCCGGATTCAAAAGGCAAAAGTTATTATTTGAATGAGATCAAACAGGGGGAGACGCTTACTTTCACCTGTATGTATATGGATATTTTAGATTATCAGAATCATGATCTTTATCTGCGGCTTTCGTCGGTTTATCCCGGAAGGGAAGATCCGAAAACCGGAATTGTAATGCCGGATTCCAATTCGTCGGTTCGCTTTTTAAAGGTAAATAATCTGCAGGAGCGGTGAGAAATGGTAAACAAAAATTAAGGAGAGGAAAGAGTGCTATGTTTAGAGCATTAAAATTAGAATTGTATCGCGCATTTCATAACGGATTGTATTATTTTGCGCTGACAGTTGCCTGCGGGATCGGGATCCTTCACTTTGTTATGGAGGTTTTGCCGCGGACGAAGGGATTGAATATTGGGTTCAATATGGATTATCCGTATTCGGTCTTTAACAGTTGCCTGCCCCTTGATTTCGGGAGCTTTCATCTGGATCTTTTTTACTACAGTGTGATTCTTCTGGCAACCTTGCCGTATGGAATGAGCTACTATACGGATATGAAACAGGGATATATTAAAAATATCTGTATCCGGATGAAGAAATCTTCGTATCTGGCTGCGAAATATTTTGCAACATTCTTAAGCGGTGCGCTGGTTTGCGCGATTCCGCTGTTGTTGAATCTGGCATTGACGATGGCGGTGCTGCCGAGTCTGATCCCGCAGCAGGGACTTGGAATTTTTGCGTTAAACGGAGAGTGTATGGCTTCGAAATTGTTTTATACGCATCCGTTTGTATACTTTGCACTGTACCTTGTGATCGATGCGGTGATGGCAGGACTGCTTGCCTGTCTGGCACTTGCAGTAAGTAATCTGCTGCATAATAAATATATCGTTTTGTTTGTGCCGTTTGTGATTTTCTTTACACTTCAGACGGCAGCTGTTTATCTGGAGTTTCAGACATGGGGACCGCGGAATATCATGAATCCTTCCCAGTCAGTATGGGAGAATAAAGAATCAGTGCTCGGTATGATCACGGCGCTGTTTGTTCTCGGCTTTGGTTTATTCTATGGGATCGGAAGGGGGAAGAAAGATGAACTTTAAAAAGATCATGGCAGGAAGCTTAGGGATCGTCGGAATTGTACTGATCTGCGTATGGGGATCTATGACATACCGGATCAATAAGGCATATCCGAATCCGGAGAATATTCCGGTAAAACTCGGAGAGCGGACAAAGTTTCACGGAGCTTTTCTGACCGGAGAATCGGCAGAAGTTCTAAGTCCGGAGGAGATGCTGGAAAACTATCCTCAGCTAACGGATACTTATGAAATCATGGGAGAAGAAATAAGTAAAGAAATGCTTCAGGATTTTCAACAATATAATTACATGCTTGTAAAAGTAAAACTGGTAAATGGAACGGATTGCGATATCAATTTCGGAAAAAATGGCGATGCCTTGTATTGGATCTTTGAAGAAGGAAGAGAATCAAATGCACAAGAGATGTTTTTGTTCCAGACTCTGAATCCGGAATATAGCGGTTCGGGAATAAAGGCAAATTCGGAACAGGAAGTGATTTTGGTTAGTTCCATTATGAAAATGTATCAGAGTTTAGAGGAATTAAAAAAGCAGGAGATCAAGGTGGTTTATTCGTATTATCCGACAAAAAATTATATTTCGATTCTGCCGGAAGAGCGGATCTCATAGATCAGATATGATAGGAGGTTTAAGATGAAAGTTGAAATAAAACATTATACGAAGCTTATTCGGGGCGTGACGATCTTAGAAGATGTGGATCTTGTACTGGAATCCGGAAAATGTTACGGTCTGAAAGGAAAAAATGGTTCCGGAAAGACGATGCTGATGCGGGCGATCTGCGGATTGATCAGCCCGACGAAAGGCAGCGTGGTGATCGACGGAGAAGTATTGGGAAAGGATCTCTCATTTCCGAGAAGCGTGGGGATCCTGATCGAAAATCCTGCCTTTATCGCGAATTATACCGGATCTAAGAATCTGGAACTGCTGGCAGCCATTCAGAATAAGATCAAAAAAGAACAGATCCGGCAAACCTTGCAGGAGGTGGGACTGGCTCCGGATGATAAGAGGAAATACCGGAAGTATTCTCTCGGTATGAAACAAAAACTGGGGATCGCGGCGGCATTTATGGAACGACCGGACTTGATCATTCTGGACGAACCGATTAACGCCATCGATGAAGCCGGTGTGATTCTTGTAAAGAAAATGATCGAAGATGCAAAGAAACGGGGAGCGATCATTGTTACGGCGTGTCATGACGCAGAGGAATTAAACAGTCTGTCTGATGAGATCATTCAGATAGCGGAAGGGAAGATCATCGATGAATCCGGTAAGAATCAGAAA
>CADBTR010000045.1 GCA_902797675.1 uncultured Lachnospiraceae bacterium
ACGATCGTTTATTATCTGACTCAGTCCGGTCGGATGCCGATCCCGTAATCTCGCCTGCTTTGCAGCCTCGAACGGTATCTGGCTCCTGTTCTCTCAATATTCATGCTGCGCCAACTGTACGATAATGTTACGCAGCTGCTCGTTTTCTCTCTCCAGACGATCCAGATCGTCCTTAACCGGATCCGGCAGATGCACCTGATCCAGATCCTCTCTCGGTATCCGCACATTATCCTGCTTCACCACACGCCCCGGAACGCCTACCACCGTAGAATTCGGCGGAACTTCGCTCAATACCACGCTTCCGGCGCCGATCTTGGAATTTTCACCTACCGTAAATGAGCCTAAGACTTTTGCGCCCACACTCACCATCACGTTATCGCCCAGGGTCGGATGGCGTTTCCCCGTTTCCTTTCCGGTACCGCCTAAAGTCACGCCCTGATAAAGCGTCACATTATCCCCGATAATGGCAGTTTCACCAATCACCACGCCATGACCGTGGTCGATAAACAGCCCTTTTCCGATCTGTGCTCCCGGATGGATCTCGATTCCGGTTTTTCTCGCTGCCCGTTGAGAAATCCACCTCGCCCAGAAATAATGACCTTTCAGATATAATTTATGCGCCCTCCGGTATGCCCGGATAGCATGAAATGACGGATACAGCAATACTTCCCAGTCCGACTTGATCGCCGGATCCCGCTCTCTGATTACCGCTGCCTCCTCCTTAAAATCAGTAAAAAATGACACTGCAATCTTCCTCCTGACAATAATCTCTTTCTCATTCTTATTGTATGCTGCGGTTTCTACATCCGCTACAACCGGATATTCCTCCATTGTCAGAAGTTACGGCATTTACCACCCGTCTGTCATCATACATATAATCTTCCATACTGTTCAACAGCGCGATCGCCTGAGAAGCCATGCCCTCTCCCCGTCCGGTAAAGCCAAGACCTTCTTCCGTCGTCGCTTTGACGCAGATCTGATTCCGCTCAATATGCAATGCTTTCGCAATATTTTCCTCCATCTGTTCTTTATAAGGGGCAAGTTTCGGGCGCTGCGCGATAATGGTCGCATCAATATTCCCTATCACAAACATATTTTCCTGCAAAAGTCTTCCCACTTCCTCTAAAAGCCGGATACTGGAGGCGCCCTCATAAGCCGGATCGGTATCCGGAAAATGCTTTCCGATATCCCCGAGAGCCGCCGCCCCAAGCAGTGCATCCATGATGGCGTGAAGCAGCACATCCGCGTCCGAATGTCCCAGAAGTCCTTTCTCATAAGGAATCTCAACGCCGCCTAAAATCAATTTTCGACCTTCCGTCAATTTATGAACATCATATCCCATTCCAATTCTCATGTTTTCTTTTTCCTTTCTGCCGCTTCTCCATGTGCGTTCTGCCCGCCGCAAGGGGGGG
Source organism: uncultured Lachnospiraceae bacterium (assembly GCA_902797675.1). GTDB lineage: Bacteria > Bacillota > Clostridia > Lachnospirales > Lachnospiraceae > CAG-303. The sequence continues at coordinate 1,413 of CADBTR010000045.1, forward strand.
CGCATTCGCCGACAGGCGATCATTTTCTTATGCGCCCCTGCGCATAAAACAAAAAGCCCCCAGAGCCAGCCGGTTCTGAGAGCCTTCCTATAATGGCTAAGGAGGGAATCGAACCCCCGACACCATGGGTATGAACCATGTGCTCTAGCCATCTGAGCTACTTAGCCATATAAAACACATCTGAAATTAGTCAAAATGAATGGGACCTATAGGGCTCGAACCTATGACCCTCTGCTTGTAAGGCAGATGCTCTCCCAGCTGAGCTAAGATCCCATATCTTTGCGCCTCATCAGACTGCTTTGCTAGTATACATGATAACAACCTGTTTGTCAATAAATTTTTTCCGAAAAATCTTCTTTTTTTGTATTTAACCGGAAACAATACAAGCCAAACAGCAAAATTCCCAATTCTCCGATCATCACAAAGATACCAGGAACCGTATGTTTTCCGATCCAGCTGCTAAACGGCAGATAAGTCATGGCAAGGGAAGCCGCATTTGCCGTCATGTGCAGAATTACGGGAACGGTCATTGTCGCGCTTCTTTCATAACAATAACACAAAATCATACTAAGGCATCCCGCGTAAAGACCCTGCAGCAGATTGCCATGATAAAATCCGAACGCCAGAGACGTCAACACCGCCGCTGTCAAGGGCTCTGTATAATCCTTCATTCTCCGGTACATCATTCCGCGAAAAATCAGCTCCTCCGTAAGCGGGGTGACTACACAAAGAGCCAGTAACTGAACCACCTTGGGATTGCTTTTAAAATTCTTAAGCACCTGTGAATAATCCCCCAGAATATGATCTAAGGGAAAAAGCGAAAAAAAGCGATTCAATCCGGCGGCTACGCTGATCCCGATCCCGATCGTCAACAGCATCCGGATTGACGAGATCTGTTCCGGCGCCGTCATTTCTATGCCCTGCTGTTTTAAATCTTTGCGAAACAGAAGCAATAAGATAACGATCGTAATGATCCCCGCGATCAGATTAACGACCAGACCATGATGTTCCATATAGGTTTGCAATTCATCGGCAAAGCGATAGGTCGTCCGGTAATTCACGCCGCCGTCTGCATGCATCTTTGAAAATTGCCGTCCGGCTCCAAAACACCCCAATCCGATCATCGTCAAAAGCTGCAGACCATAATAAATAATAAGCGGCAGAAATACCCGCAGCAGCCTCAATTCCAAAGGGTCCTGTCTTTTCATCACATTACCTCGATGTAATATGTCCGATATTTTTAATCAACATGGAAATCGTGCCGTCATCATTTGTCATAAACTGGATATTCTCCGTACTGTTATACTGTTCCATGGGAATCTTGATCTCAATGCCGGTATCCGTAGTCAAATGCTGTTTTTCAAATTTTTTCGTCGTCGCCTCATTCTTCGGCGTGATCGGTTCTTCTTCCGGAATATGGTATTTTTCCAGTTTTTCCTTGAATTTTTCGTGCATTGCCTCGTTATTCTCAAAAACCTTTGCTGCAACTTCCGGAATACTGATATTTCCCTGTTCTTCCATTTCCTCGTAGATCACGCTTTTCGCCTTCATCCGTTCCTCGAACTGCTCCGACTCATTTAAAAATTCCTTTTGCACCGCCTCTACTGCTTTTTCCACCACTGCAAGTTTTGCTTTCTGGGACATCTTTGTCGTGCAGCACAAAAATTTTTGCGAAAAATAATTTTCCTTTGCGCCGTTGATCTCATATTTTTTCTCCACCAGACGAATGGAAAAATCCGTAAGGTTGATCAATGCAGCCTCGGAAAGTTTCTGCGATCCGCCCGGCAGCGTTGAGCGATACTTGATGATACTGTTGATATTCCCCTGTTCCGCCGCCATTGTGCTGTGCGTATAACTCTCCCTGTAATTCATCTTCAAGATCGCAAGGTTCGGCACCGTCGCCACTTCATAATATGCGATCACCACATCCGCCGCCGGAATGGAGATGTTGCTCTGCATGATCTCATACAGCAGGGAGCAGATTTCTTTGCTCATGGAGATAAAATCCCGCTTTTCCTCAATCACATCCTGAATCAGCGGAAGAACCTTTGTTTCCTCCTCCATGAAACGGCAATTTTTCACATCATCGCTTGCATAAAGCCTTGCGATATGCTCCCGGAGAAAATCCTGAAAATCCGAACCGAATTCCAGTTCCCCATCGGAAAAGACTACCGTTCCCAGGCTGCTGTCCAAAATATGCACGATGGCATTTTTTATCTGAATCTCACTTTTATCCATAATGATCCCTTATTACATATAAAAACCTAAACGCTGTTTTACCAGTTCGTATTTCTTTTTTGCGATCTCTCTCGTCTTGTCTGCACCGGCCTTTAACACCTGATCCACCATTCCGCTGTTCAGAACTTCATTGTATTTTTCCTGAATTTCCGTTATTTTTCCGATGGTAACTTCCGCAACCGCTTTCTTAAATGTACCGTAATTGCTGCCTTCAAATTCCTTTTCCACTTCCTCCGTCTTTTTTCCGGTCAATGCGGAATAGATATTGATCAGGTTGGAAATACCCGGTTTATTTTCCACATCAAATTTCACTGCCATCTCAGAATCCGTTGTGGCGCGCATAATCTTCTTGCGGGCAACCTCCGGCTCATCCAGCAGCCGGATCACGCCGTTCTGATTTTCACTGGATTTGCTCATCTTCTTTGTCGGGTCGATCATATCCATGATCTTCGTTCCCGTCACGCTCATCACAGGCTCCGGAACCGTAAAAGTCTCACCGTATTTATTATTAAAACGGATCGCAATATCTCTGGCAAGCTCTACATGCTGCTTCTGGTCAATGCCCACCGGCACGATATCGGAATCATAGATTAAAATATCTGCTGCCATCAATACCGGATAGGTGAACAATCCCGCGGTGAAATTTTCACTTTTCTTACTTTTTTCCTTAAATTGATGCATTCTGGAGAGTTCTCCGAAATAAGAATTACATTCCAGCATCCATGCGACATTCGTATGGTATTCATTGTTGGACTGCGCAAAAATCGTTACTTTATCCGGATCAACGCCGCAGGCAAGGTAAAGCGCGATAAGGCTTCTCGTTTTCTCACTCAGATCCAGTTTATCATTCGGTACGGTGATAGCATGCAGATCTGCAACAAACATATATGTATCATATTGCTCCTGATACTCAACCATCTGCTTGATGGCACCGATATAATTTCCTAATGTGATCACTCCTGTCGGCTGCAAGCCGGTCAACATTTTCTTCATAAGACTTGAAATCCTTTCCTCATGTAGTTTTCATCAGGTCTAAGTTTACTATTCCATAATAAAAATGTCAATCTATTAATCTAACTCTATTTCCAAAACATCATAGGATGGAAGCTTCGTTGTGGAGGCGTCTTTATATTTCTTCAATGCGGTTTTTGCCTTATTTAACTGAATATTTGTTCCGGCGCCGCCCATACAGCCGCCGGGACATCCCATTCCCTCAATCAGACAACCGTTCATCTTCCCCGCTTTCGCTAACATCAGAACTTTCTTGCATTCCGCCAGTCCTTCCGCATGCTCGATCTTGATCGGCATCTCCGTATAATACTCTTTTAAACACTCCTCGATGGCCTGCGCCACGCCTCCGGCAACCGCATATCCGCGCCCGGCGGCCGTAGCATCATGGAACGATGTATCCCCCTCCATCTCTGCCGGAACAATCCCCTTGGCGTCAAACATTCCCCAGAGTTCCTCAAAAGTAATGACAAAATCCACATCGCTTCGCACCTGCGTCCGCATAGCTTCCAGTTTCTTCGCCGCACACGGTCCGATAAATACCACTTTGACATCCGGATCATTTTTCTTGATACTCCGGGCGGTTGCCACCATCGGCGTCAATTCATTGGAAACACTGTCGATCATATCCGGAAATTGAGTTTTTGCAAGCATTGCCCATGACGGACAGCAGGAAGTCAGAAGAAAAGGCAATTGTCCGGTAATGACTTTTTCCGCATATTGTCTTGCCTCCGCCATGGCTCCGATATCCGCTCCCAAAGCCACCTCATATACATTTTCAAAGCCCAGTTTTAATAACGCCTGCTTCATCTTCCTCGGCGTCACATTCTGTCCGAACTGTCCCACAAATGCCGGCGCCAGAGCCGCCACGATCCGCTTTTTCTCCCGGATTGCCCGGCAAAGCTGAAATACCTGGGATTTATCCGAAATCGCTCCAAAAGGACAGCTGACCATACACATTCCGCAGGATAAACACTTTTCACTGTCAATATAAGCCCGTCCCTGATCGTCATCTTTGATCGCCTTGACGCCGCAGGCCCGTTCGCAGGGACGCTCTAATTTTCCAATGGCGTCATAAGGACAAACTTCTTTGCACCGCCCGCATTTAATACATTTCTCCTGATCGATCACCGATTTTCCGTCCACCACATCGATGGCGCCCCTCGGACAGACCTGACGGCACGGATGCGCCACACAGCCTTTGCAAAGGTTGCTGACAATATATTTGTTGGACTCGCAGGCGTTGCAGGCAGCCGGAATGACCTGCATCAGCGGCGGTTCATAATATTTTTCATCGATATTGCTGTTTTCCATGCCATGTGTCAAATGTACCGCCCGATTTTCCGGTCTTAAGGACAATCCCATGGCAAGACGCACCCTTTCCCGCACAATGGCGCGTTCTCTGTAAATGCTCTCCCTGTATTGCGCTTTCTCACCTAGCAATTCATAAGGAATCGCTTCGATCTCATCATTAAAATTATCATGTGTCGATTCAAATGCCACCTTGGAAATCTGCGTAAATATCTTTCGTCTGATCTCCCGCACCGGCGTATCTTCTCCCAGCATAATTTTCCCCTCCTTAAGTATTGTCAATTGATAATCTGTCACTCTGATCTACTGTCTGTTCATCGCATTTTTTAATTTTTCCAGCAACTCCTCATATGCAGCCATCAAAATTGGATGTTTGTCTTTGATTTCGGAAATATCATTATTTCTGGCTGCCATCTCAAGCTCCAGCGCAAGCTGCGACACACGGGAAGCGCCGATATTTAACGAAGTAGACTTTATGGTGTGGGCATTGATCCTGTATTCATTCCAGTCTTCCCTTTCAAAAGCCTCTTTGATAGAGGATAACCTGTTTTGATCCACATAGAGCGTCACCACTTCCATATAGAATTCCTCATCCTCCATACAATAGCCAAGCCCTGTATCCACATCGAGAAATGATCTGAATTTTTCCAATACGCTGTCGCCCTCCTGAATCTGTTCTTGGGAGGATATCTCCGTTTCCGCTGTCGATGATTCCTGTTCTGATCCGGTCGGAGCTGCTGCCATTTCCCTGTCTGAATCAATATCCGGATCCTGCTGCGATGGTTTCGTCTCCGGTAGCACAGGCGGGATATAATTCTCAATCATCTTCTCCAAGGCATCCGGATTAAGAGGTTTCGACAGATATGCATCAAATCCGATGGCAAGATATTGCTCCATCACTCCGCGGATCGCATTGGCGGTCAGCATGACAACCGGCGTTTCCCGATTTTCATGATCTGTTTCCCTGATCTGTTTTAATGTCTCGATTCCATCCATCTCCGGCATCATATGATCAAGGAAGATCAGATCATACTTTTTCTGCCGGATCATCTCCAGACACACCTTTCCGCTCATGGCAGTATCCACAGTCAATCCGGAATCCTTCAGATACATTTTTACGACCTTAAGATTCATCTCTACATCGTCAACAACCAGAATCCTTCCCGAAAATCGCTTTCCGGTCTTTACAAATTCCTGTTCCCAGAAAGTCTCGCCGCCTTCAAAATCCATGTTTACGATCACTTCGCTTCCCACCGGCTGCTGCGGCAGACTGACCGTAAATACCGTTCCGGTTCCATATTCGCTCTCCACAAAAATCTCACCGTTCATCAGCTCAACCAGACGCTTTGTGATCGCAAGTCCCAGTCCCGTTCCCTCAATAGTACGGTTTTTCTTTTCATCCACCCGCTGAAACGAATCAAAGATCTTATCAATATTCTCCGGTTTTATACCAATGCCGGTATCGCTGATCTTCGCCGTCATAAACAGCGTATCTTCTTTCGTTTCCGGATATACCTCAAACGTTACGCTTCCCTCTTTCGTATACTTGGCGGCATTTGTCAAAAGATTGACAAATATCTGACGAATCCGCTCGATATCACCATACATATTTGCCGGAAGCTGTTCGTTAATATCTATGATAAATTCCAATCCCTTTTCATTCATACGCGGGCGCACCATAGAGGTCGTCTCTTTTAACAATTCAAAGGTACTGTACTCTGCCGGAACAATTTCCAGTTTTCCGGATTCCACCTTGGAAAAATCCAGGATATCATTGACAATGCCAAGCAGAATACGGGCGGAGCGCTTCTGATCCGAAGCGTACTGCCTCGTATTCTCCTCTTTCGTCTCCCGCAAAATCATCGTATTCATGCCGATGATCGCATTGATCGGAGTTCTGATCTCATGACTCATATTGGCAAGAAAATCACTTTTTGCCCGATTCGCTTTTTCCGCTTCTTCCTTCGCCTCATGAATCTGCTCATATTGCCTGTTAATCAGCGCCATATTGGAAATTTTCGCCACCATCCATGCGATAAATGCCGTCACCATCACACATACAAACATCAGATAAATCCTAAAATACGTCCGTTCATACAATCTGGTTTCCTTGACAATCGGAAATACTTCTTCTCTTATCATATTCTGACCGGCTTCATCCATGATCCGGATATGAAGTTTATATTCCCCGTGTTGCAGATTCGTATAGATCACATCCGTCAGTTCATTCTGATGCAATGTAATGCCTTTCTCGTCCATACCCTCCAGATAAATCCTGATCAGCGGATCCGAAAGCGTATAATTCAAGACCGCCGGCGTAATCTGGATTCTAGCCGCTGTGGAAGGAATATGATAAATTCCGTCAGCAGGCGTCAATTTCCGGTCGTCACACATCAATCCGCCGATATGTATCTGATAATCCTGCGGAAAAGAATCATAATTCGTCGTGGAAATCATCCGTATGCCGTCCGAACAGCATAGAAACAATTTATCCTCCACAACTTCGTTCCATGCATTGGCGGTAAGGGAAGTGTCAAAACCTCTGGTATAATTAAGCAGCGTATAAGAATCCACTTTATTATTCACCAATTTTTCTGCCGGCACAATGTAAATTCCCGCGCTGGAACTAACCCACGCTTTTCCTTCCTCCGTAACATACAGATCATAATTGTTGGTATACGGAAAAGCGTCTAACTTTGTGATATGTTCCGAATCATCATAATATATCGCATTGCTGGTCACATAAAAGAAACCGTCCTGATAAGGAACGATACGCAAAATCACAAGGCTTCCCAATCCGTTTTCTGCTCCGATATGCTTTTCAACCTTCGCTCCGTCGAGTACATAGATCCCGTCGCCATCCGAGCCGGCAAGAACCTTACCGTCTTTTGTCTCAACAGCGGACAAAATCTGCTGACCTCCCAATCCGTTTTCTTCGCCTACAGTTTCAACCACTTGTCCGTCTTTGATATAATTCAATCCCACATTGCTTGCCGCTAAGATCGTACCGTCGGAAAGTTCTATGGAAAACCGGAATCTGCCGCCTAATGTTCCTGCCGTCGATTCGTTATATGCAATGATCACGCTCTCCCGATCTTCCATAAGAAGACCGTCCTGACCATAGGTACTCACCCAGATGTTACCTTTGGAATCCTCCATCAGATTGCGCACCCTCACTCCCTGTGTCCGTTCCGTCAATTCCGTAGTCACCCGGGAATAATCATCCAGATTGATAATGACAAGACCGTCATCCAGTCCCGCATAAAGAAAATTATCATGAATCAATACGGCATTTACAACATTGCCGTTCAAAGAAGCTTTACAGAAAATATCTGCAAAAGGATTTTTTGAAAATTTTACGACTCCCTGTTTATTCGACACGTACCAGATATTATTCTGATAATCCACCAGCACATCGGAAACAGCATTTGCAAAGTTCTCCTGCGTCAGATTCACAACGGAACCGTCTTTTCCCACATAACCCATGCCATTTTCACAGCAGAAGAAATACCCTTCCTCTCCGGAACAATAACGTATCATGTTGGAATAAGCAACCTCACCGGTTTCCATCACCTTCCGTCCTGTAATGCTGCCATTTGCCGCATCCATCAGGATCATAATGTTTCCGGATGTTCCTACGAGCAACTGTCCGTTTTCTCCGTAAGACGCGGAATTATAATAAATCCCCTGTTCTCCGTCATACTCCTCCTCACAGACCAGTTCTTCACCCCGCAGAAAGAAAAGCGTTCCGCTGTTGGTAACGCCGCAGATTGCGCCGTCATCAGAAGCAGTCAATGTCCTTGTATATACAATGTTTTTCCATTCCGGAATACTCTTTACTTTCTTTTCCTCCGTAATAATATTTACTTCTCCGGAAGTCCCCACATAGATATTTCCCTTGCCGTCACCGCAGATTGCGCGGACGGAATCCGTCGAAAGTCCCTCGTTTGTGGAATAAAATTCTATCTTTCCGCTGTCCGTATGATATTCCGCAATGCCGCTGTCATTGGTACCGATCCACAATGTACCGTCATCCTCCGCATACAATGACATCACATTACAGATTCTGGAATCCAGATTCATCGCCTCAAAGCGGGTGCCGTCATACCGATAGATCCCGGAATAAGTTCCTGCCCATATGTAACCGTCAGCCGTCTGAGCGATAGCATTAATCTCCACCGTGGCAAGTCCGTCCCCCGTACCATAAGAAGTCACGGCGTAATCCGCAGCATAATCGTGAGTCGCTTCCTCTGCCAGCGCACGCACCTGCGGAAACATAACTGCCGCCGGCAACACAAATAACGCAATCAGCAATGATATATGTTCTGCCTCCTGCGCATGCATATTCTTCTCTTTTTTCTTACCAGGCAGCCGATAAATCTTTCTCAATCCCAAAGCAAGAAAAAGACACAGCGTTTTATCCGGCAAATCTACGAACGCTTCTCCCAAAAAGCTGCACAATACAGGAATATTCATATTCTGAGAAAGCAGATCTTTTAATTCATTGCCCCATACATTTCCCGTATACCCTCCGTAGACGATCATATTAAGCGGTGTCGATACCAATGCCGCAAAACATCCGCTGATCACTGCCGTTGCGATCACCGGAAATGCATCTTTCTTCTTATCGTCTCTCGGATAAAAATATCCCACGATCAGACCGATTCCCACATTCACAAGAATATACCAGAATGAGATCTGATCGGTAAAGCCCAGCACAATATTTTCCACAGCACCGGTAAGTCCTCCCGCAAGCGGTCCCAGCAGGATTGCCACAAAAAATGTTCCTGCGGAATCGAGCCACAAAGGCGTTTCAAAAGAAACAGCCACAATACGCCCGATATAATTAAAAAAACAACCTAGAAAAATCAATATAAAACTCTTTGTTTCCAATGGAAACAACCATTTTTCTTTTCTGTTCATCCGTACCCTCCATATCAACCTGCTTCGGTCAGGACATGCTCTGTTCCGATCGCACCGATATCTGTTCTATGAAAAGTATAGCACAACACATGGAATCATACAAGGTTTTTCAAACACCGAAAATCACATTTCATATTGCTAACTTTCTGTTCTCCATAGCCAACCGTAGTTATTATCCAGATTAATGTCAACCATTCATAAACACACCCCACACGAAAGAAAACCGAATCCGATAAAAACAGCGTAGCTACTTGACATTCAGTCGCATAGCTACGCTGTTTCTTTTTTAAACGAATTACTTGTATATCACTTATGGTAATTTCTCTAAATTATGTTTACATAGTTTCAACCATCCAGAAAAAATCTCTTATCTTGCCGATGCCCTCATCATCAAGATAATAGGAATCTTTCACACTGCCGCTTTGCAAATGAATGACATATTCGCAGCAGCCTGCGATAAACTCCGGATCATGCGTCACGACAAAAACTGTTTTACCTGCTGCTTTAAGCTGTCTGAGTTCATATGCCACCTGCTTCATATGCGAAAGGTCAAGACCGCTTGTAGGCTCGTCAAAAATAAGTAGTTCCTTATTTGATGCAATACCGGAAGCTATTGCCACACGCTGCTTTTGACCGCCCGACAGTGCCATAGGGTGCAGTTCAGACTGTTCTCTCAGATCAAGCTGTGAGAGTATTTCAAGTGCGATCTTATTCTTTTCTCCATCAGAAATAGTTTTGTCCGTTATGCTCAATTTCACTTCATCTGTCACGCTTTCGGTGAAAAGCTGATGATTTACGTCCTGCATTATCATATAGCATTCATGCAACCGCTGCTTTGTTTTGAGCGTTTTGCCGTCCATTATGACCGTACCCTTGCACTTATTTTCAAGCCCGCAGAGACAGCGCACAAAAGTGCTTTTACCTGCGCCGTTATGACCGATGACGGCGATAACTGCATTTTTCGGTACTTCCAGATCTAGGATATCTATGCCGTGTTCGCCGTTCTTGTATCTGAAAATGAAGTTTTCAAATTTAATACTTTCACTGCTTGTGTGGGAGGCACTTTTCAGAAAGCCGACCCCTGCAAGACTGATCGGACGTATGCCGAGCTTTTCCGTCTCTGCCGCCGACAGCTTTTTTATCTCCTCCGATGAAAATTCGCGGGTGATCCTGCCGTTTTCAAGTATTATCAGTTTATCAGCAAGCTCACGCAGGAAATGCAGACGATGCTCGGCTATGATGATAGTTTTTCCCTGCCTTTTCCATTCGACGAGAACAACTTTCAGTTTTTCTATCGCTTCAAAATCAAGATTCGAGGTAGGTTCGTCGAGGACGATTATCTGCGGCATAAGTGCTGAAACAGACGCGCAGGCGATCTTCTGCTTTTCGCCGCCCGAAAGGTTAAAAATGCTCCTGCCAAGTAGCTTTTGAATATTCATTTCCGTAACGATATTGTCGATACGGTGCTGTATCTCTGTTTCCGTTAAACCCATATTCTCGCAGCCGAACGCGATCTCCGCAGTGGTATCCACGCAGAA
>CADBTR010000046.1 GCA_902797675.1 uncultured Lachnospiraceae bacterium
ATGGAGTGAAGAAGAGTTTCGCACCTGCGAACAGCTCGAAGCACAGCCTCTCGCTGTTCTTGCGGGCATCTAATGCCAGCTTGTGCAAGCCCGGCATTAGATGCCCTGTTGCTGCAAAAAAAGAGCCGGAAATGCTTCCGGCTCACAAGCTATGTAAAATTATTATTCAACCAGATATGGCTTTAATACCTCAAGGATCTCGTTGATTCCCGATTCATCGGCATGGATTGTCAGATCGATCGGTTTGGAAAGATCAAGGCTGAAAATACCCATAATGGATTTTGCGTCAATGACATATCTTCCGGATACTAAGTCGAAGTCTGTCTGGAATTTTGAAATCTCATTTACAAAAGCCTTTACCTTGTCAATGGAATTTAAGCAAATCTGAACTGTTTTCATAAATAAAACCTCCTCGAAATTATAATTGAATTATTTTGGATTATGAGGTAAACTCTCATGAGAGAAAACCCGTTTGCTTATATACTACCTTTAAAAAGAATAAAAGTCAATCAAAATATTTGTAAAATAAAAGATTTGGAGTAAGGAATTATGCAGGAACGAAAGAGTGCAGCTTTTCATACGCTGGGCTGTAAGGTAAATTCATATGAAACAGAGGCAATGAAAAAGATTTTGGAGGAACACGGTTACCGGATCTTGGAATTTGAGCCGGGAGCGGATGTATATATTATCAATACCTGTACGGTGACGAATATTGCAGATCGCAAGTCAAGACAGATGCTGCATAAAGCAAAGAAGATGAATCCGGATGCGGTGGTCGTGGCTGTCGGATGTTATGTTCAGGCGGCAGGCGGGGAACTTTTAAAAGACGAAGCGATCGATCTGATCGTGGGAACAAATGAAAAAAGCCGGATTTATGAAATATTGGAAGAATATTTCGCAGAGAGAGAACGGGAAAGAGAAAAACAAACTTCCTGCAAAAGAAGTTATTTTGCCGATGAGTCTTGTAATTGGGCATATGATGAGATGCAGATGACGGAAACATTGGAGCATACAAGAGCATTTATCAAAATCCAGGACGGCTGCAATCAATTTTGTTCCTATTGTATCATACCTTACGCAAGAGGGCGGATACGAAGCAGAAGATTGGAAGATTTGAGAAATGAAGTTGAACAGATCGCAAAGAAGGGATATCAGGAGATTGTATTGACCGGAATCCATCTTGCTTCTTACGGAAAAGATCTGGAAGAACCCCTGACACTTTTGGATGCGATCAATACGGTTTCCGCCATCGACGGGATCCGCAGGGTAAGACTTGGATCGCTGGAACAGGGAATCGTAACAGAGGAGTTTGTATCCGCGCTGGCTGAGAATAAGAAATTTTGTCCTCATTTTCATTTGTCTCTGCAAAGCGGGAGCGCGGGCGTGCTCAAAAGAATGAACCGGAAGTATACGCCGGAGGGGTATCGCAAGCGTTGTGAGCTTCTTCGCAGATATTTTGATTTGCCGGGTATCACCACCGATGTCATTGTGGGATTTCCGGGGGAGACGGAAGAGGAATTTCAGGAGACGAAAACATTTTTGCATGAAATTGCATTTACAGAAATGCATATTTTTAAATATTCCATGAGGAAAGGAACGGCAGCGGCGGCCATGAAAGGACAGATACCGGAGGAAGTCAAGACAAAGCGCAGTGAGGAACTGATCGCGCTTGGAGATGAGATGGCGGGACAATTCCGGAAGCAGTATTTTGACAAGATAGCGGAGGTATTGTTCGAGGAAGCGGTGGAACTGGACGGGATCCGCTATTTTACGGGGCATACAAGGGAATATCTGAAGGTTGCCGTTGCTTCCGGTCAGGATTTGACGAACCGGATCGGAAAGATTCGGGTGAAAAATATGTTAAATTCAGAAATATTACTTGCAGAATTGATAAAAATATATTAGAATAGAGTGAAAGTTTGTGCGTGTAATGGATATTATGCGATAGCAGAAGAAAGGCAGATGTACAGAGAAATGAATGAAAAAATGAGCAACACACAGTATTTTAAGACAGCACCGGAGATCAAGGTGGAAGTCGGACAGGTTATGCAGGAGGTTTATCAGGCACTTTCCGAGAAAGGATACAATCCGGTCAATCAGATCGTGGGTTATATTATGTCCGGAGATCCGACTTATATTACAAGCTATAAAAATGCAAGAAGTCTGATCATGAAGGTTGAGCGGGATGAATTGATCGAAGAGGCTCTCACATACTACATCAATCATAAGCTGAAGTAATATGAGAGTATTGGGATTGGATTACGGCTCGAAAACCATGGGAGTTGCTATTTCGGATCCGACCGGAACGATCGCGCAGGGATTGGAGATCATACGCAGAGATTCCGAGAAGAAGATCCGAAAGACATTGATCCGTATAGACGAGCTGATAAAGGAATATCAGGTTGAAAAGATTGTACTGGGATTTCCGAAGAATATGAATAATACAATTGGAGAGAGAGCCGATAAGACACTGGAATTGAAAGAAGATCTGGAGAGAAGAACCGGATTGGAAGTCATTTTATGGGATGAGAGGCTCTCCACTGTCAGCGCACAAAAAACAATGATGGAGGCAGGAGTACGGCGGGAAAATCGTGATTTATACGTAGACAGTATTGCTGCGGCGATTATTTTGCAGGGGTATCTGGATAACAGCAACCGGTAGGAGTGTCGTATGTTTGGAAAAATTAATTTGACGGATGAAGATGGGAATAATCTGGAGTTGTTTGTGATCGAACAGACAAGGATTAACGGAACGGACTATCTTCTGGTAACAGATCAGGACGATGAAAATGCAGAGATGGAGGTCTTTATTGTGAAAGATCTTTCGTCAGAGAAGGAAGAGGACGCAGTCTATGAATTTGTAGAGGATGATCTTGAATTTGACAGCGTATCTAAGATTTTTCAGGAACTTGTGGATGATCTTTGAAACAAAGTTAGGAACGGCTTTATAAAACAAAAATCAAAACGAACGGAGGTAACAAGTGAAAGCAGCAGTAGAAAATGAAAATGCAAAAATAAAAATCATTCCGTTGGGCGGTCTGGAACAGATCGGAATGAATATGACAGTTTATGAATATGAGGATAATATTCTGGTTGTGGATTGCGGATTATCTTTTCCGGATGACGAGATGCTTGGAATCGATCTGGTAATACCGGATATTACTTATTTGAAGGAAAATGCGGATAAGATCAAGGGAATTGTAATCACCCACGGACATGAAGATCATATCGGCGCGCTTCCATATGTTTTGCGGGAGATCAATGCGCCGATTTATGCAACAAAACTTACAATGGCCATCATTGACGGCAAATTGAAAGAACACGGCATGGAAAAAACAGTCAAGAAGAAAGTCGTAAAGACCGGTCAGTCTATCAATCTTGGCTGTTTTCGAGTGGAATTTATCAAAGTAAATCACAGTATCGCGGATTCGGTAGGTTTTGCAATCTTCACACCGGCAGGCGTCATTGTTCATACCGGAGATTTTAAGATCGATTACACACCGTTATACGGTGATACCACAGACCTTACAAGATTCGGCGAACTGGGCAAGAAGGGCGTACTCGCCATGATGTCCGACAGTACGAATGTGCTCAAACCGGGCTTTACCGCTTCCGAGCGCACAGTGGCGAAAACCATCGACCAGTTGTTTGCGGAAAATGTCGGTCACAGAATCATTGTGGCGACCTTTGCTTCCAATGTGGATCGTGTTCGCCAGATTATCAATTCTGCATGTAAATATGGCAGAAAAGTGGTGATCGAGGGAAGAAGTATGGTGAATATCATCAATATCGCGCGGGAACTGGAATATATTCAGGTTTCCGATGATACGATCATTGATGTGGAAGATATGAAAAATTATACCGATGGTCAGATCGTTTTGATCACCACCGGAAGTCAGGGCGAGTCTATGGCTGCATTGTCCAGAATGGCGGCGTCCATCCATAAGAAAGTGACGATCAAGCCGAATGATACGGTGATTTTCAGTTCTTCCCCGATTCCGGGAAATGAAAAAGCGGTATCCAAAGTAATCAACGAATTGTCGATGAAAGGGGCAACAGTTATTTTCCAGGATACCCATGTATCGGGACATGCATGCCAGGAAGAGATCAAATTGATGTATTCTCTGGTAAAACCGAAATATTGCATTCCTGCCCATGGTGAATACCGTCATTTAAAGGGAACAGCGGAATTGGCAGAATCTATGGGAATCCCGAAAGATCATATCTTTATCCTTTCTTCCGGTGATGTTTTAACGCTGTCGGAGAAAGAGGGAATCGTTACGGATCATGTGCCTGCGGGAAGCGTTCTGGTTGACGGACTGGGCGTAGGTGATGTCGGAAATATCGTGCTTCGGGATCGTCAGAACCTTGCGGAAAACGGTATCATCATTGTTGTCATGACTTTTGAAAAATACAGTAACCAGCTGCTTGCGGGACCGGATATCGTATCCAGAGGATTTGTCTATGTCAGAGGCGCGGAAAATCTTTTGGAAGATGCGCGCAAGGTCGTAAATGACGCTGTACTTGGCTGTGTGGAGAAGAATATCTCCGATTGGGGAAAAATCAAGATGGTGGTAAAAGAAACGCTCAGCGAGTATCTTTGGAAGAAAATTAAGAGAAATCCGATGATCCTTCCGATCATTATGGAAGTAGAATAGGATTCGGGAGACAGATTATGATAAGAGATGGGATTGAATACAATGACGTCATTAAAAGAAAAACACTGGAATTAAAGGAAGCGATTCTTCAAAGTGATGAATACCTTCGTTTTATGGAGTGTAAGAGGATTTTAGAGCAGGATCCGGAACTTTATGATTTTGTATGTAAATTCCGGACAAGTAATTTTCAACTGCAGGTTTCCGGAGAGGTCGCAGATGAAGCGAAGTCCTCGGCATTGCTTGAAGAATACATGGATACGCTCGGCATTACAAAGGTGACGGATTATATGAATGCGGAATTGTTATTATGCCAGAGACTTCATGATATGAATGAGACTTTGATGGAGGAGATAGACTTAGATCTGAGATTCTAAGTAAGGAAAAACCATGGATTTAAAGAAAACGTCCAAGTTTGTGCTTGGTCTTTCGATGAAAATTGTATTTTGGATTATATGTGCCGGTGTATTTATCTTCATCTGCACCAAAGGATATTCCTTTGGATATCAGATATTCAGCAATGAGGGGGTTGATAAGGCCGGCACTGGGATCGAATTGACGGTTACAATTCCCGCCGGCGCAGACAATGACGAAGTTGCCGATATCTTATTGGACAGTGAATTGATCAAAAGCAAGTATGCTTTTCTGATTCAGGCGAAGTTATATGAGGCTGATTTTAAAGCTGGTGAGTATGTGATCAGTTCAGAACAGGGACCGGAGGATATTATTAAGATTTTGAGTCAGGCAGAGGAGACGGAGACAGGATCATGATTGTAAATGAGAGAGTTGTTTCTTATATCCATTCCTTAGAACATAGCAACGGTGAATTTTTGGACGGGCTGGAGGCTTATGCCAAAGAGCATGACGTGCCGATTATCCGAAAAGAAGCAGAGAGTTTTTTGAAAGTGTTGCTGGCTGTACATAAGCCGGCAGCGCTTTTGGAACTTGGAACTGCAATCGGATATTCGGCTATTTTCATGAATACCTGTCTTGAGCGCAAGGCAAAGATCGTTACCATAGAAAATTATGAGCCGAGAGAGATCATTGCCCGGGAAAATATAAAACGGGCAGGAATGGAGCAGGAGATTGAACTTTTGTTTGGAGATGCCATGGAATTGATGGCAAAAATGAAAGCGGAAAGTTTTGATTTTATATTTATGGATGCGGCAAAAGCGCAATATATTCATTTTCTTCCGGAGGCAGTACGGCTGATGAAACCGGGAGGGGTTCTTGTGGCTGATAATGTGTTGCAGGAGGGAGATCTGGTGGAATCGAGGTTCGCCGTTGCCAGAAGAGTCCGGACAATCCATGCGAGAATGCGGGAATTTTTATATGAGGTAAAGAACAGAGATGATCTGATCACATCGGTGGTTCCTATAGGAGACGGAATGACCGTCAGTGTCAAGAGAGGAGCAGAGTCATGAGAAGAAATGTTGAACTGCTGATTCCGGCAAGCAGTCTGGAGGTTTTGAAGACCGCAGTGTTATTTGGCGCGGATGCTGTATATATCGGCGGAGAAGCGTTTGGCCTTCGGGCGAAAGCGAAGAATTTCTCCATGGAGGAGATGAGAGAGGGAATTGCATTTGCCCATGAGAGAGGAAAAAAGGTTTATGTGACGGCCAATATTCTTGCGCATAACGAAGATCTGGAAGGGGTTAGGAAGTATTTTTCAGAGTTAAAGGAAATCGGACCGGATGCGTTGATCATTTCGGATCCCGCCGTATTTACCATCGCAAAAGAAGTTGTTCCAAAGATTGATATCCATATCAGTACCCAGGCAAATAATACAAATTACGGGACATTTTTATTCTGGCATAAGCTGGGGGCAAAGCGTGTTGTGACTGCAAGGGAGCTTTCCCTTGAAGAGATCCGTGAGATTCGGAAGCAGATTCCGGAGGATATGGAGATTGAGACATTTATACATGGCGCCATGTGTATTTCTTATTCGGGAAGATGCCTGTTGAGTTCCTTTATGGCAGGGCGTGACGCCAACCGGGGTGCCTGTACGCATCCCTGCCGCTGGAAGTATGCCGTTGTGGAGGAATCCAGACCGGGAGAGTATATGCCGGTTTATGAAAATGAAAGAGGAACGTATATTTTTAATTCAAAAGATTTATGCATGATCGAGCATATTCCGGAATTAATGGAATCCGGGATTGACAGCTTTAAAGTGGAGGGCCGCATGAAAAACGCATTATATGTGGCAACAGTGGCAAGGACTTACCGGATGGCGATTGATGATTATCTGCAGTCGCCTGAGCTTTATAAAAAACATCTGCCGATCTATCGTGAGGAAATCGCAAAATGTACATACAGGCAATATACAACCGGTTTCTTTTTCGGAAAACCGGATGAGAATACACAGATTTATGACAGCAATACGTATATCAAGGGTTATACCTATCTTGGTATCGTAGGGGAAGAGAAAAATGGAAAGTACCGGATCGAGCAGCGGAATAAATTTTCCGTAGGGGAAGAAATCGAGGTTATGAAACCCGCAGGCGAAAATCTGACGGTCTGTGTAAGAAGCATTGAGGATGAGGAGGGAAATATGATGGAGAGCGCTCCTCACCCAAAACAGGCATTATACATAGATCTTGGCGTTTCGCTGGAACAATATGATATTTTACGCAGAAAAGAAATTACGGAAGCTGATTAGTCCGACGATCCTTTAGCGCTCTTTGCAGTTTCAGCAGGCATTTTTTCTCCAGACGGCTTACATAACTTCGGGAGATGCCGAGATCGGCAGCGAGTTCACGCTGTGTTCCCGGCGATTCGCCGAAAATGCCGTAGCGTTTTTTTATGAGCAGAAATTCCTGCGGGGTGAGTATTTTCTCTATATTTTGATAGAGCCAGCCCAGGTCATTGTTGCGATCGAATTCATCTGCGAAATCGCCGGTTTCCGCTTCAACGACATCCATCAGTTGAATGGAGTTTCCTTCCTTGTCGGTTCCGATGGGTTCGTAGAGGCTGACTTCACGATTTTTCTTTTTTTCACTGCGGATATACATCAGGATTTCATTTTCAATACATTTGCTTGCATAAGTGACCAGACGATTTCCGGACTGGATCCGGAAAGAGTCGATTGCTTTGATCAGACCGATGGTGCCGATGGAAATCAGATCTTCCATCTCTCTGGTGCCGGAATAGTATTTTTTTGCGATGTGGGCGACAAGACGCAGATTATGTTCAATGAGCAACTGTTTTGCCGCCTGATCACCTCTTGTCAGGCGGTCAAGCAGTTGTGTTTCTTCTTCTTTTGTCAGCGGATTCTTAAAACTTTCCACGACACACCCCTGAGCGAGAGTTTAATATATTGTATGAGCAAAAAGCCGCAAACGTGCCTATCCAAATAAAAAACCGGAACGCTTGCATTTTTTGCATAATTTTGTTATACTGAGAGACAGTGACCGAAATCCTCAGAAGAAGGAATGAGGGAATCGGCAATCACAGATTGGAGGCTTGTTATATGAAGTTTCGGAAACTTGACGATAAAACGGTATGTTGCATGTTATCGCAGGAAGAACTGACAGATAACGATATCACAATAGAGGATTTTATTCATAATAAGGATAAGGTACAGAACTTTCTGGAAGAAATCATCGACGCAGCCAGAGAAGAAGTGGGCTTTGAGGCAAATGGACCGATGTTGTCCATTCAGGTCATGGCTGCATATCCGGACGGCGTGATGATCACATTTTCGGAGGATGCGAAGGATATGGCATCCATCCTGAAAGCCGGTCTTGCCCAAATGAAGGGGGAATTGGAGGATGCGCAGTGGTCTCCTTCCGTAGCATTGAGTAAAGGTGGAGAAAAACAGAAAGCTGCACAGTCTGAGGATGAGACAGAAAAAGAGCAGGAGAAAAAGAGCAGAAAAGAAGAACTGACGACGGTATTTGTTTTCTCGGATATGAATCATTTGATCCGTTTTGCAAAATATGCGCCGGTAAGAAGCGGATTGGACAGTGTATTGTACAAATCACCGGAGGAGCTGTTTTATCTCGGACTGATGAAGCGGAGAATGTCTGATGAACGTTATCGGGCGGTCGTATCGACAGCCATGGAGTTCGGGAAATTTTCCGGCGCCACATCATTGCAGATGGCGTTTATGGAAGAACATTATGACTGTATGATCCCCGATAAGGCGGTCAATGTTTTGAAAAAGATCGCGGGAGATTAAGAAGGAGCTTATATATGAGTACAGCAAAAATAAGAACAAGATATGCCCCGAGTCCTACCGGGAAAATGCATGTAGGAAATTTGAGAACCGCTTTGTATGAATTTTTGATCGCAAAGCATGAGGACGGTGATTTTATCCTAAGAATCGAGGATACCGATCAGGAGCGTTTTGTGGAGGGCGCGGTAGATATCATCAACCGTACTTTGGAAAAGACCGGACTTGCCTATGATGAGGGACCGGATAAGGACAAAGGTTTTGGACCTTATGTGCAGAGTGAACGTATGGCGACAGGCATGTATCTGGAGTGCGCAAAGGAACTGGTGGCAAAAGGGGAAGCATACTATTGTTTCTGTGATAAGGAACGTCTGGAATCTTTAAAGCAGGAGGTTGCAGGCAAGGAGATTGTCGTATACGACAAACATTGTCTCGGACTGTCCAAAGAGGAAGTAGAGGAAAAACTTGCCGCAGGTCTTCCTTATGTGATCCGTCAGAATGTTCCGAGAGAGGGAACCACCACTTTCAAAGACGAGATCTACGGAGAGATTACTGTTGAGAATGAAGAACTGGATGATATGATCCTGATTAAATCAGACGGTTATCCTACCTATAATTTTGCGAATGTCATTGATGATCATAAGATGGAGATCACTCATGTAGTGCGTGGAAATGAATATATTTCCTCCACGCCGAAATATCAGAGACTTTACGACGCTTTCGGCTGGGAATCCCCGAAATATATCCATCTGCCGCTGATCACCGATGAAAATCATAAGAAGTTATCAAAGCGAAGCGGTCATGCTTCTTTTGAAGATCTGTTGGAGCAGGGATTTGTTGCCGAGGCGGTTGTCAATTATATCGCGCTTTTGGGCTGGAGCCCGGAGGATAATCGGGAGATCTTTTCCTTACAGGAATTGATCGATGTATTCGACTATCATCACATCAGCAAATCTCCGGCAGTCTTTGATATGGTAAAGTTAAAATGGATGAACGGAGAATATTTAAAGGCAATGGAGCCGGAGAAATTCTATGAGATGGCAATGCCGTACATAAAAGAAGTGATTAAGAAGCCTCTTGATCTGAAAAAGATTCTTGATATGGTAAAGACCAGAATCGAAGTATTTCCGGATATTGCGCCGATGGTGGATTTCTTTGAGGAATTGCCGGAGTATGATGTGGCGATGTATACCCACAAGAAGATGAAGACGAATTCGGAAAATTCTCTTACGGTTTTAAAGGAATTATTGCCGATATTGGAAGCATGGGAAGATTATTCCGTAGATGCCCTTCATGATCGGATTTTTGCTTATATCGAAGAGAAGGGAATTAAAAACGGACAGGCGCTCTGGCCGATCCGTACCGCCGTATCGGGAAAACAGATGACGCCGG
The DNA here is from genome assembly GCA_902797675.1 of uncultured Lachnospiraceae bacterium. GTDB lineage: Bacteria > Bacillota > Clostridia > Lachnospirales > Lachnospiraceae > CAG-303. The sequence continues at coordinate 10,222 of CADBTR010000046.1, forward strand.
CAGGAGCCTTTGAGATTATGGAAGTATTGGGAAAAGAAGAATCCCTTGCAAGAATTCGTAAGGGAATTGTGATGTTAGAGGCAGAAGCGTCATGA
>CADBTR010000047.1 GCA_902797675.1 uncultured Lachnospiraceae bacterium
ACCGCTTTCTGTCCGGATAATTCCTCCTCCGCTTTTTCATCCCCGTCGATCAGCTTTTCCAACAGGAAAATAGTGTCCCCGGCAGGCAATTCGTTACGTTTGGCTTTTGCAACCTCAATATTCGCCACATCATCTTCATCACAGACGATACCGCCGATATACTGCTCGATGCTCTTTTTGATCATCTCACACTCATTATTCAATGCGCCAGACTCCCTTTTCAGCCGTTCCTGTAAGTCGAGAAAACGCTCTGTTTTAAAAATATGGCGAAAAATCTCCATGCGTTCCTTAGTCGGGGCAAGCAGAAGTTTTAAAAAATCCCCCTGCGCGATCATGGCGATCTGACAGAACTGATTGCGGTCAATACCGATAATATTCCTGACAGCATTATCTACCTCTTTGATCTTAGTGACAACCCTGCCGTCGGGATAGGTGAGTTCAGCGGCAGCGATCTGTTTTGTCATAGCATCGCCCCGCTTACCGGGTCTTAGGTATTCGGGATTTCGTTTGATCATATATTCCTTGCCATAGTAGGTAAATACAAGTTCCACCCCGGTGGGAACGGAAGGATCGGCATATTTTGAGCGGAGCATGGATGCATCACGGTTGCTGCCGCTTGGAGATCCGAATAACGCATATGTTATGGCATCGAAAATCGTAGTTTTACCTGCGCCTGTATCGCCCGTAATTAAATAAATGCCGCCTGTGCCGAGCTTTTCAAAATTAAACCCGGTTACGCCGGAATAAGGACCAAAAGCGGATATTTTTAATCGTATCGGTCTCATACTTCATCCCTCCATATCTTCTCAATCAGGTCAGTCATAAAAGCTTTCTGCTCATCGCTCATCGGCTGACCGTTTTGTATCTCATAAAAATCATTAAAATGTTCCAGCGGTGATTTTGCCTGCACATTCTCCGTGCCATGTATCTCGGCATTGTGGCGGGTTCTCGCATTGTCGTAATCAAGCTTCATGATGTTTTTATAAACAACCCTGAGTTTTGAAATGACATCGGGAATATCTTCCTCATCTGTCAGGGTGATATGCATATAATCCTCACCGTAAGCAGTATTTTCGTAAAAACTCTTGAGCATCAGATCGTTGTACTTTCCTCTGATCTCCACCATATCACGCTTTGGCGTCAAAGGAATAAAGGAAAGCCGGATATTCTCTTTTTCCCTGATATCAATGACTGTCACAGACTTTTGATCTTTCGACTCGGAAAATGAATATTTAAGTGGTGTGCCGCTGTAGCGGATAAATTCGCTGCCGCATTTCTGACTGCGGTGAATATGACCGAGCGCGACATAATCAAAGCCGTCAAATGCGCTTGCGTCAACATTATCGGTGCCGCCAACGGACACCTCCTCACTCTCGGTACGGGATGCTCCCGTAACAAATTGATGGGTAATCATAATATTTCTCTGCATCGTGTCAATATGCATTTCATCAACAGCAGTCTTAATAGCATCCGTATAAGTCACGATCTCATGCTCCGGAAAAAATCTGCGCACATTTGCAGGCTTTACAAAGGGCAGCATATAGATATTCAAACTGCCGTATTCGTCCTGAACTGTAACAGGCTCCACCCTGCCGTTATAGACGGGCGACATATATACGCCGCTTCTGTCCATCAATCTTCCGCCAAAAGCAATCCTCTCAGCGGAATCGTGATTGCCACTGATGACAAATACTTTCAATTCACGCTTTGCAAGACGGTACAGGAAGTCATCAAACAACTCCACCGCCTCCGCAGACGGCACCGCCTTATCATAGACATCACCGGCAATGATAACGCCCTGCGGCTGCTGTTCGTCTATGATATTAATTATTTTTGTCAATATGTATTCCTGATCCTCAATCATGGAAAACTCATTCACACGCTTTCCAAGATGAAGGTCCGATAAGTGGATTAATTTCATTTTCATTTCTCCTTGTATTGTTATTGAATGTCGCATGGCTTTAGCCCTGCGACCTGTTTTAAGTTACCATATCATCTGCTGAAATCATAGCCATCACATTTGCATATAAAGAATACCCGAAGTTTCCTTCGGGTAAAATCTATTTTTTTAATAATTCTGAATGCGTACCGCCATTTGCCAGAATGTCGATCACTTCAAACAGTTTATCAAGGTTTTTATTTTGCTTTTTTGCAAGTTTCAGATCTTTTTTTAACTGCGTGGTGAACTGCACATCGTATTTCATACTTCCAATGCAGCCTTAAGTTCGCTCATATCAGAGTATCTTGGTGCATCAGGGTCGTCCATCAGCTTTCTGCCTTCATCGATAGCGGCGGCAGTAACTTCATTCGGTACTTCCAGTTTCAGTTCAAAAGGAATACCGTGTTCTCTAATTGCAGTTCTGAGGAATATATTCACTGCAGTCGTCATATTCAGCCCAAGTTCAGCAAATATTTCCTCTGCCTGTTCCTTAATGTCCTTATCTGTTCTTATATTCAAATTTGTTATTGCCATACACAAGCACCTCCCTCATGTATATTATACTCGAAAGTTCGGCTATTATCAACACATTGTCAACATTCTAACTATGAATTTTTTGTTAGAACGAATCAAAATTTCCAATCAATCTGACAATATTTGCATCCGCCGCATCAGGATATAATTCCTTCACTCTGTCAAAAATCCGCTTCCATGACACCGCCGGCGCCTCACTGTATGCCGATGTCACCATATCATAGCCCCACACCGTTTCCGGCGGGAACATCACAGACACCGCCATTCCGTAATCCTCACCGCGCTTATTCTGCCTTCTCCTGAAATCCGCAATTACCAGATACAGATTCATCTGCAGTCCGGTGATAATTCCAGGATAATTCTTTTCTCCGCCCTTTCCGAATCCTGCCATCTTCTTAAGATCTGTGGAAAGAATCTCATCTTCTTTCCAGATAATATCGCCGTCTTTATCCTCTGCCGTAAAGAAATCCATGATTTTCTTCTCCCTGCGGCTTGCAAAACCATCCGCATATCTGCTGTCGAAATCATAGCCATTGCGTCTGTAATTTGCAAAATACGGCAGCCATTCCTTGCTGATAAAACCAGCTTTCTTATCGAAGAACTTCCCATAAGCCACTTCTTTACTTCTCGCAATGAGTTCTCGCCACTCCCACGGATCCTCCTCAACAACACCTGTCCACCAATAATCCGATGAAACATGCTCCTCCATGGAGAAACCAGCTACTTCATTTGCAAACAGCGGCAAAAAACCCACTTCATTTATCCAATTGATCAATTCTTTCCATGTGCGGATCCTGTATGGGTTATTCCAGTCCAATCCCCGCATGATCCACTCACCACCTTCATTTGCCATATCTATACCTCAAATAATAATCCCTTCAAGATGATCGCATTCATGCTGAATAATCTGCGCTGTCCATCCCGAGAATTTCTGTTTCTGTTTACGAAATGCCATATCCTGGAATTCCACTTCGATATTCTTGTATCTGGTCGTCTTTCGGATACCTTCCAGAGAAAGACAGCCCTCCTCTGTCTCAAAAGCACCGGATTTCTTTATGATCACAGGATTGAACAGTGACTGTTAGTTTTTATAAACGGCTTACTCCTAACTCAACAACTCCTTCAATTTCCTCGCTTCTTCCTCTGTCAAAGTTACCCCTTTTCCCATTTTTTCATGCTCCGGTGCCCAATCTCTGATATCATACTTCGGTGCTGCACCATTCCATGAAATCCTGTTAAGTTCTTTTCTCCAACCCTTTGCGTTCTCTGAGAGCACGCCTATTTCTTCTATAATTTCATATTTAAAATCAGCCATTTCATATTTCTCCCTATTTCAATTTATATAATTTAATTCATCCATACTTCCTTACTCCTATGTATGAGCCATTTTCCTAAAGTTATTATACCTGCTTGCGCTGACAAAAACACCATTGCATTTACATTCCCTGCCGGAATTTTATTATTACATTTTTATCTTTTCAATTCTGCAGCTATGCTCGTCCGTTTTCTCATCATACCCGATACCGACCAAAATCACCTGTCCCGCATATCCTTGCAAAATTGCAGGATAATTCCTTTTTTTAATTTGATCGATAGCGGTATCGGAGTCATGATCCCACTTCAGTTCAATCACCAACGCCGGCAGAGCGGAATCTGTTTTCGGCAGATAAACGACATCGGCAAGACCTTTTCCGCTCGGCAGTTCCTCGACCTTCATATACAAGTCGATGCAGACAATATACGCAAACTTGATTGCATAGCGCAGGGACTGTTCGTTATTATAATAGGTCGGAGCATAATTCGTGTTGCGGACATTTTTAATTGCCTTAGCGACTGCATTACCGTCACCGTCCAAGGTATCTTTCAACAGTTTTTCGGATTGCAGCAATAATTCAGTCAGCCTTGATTTCTTTTCTCTTTTAAGCAAACGGTCAAATTCCAGACGCACTTCTTCATTTGGAATCCGCGCCCGCTTCGTATCTTTGTCATAACTCAGATATCCGAGATGTATCAGCAATGTCAGTACATCATCGGCAGAATTAAAAGTTGCAAAATCATTATTAAATCCGTCCACATCAACTTCAGGATTTTCACCGGAGATCAATTTCAGGATTTTTTGCTGCAAATCGCCGTTATCGCTGCTAAGCTGCATATCTATATAGGTCAGAAGATTCTCGGCAACAGAGGTCTGTTTCCAATACGAGCCGAATTCACCGCTTTCCATTGCCATCATTACAGAATAAGGATTATAGATGGATTTCGCCTGTTTGAAAGAATAGCCGTCATACCAGTGTTTACATTTTTCAAAACTCATATGATTTTGCTCACATAATGTCTTTACTTCTTCCTCCGTAAATCCCATATATTTCGCAAATTTATTTGAATTCAAGAATGTATATTCACGAAAGTCGGATACAGCCGACTGCGAACCGTCTTTTTTGATAGGGAGAATACCGGTCATATAGGCACCGGCAAATATTTTAGCTGTTGTGCCGCTGCTTTTGAACAACATACGCAAAAACTTCAGATATTCTTTTGATACCTGCGCAGATTCTCTGATCGGCGCATCCCACTCATCTATAATCATAAAAATTTTTCTTCCGGTATTTTCAACCAGATACATCAAGGTCTGATCAAATGAATTTCCCTTTTTCACATGATAATCGGACATAATCTCAACAGTTACATTTTCCTCAATATATGTGATCAGCTTCTCAGGTGCGGTTTTTCCAAGAATATTTGACATATCAAGATATATCACATGATATTGATTCATATGCACTTTATAACTTGCATCGCCGCCAATCTCCATCGTATCAAACATTTCCGAAGAGTCACAAGTGCAATCATAATAAGCGCACAACATTTTTGCTGCGTATGACTTTCCGAAACGACGCGGACGACTGATACAGGTTAAACATCTTGTCGTATCTATCGTTGAATTGATCAACCCGATCAAACCTGTTTTATCAACATATCCGGTACTGATCACTCTTGAAAATTCTTCATTTCCCGGATTTAAATACATTCCCATACAACTCACCCCGATTCCACATATGCGTTTTATCCATGTTTCTCATAGCTCTGCCGCTTCCTGCATATCAATTTACTCAATTCCATTCTTGTACATCGTTTCTTAATTAACTGGCTTATTTCTACTGATTTTTCTATCTGCGGCATCAGCCTCAATCAACGTAGCCCGCTACGCCTC